>NZ_JBVIIE010000040.1:66541-88325 GCF_055569945.1 Streptomyces sp. NPDC031340
CGCGAGCCAACCGCCGGCCGGCACCCCGGACGCGTCACCGCCGGCCGACCGCGCCCGCCGCCACCAAGCAGCGCGGCTCACCGTGCCTCTGCCACTACGGGCGGCCGGACCGGCCGCAACCGCTGCGCCCCAGCACACTCGTCGTCGTGCCGCTAGCCGCCGGGCCGGTACCCCCAGACGCGTCCCCGCCGCCCGGCCGCGCCCATCGCCACCAGGCGGCGCTCACCGCGCCTGCGCCGCCACGCGCGGCCGGATCGGCCGGGCCGCCCCGCCCCCGTCGTGCCGCCGGGCGGGCGCCGGGCCGGTGGGCCTGGCGCCCGGACGCGGGCGGCGCCTCCGGACGGGGCGGTGGCTCGGGATCGGGCGGACGGCGGGTGCCGCCGGACCAGGTGCGCCGCGCTAGCGGATCGGCATCCCCGACAGGGTGCGGGCGATCACCAGGCGCTGGATCTCACTCGTGCCCTCGAAGATCGTATAAATCGCGGCGTCGCGGTGCATCCGCTCCACCGGGTACTCACGGGTGTAGCCGTTGCCGCCGAGGATCTGGATCGCCTGCGCGGTGACCTTCTTGGCGGTCTCGCTCGCGAACAGCTTCGACATGGAGCCCTCGGCCGCCGTGAACGGCTTGCCGTTGATCGCCATCCAGGACGCACGCCAGACGAGCAGGCGGGCGGCGTCGATCTGGGTGCGCATGTCCGCGAGCTGGAAGGCGACGCCCTGGTTGTCGATGATCGGGCGGCCGAACTGCTCACGGGTCTTGGCGTAGTCGAGGGCGACCTCGTAGGCGGCGCGCGCGGTGCCGACGGCCATCGCGCCGACGGCCGGGCGGGAGGCCTCGAACGTGGCCATGGCCGCGTTCTTCACGCGCTCGCCGCCCGACTTCGCCCGCTCGCGGGCGCGGGCCAGCCGCTCGTCCAGCTTCTCCTTGCCGCCCAGCAGGCAGGAGCTGGGGACCCGGACGTCCTCCAGCACGACCTCGGCGGTGTGCGAGGCGCGGATGCCGTGCTTCTTGAACTTCTGCCCCTGCGACAGTCCCGGGGTGTTCGGCGGGACGATGAAGGAGGCGTGGCCCTTGGAACCCAGCTCGGGGTCGACGACCGCGACGACGACGTGGACGTTGGCGATGCCGCCGTTGGTCGCCCAGGTCTTCGTGCCGTTGATCACCCACTCGTCCTTGGCCTCGTCGTAGACGGCGCGCGTGCGCATGGAGGCCACGTCGGAGCCTGCGTCGGGCTCGGAGGAGCAGAAGGCGGCGACCTTGACGTCGTTGACGTCGCCGTACATCTGCGGGATCCAGGTGCCGATCTGCTCCTCGGTCCCGTTGGCGAGGACGCCCACCGCGGCGAGGCCGGTGCCGACGATCGACAGGGCTATGCCGGCGTCGCCCCAGAACAGCTCCTCCATCGCCATCGGGATGCCGAGGCCGGTGGCGTCGAAGTACTGCTGGGCGTAGAAGTCCAGGGAGTAGATGCCGACCTTGGCGGCCTCCTGGATGACCGGCCAGGGAGTCTCCTCACGCTCGTCCCATTCGGCGGCCGCGGGCCGGATGACGTCGGCGGCGAAGCCGTGCAGCCAGTCGCGGACCTCCTTCTGTTCGTCGTTGAGCTCCATGGTGAACTCGGCCATGTCCCCTCCAGCGGCGGCGCAATGTGTTACTAGCGGTAACACGAGTCTGTTACCGGCCGGTAGGAAAAGTCAACTCCCGATGACCGGTCGGCAGCCCGTTCGATGCAAAGGGCGGCTTGAGTGTTAGTTTGCGCTGGCGTCACCGAATCAGCACGGGTGGGGAGAGCTCATGGACACCACGCAGCGGACCGATCAGCAGCGGTCCGCCGACCGCCGCCGGCGCGAGTTGCTGGAGGCCGCCGACAGAGTGGTGCTGCGCGACGGGCCGCAGGCCTCGATGAACGCCATCGCGGCGGAGGCCGGCATCACCAAGCCGATCCTGTACCGGCACTTCGGCGACAAGGGCGGACTGTACGCGGCGTTGGCCATGAGGCACACGGACGCCCTCCTCGCCTCGCTGCGGGCCGCGCTGGACGCCCCGGCGGACCGCAGGGAACGCGTGGAGGCCACCCTGGACACGTACTTGGCGGCGATCGAGGCCCGCCCGCAGGTCTACCGCTTCCTGATGCATCCCGCGGAGGGCGGCCACCCCGGAGACCCCGGCTTCGACGTGGGCAAGCACTCCGCGCCGCTGCTGCGCAGGATGGGCGAGGAACTGGCGCAGGTCATCGAGGAGCGGCTGGACCTCGGACCGGGCACCCAGCAGTTGGCCCGGGTGTGGGGACACGGGATCGTCGGGATGATGCACGCGGCGGGCGACTGGTGGCTCGGCGAACGGCCCTGCTCGCGCGCGGAGTTGGTGCGGAGCCTGGCCGACCTGCTGTGGGGCAGGCTGGCGGCGGCCGGCGACCGGGTGGGCGGTCCGGGTTTCTAACGTCCGCTCTCGGTCTCCAGGACCATGTCTTCGTGGCCGGGCGCCGGGGTCCGAGGGTCGCCGCCCCGGCTCCAGGACGCCTTCGCCACCTGTCTGCGCAGCCTGCGGCCGCGCCACCCGGTGAGGTGATCCGCGTACACCCGGCCCCCGAGGTGGTCGCACTCGTGCTGCAGGCACCGCGCGAAGAACCCCGTTCCGTGCACGGTGACGGGCTCCCCGGTCACCGTGAAGCCCTCGACCACGGCATGGTCGTAGCGCGGCGTGCCGGCCTCCAGCCCGGGCAGGGACAGGCAGCCCTCCGGGCCCCGCACGACCACCCCGTCGGCCTCCACGAGGCGCGGGTTGACCACGTGTCCGAGGTGCCGCACGTCCTCGTCGTCCGGGCAGTCGTAGACGAACACCCGCAGCGGCTCCCCCACCTGGTTCGCCGCCAGCCCCACGCCGCGCGCCGCGTACATCGTCGCGAACAAGTCCTCCACCAAGGCCGCCAGTTCGTCGCCGAAGTCGGTGACCTCCGCGCAGGGCGCGTGCAGCACCGGGTCGCCGAACAGGGTGAGGGGCCTGACGCGTCCGCGTGTGCCCGGAATGGAGCCGTTTCGCATGGGCGCAAGGGTACGGCGATTCGGGAGTGCGAATGGATCTCGAATAGGCTGACCACCACCACGTTGCCGTCAGGCAGAGGCGCGGCGCGTACGCAAGGAGGATCGAGAACTGATGGCAGGCAACTCGGACCCGCTCACGCCGCGGGCCAAGATCGCCGTCACCGCCGGCAAGGCGGTCGCGGCGGCATCTCGCGCCGCAGGGCGCGGCAGCGGTTCGGTGATCGGCGGCCGGGTGGCGCTCAAGCTCGACCCCGACCTCCTCGCCCGGCTGGCCCAGAACCTGGACGTCGTCCTGGTCTCGGCCACCAACGGCAAGACCACGACCACGAGGCTGATCGCCGAGGCGCTGCGGGCCGCGGGCCCGGTCGTGTCCAACGCGCTAGGCGCCAACATGCCCGCCGGCATCACCTCGGCGCTGGCCGGCGGCTCGGACGCGCGCTACGGCGTCATCGAGGTCGACGAGAAGTACCTCGCGGGCGTCGCCCGGGACACCGCTCCCAAGTGCATCGCCCTGCTCAACCTCTCCCGCGACCAGCTCGACCGCGCGGCGGAGACCCGCATGCTCGCCGAGAACTGGCGTGAGGGGCTCGCCGGGTCCAAGGCCGTGATCATCGCCAACGCCGACGACCCGCTGGTCGTGTGGGCCGCGTCCTCCTCCCCCAACGTGGTCTGGGTCGCGGCCGGGCAGATGTGGAAGGACGACGCCTGGTCCTGCCCGTCCTGCGGCGGCGTGATGCAGCGCCCCGGCGACGACTGGTTCTGCGGCGAGTGCGGCTTCCGCCGGCCCACGCCGAGCTGGGCGCTGTCCGGCGACCACGTCCTCGACCCGCACGGCTCGGCCTGGCCGATCCACCTGCAGCTGCCGGGCCGCGCCAACAAGGCCAACGCCGCCTCCTCCGCGGCCGTCGCCGCCGTCTTCGGGGTGCCGCCGCAGGTGGCGCTGGAGCGGATGTACCAGGTGCAGGCCGTGGCCGGGCGCTACGACGTCGTCCAGTTCCAGGGCCGCGACCTCAGGCTGCTGCTGGCGAAGAACCCGGCCGGCTGGCTGGAGACGTTCAGCCTGATCGACCCGCCGCCCACCCCGGTGATCCTCTCCGTGAACGCGCGCGGCGCCGACGGCACCGACACCTCATGGCTGTGGGACGTCGACTACACGCGCCTGAGCGGCCACCCGATCTGCGTCATCGGTGACCGGAAGCTGGACCTCGCGGTGCGTCTGGAGGTCGCCGACCAGCAGTTCCAGGTGTTCGACAACCTCGACCAGGCGGTGCAGGCCTGCCCGCCGGGCCGGATCGAGGTCATCGCCAACTACACCGCCTTCCAGGACCTGCGCCGCCGCGTCGGCAACTGAGCACGAGACGTCAGGGGACTTTTGTGAGCGACAACCAACTGCGGATCGTCTGGATCTACCCGGACCTGCTCAGCACGTACGGCGACCAGGGCAACGTGCTGGTCGTGGAGCGCCGGGCGCGCCAGCGCGGCCTCGACGTGGCCCGGCTCGACGTGCGCAGCGACCAGCCGATCCCGACCTCCGGGGACATCTACCTGATCGGCGGCGGCGAGGACCGTCCGCAGCGGCTCGCGGCCGAGCGGCTGCGCCGCGACGGCGGTCTGCACCGGGCCGTCGGCAACGGCGCGATCGTCTTCTCGGTGTGCGCCGGCTACCAGATCCTCGGCCACGAGTTCATCAACGACCTCGGCCAGCGCGAGCCCGGACTGGGCCTGCTGGACGTGGTGTCGGTGCGCGGCGAGGGCGAGCGGTGCGTGGGCGACGTGCTCGCCGACATCGACCCGCGCCTGGGCCTGCCCCCGCTGACCGGCTTCGAGAACCACCAGGGCGTCACCCATCTGGGCCCGACCGCCCGCCCCTTGGCCAAGACGCGGCTGGGCAACGGCAACGGCACGGGCGACGGCACGGAGGGCGCGTACAACGAGACGGTCTTCGGCACGTACATGCACGGCCCGGTGCTCGCGCGCAACCCGCTGATCGCGGACCTGCTGCTGAAGCTGGCGCTCGACGTGAACGCGCTGCCGCCGGCCGACGACCGGTGGTACGAGGCGCTTCGCAACGAGCGCATCGCGTCTGCGCAGCAGCCCGCGTGAGGACAGCTGCCCGGCAGCCCGCGTGAGGACGAGTCGCGCAGCAGCCCGCGTGGAGCCCGCCTTAGCACGGTTGCGCAGGGGTCCGGCAACCTGCCCGACACCTGCGCTCCAGCTCTGCTTCACCAGCCCGTCCGAGGGCCCGTACGCACAGGTGAGCGGGCCCGTCTGACGGCTCGAACGCACAGGTGAGCGGGGTCGTCCAGCAGGCGGACGCACGGTGCTGCCCCGCCCCCGGATGCCGCTAGGGTGGCGGGGATCGAGCCGGACGACGCGGTCCGGCCCCGGCCCACATCGAGAAGGTTTTTCGGGCGATGCGCATTGGTGTCCTCACGTCCGGCGGCGACTGCCCCGGCCTGAACGCCGTCATCCGGTCCGTCGTGCACCGCGCCGTCGTCGACCACGGCGACGAGGTCATCGGCTTCCGGGACGGCTGGAAGGGCCTCCTGGAGTGCGACTACCTCAAGCTCGACCTCGACGCGGTGAGCGGCATCCTGGCTCGCGGCGGCACGATCCTCGGCTCCTCCCGGGTCCAGCCCTCGCACCTGCGCGACGGCGTCGAGCGGGCCAGGGGCCACCTCGAGGAACTCGGTCTGGACGCGATCATCCCGATCGGCGGCGAGGGCACGCTGAAGGCGGCCCGCCTGATGTCGGACGGCGGGCTGCCCGTGGTGGGCGTGCCGAAGACCATCGACAACGACATCGCTGTCACCGACGTCACCTTCGGCTTCGACACGGCCGTCGGCGTGGCGACGGAGGCGCTGGACCGGCTGAAGACCACCGCGGAGTCCCACCAGCGGGTGCTGGTCGTGGAGGTCATGGGCCGTCACACGGGCTGGATCGCGCTGCACTCCGGCATGGCGGCCGGCGCGCACGCCGTCGTCGTCCCCGAGCGGCCCTTCGACATCGAGGAGCTGGCCGCGCGGGTGGGCGAGCGGTTCGACCAGGGCAAGCGGTTCGCCATCGTCGTCGCCGCGGAGGGCGCCAAGCCGCGCCCGGGCACCATGGACTTCGACGAGGGCGGCACGGACGTCTACGGCCACGAGCGCTTCGCCGGCATCGCCCGCCAGCTGTCCGTCGAGCTGGAGGAGCGGCTCGGCAAGGAGGCCCGGCCGGTGATCCTCGGGCACGTGCAGCGCGGCGGCACGCCGACGGCGTACGACCGCGTGCTGGCCACCCGCTTCGGGTGGCACGCCGTGGAGGCGGTGCACCGCGGGCAGTTCGGCATGATGACGGCGCTGCGCGGCACCGACATCGTGATGGTGTCGCTGGCGGAGGCGGTGGAGACGCTGAAGACGGTTCCCGCCGAGCGCTACGACGAGGCGGAGTGCGTGCTCTGACGCCGCGGAGCTTTGTCCCGCCCCCGGTCGCAGCCGTGACCGGGGGCGGTTCTACTCTGGTGCGGACAGACTCGCACAACCCCCACGAATCAGGAGCCGGCCGATGGATCACAGCGGTCACGGCACGACCATGGACCTGCCGCCGTTCACCCTGGGACGGGGGCTGGAGTGGTCCCCGGACCCCTTCTTCCTCGTCGCCTGCCTGCTCGGGCTGGCGCTGTACGGGTGGGGGGTCGTACGGCTGGTCCGGCGCGGTGACAAGTGGCCGGTGGGGCGGACGGTGTCGTTCGTCACCGGCGTGCTGACGATCATGCTGGTGATGTGCACCAAGCTGAACGACTACGGGATGGTCATGTTCAGCGTGCACATGGTGCAGCACATGGTGATCAGCATGCTCTCGCCGATCCTGATCCTGCTCGGCGCGCCCGTGACGCTGGCGCTGCGCGCGCTGCCGACGGCGGGCCGGGGCCGCAAGGGGCCCCGCGAGCTGCTGCTGATGCTGCTGCACAGCCACTACATGCGCTTCATCACGCACCCCCTGTTCACCATCCCGATGTTCATCGCGAGCCTGTACGCGCTGTACTTCACCCCGCTGTTCGACTTCCTGATGGGCTCCAAGACGGGGCACGTCGCGATGATGGTGCACTTCCTCGCCGTCGGCGTGGTGTTCTTCTGGCCGATCATGGGCGTCGACCCGGGACCGAACCGGCCCGGCTACCTGATCCGGATGCTGGAGCTGTTCGCCGGCATGCCGTTCCACGCGTTCTTCGGGATCGCGCTGATGATGGCGTCCACGACCATGGTGGAGACGTTCAAGAACCCGCCCGCCTCCCTCGGCATCGACGCGCTGTCCGACCAGAACGCGGCCGGCGGCATCGCCTGGGCGTTCAGCGAGGTCCCGTCCGTGCTGGTGCTGCTGGCCCTGCTGTTCCAGTGGTACGGCTCCGAGCAGCGGCAGGCCAGGCGCAAGGACCGGGCCGCCGACCGCGACGGGGACAAGGAGCTCGAGGCGTACAACGCCTACCTGGCCTCGCTGGAGGCGCACGGGCGCTGACGGTCCGCGCCCCGGCGTGAGCCCCGGAGGGGTGGGCCCCCTCGGCGGAAAGTGAGCCCCGGCGTGTGCGCCGGGGCTCACTTTTCGTCCGGGGGCATCGTCCGGGGGCAGAGCCGGGGCACCATGGAGGGAAGCGGACCATGAGGAGGGTGGCGATGCCCGGTTCCCCGGACGGTTCCACGAAGACGATGGGGGTGGTCACCGTCGCCGGGCTCGTCGCGGTGACGGCCTACACGGTGGCGCTCGGCAGCAACGGCTGGCTGTGGTTCGGCTGGGTCGTGCTGGGCCTGATCACGCTCGGCATGGTCGTCACCCGCGGCGCCTGAGCCTCACTCCCGGGCGAGCCGCCCGGCCGAGTGCACGCCCGGCTGGTACTTCGGCAGCCGGGCGGTGATCTTCATGCCCGCGCCCGGCGCGGTCTCGATGACGAGGCCGTGGTCGTCGCCGTAGACCTGACGGAGCCGGTCGTCGACGTTGGACAGGCCGATGCCGCCGGACGGGCTGACCTCGCCCGCGAGGATGCGGCGCAGCAGCTCCGGGTCCATACCCGCGCCGTCGTCCTCGATCACCACCAGGGCCTCGGCGCCGGCGTCCTGCGCGGTGATCTGGATGTGGCACTTGCCGGTGGCCGCCGTCTTGCCCTCCAGTCCGTGCTTGACGGCGTTCTCGACGAGCGGCTGCAGGCACAGGAAGGGCAGGGTGACCGGCAGCACCTCGGGCGCGATCTGCAGGGTGACGGAGAGGCGGTCGCCGAAGCGGGCCCGGACCAGCGCCAGGTACTGGTCGATGGCGTGGAGTTCGTCGGCGAGGGTGGTGAAGTCGCCGTGCCTGCGGAACGAGTAGCGGGTGAAGTCGGCGAATTCCAGGAGCAGTTCGCGGGCTTGCTCGGGGTCGGTGCGGACGAACGAGGCGATCACCGCGAGCGAGTTGAAGATGAAGTGCGGGGATATCTGCGCCCGCAGCGCCTTGATCTCGGCCTCGATGAGCCGGGTGCGCGACTGGTCGAGGTCGGCGAGCTCGAGCTGCACGGAGACCCAGCGGGCGACCTCGCCGGCCGCGCGCACCAGCACCGCGGACTCGCGGGGCGCACAGGCGACCAGCGTGCCGTGGACGCGGTCGTCGACGGTGAGCGGGGCGACCACGGCCCAGCGCACCGGGCAGTCGGGCGCGTCGCAGGTCAGCCGGAAGGCCTCGCCGCGGCCGGTCTCCAGGGCGCCGGCGAGCCGTTCCATGACCTCGGTGCGGTGGTGGGCGCCCACGCCGTCCCAGACCAGGACCTGCTTCTCGTCCGTCAGGCACAGCGCGTCGGTGCCGAGCAGCGAGCGCAGTCTGCGGGCCGACCTGCGCGCGGTCTCCTCCGTCAGGCCCGCCCGCAGCGGGGGCGCGGCGAGGGAGGCGGTGTGCAGGGTCTCGAAGGTGGCGTGCTCGACGGGCGTGCCGAGCCCGCCGAGGTTCTGCGGGCTCGCGGTGCGCCGCCCGAGCCAGAACCCGGCCGCCAGCAGCGGCAGCGCGGCCACGCACAGCCCGGCGAGGAAACCGCTCACGCCTTCGCCTCCGTCCTCAGCTCCTCCGGCAGGTGGAACCGCGCCAGGATCGCCTGGGTGCCCGGCGGCACCCGTCCCGGGGTGGCCAGGGACACCAGCACCATGGTCAGGAAGCCGAACGGCACCGACCACAGCGCGGGCCAGGCGAGCAGGGCGTGCAGCGGCCCGGTGCCCGGAAAGCCCGCCATGGTCGCGGTCACCGCCAGGAACGCCGAGCCGCCCCCGACGAGCATCCCGGCGGCCGCGCCCGGCGGGGTCAGCCGCCGCCACCAGATGCCGAGGACGAGCAGCGGGCAGAAGGACGACGCCGACACGGCGAACGCGAGCCCGACCGCGTCCGCGACCGGCAGCCCGCCCACGATGACGCTCGCGGCGAGCGGTACGGCCATGGCGAGCACCGTGCCGAGCCGGAAGTGCCGTACTCCGCGCGAGGGCAGCACGTCCTGGGTGAGCACGCCCGCGACGGCCATGGTCAGCCCGGACGCCGTGGACAGGAACGCCGCGAACGCCCCGCCCGCGACCAGCGCCCCGAGCAGGTCGCCGCCGAGGCCGCCGATCATGCGGTCGGGCAGCAGCAGCACGGCCGCGTCTGCGTTGCCGGTGATGGTGAGCTCGGGGGCGTAGAGGCGGCCGAGTGCGCCGTAGACCGGGGGCAGGAGGTAGAAGGCGCCGGTCAGGGCGAGCACGGCCACGGTGGTGCGGCGGGCGGCGACGCCGTGCGGGCTGGTGTAGAAGCGGACGACGACGTGCGGCAGGCCCATGGTGCCGAGGAAGGTGGCGAGGATCAGTCCGTACGTCGCGTACAGCGGGCGTTCCTCACGGCTCGCGGTCAGCGAGGTGGACATGCCGCCGTCGCTGCCGCGGTCGGCGGCCGGGACCGGGGTGCCCTCGGCGAAGGTCAGCCGGGTGCCCTCGGCGATGTGGTGGGTGCCGGCGGGCAGCCGCACCGGCCGGCCGTCGTGCGGGCGGCCGTCGACGGTGCCGCTCACCGTGACGGTCAGCGGCCGGTCCAGCTTCAGGTCGAGACCGGTGTCGACGGTGACCACGCGCTGCTCGCGGAAGGACGGCGGTTCCCCGAAGACGTGCCGGGGCGCCCCGTCGCCCTGCCAGGCGAGGACCAGGAACAAGGCGGGGACGAGCAGCGCGGTGAGCTTCAGCCAGTACTGGAAGGCCTGTACGAAGGTGATGCTGCGCATGCCGCCGGCGGCGACGGTGGCGACCACCACGACGGCGACGATGATCCCGCCGAGCGGGTCGGGCGCGCCGGTCAGCACCGCCAGGGTCATCCCGGCGCCCTGGAGCTGGGGCAGCAGGTAGAGCCAGCCGGCGCCGACGACGAAGGCGCCCGCGAGCCGCCGCACGGTCTGCGAGGCGAGGCGGGCCTCGGCGAAGTCGGGCAGGGTGTAGGCGCCGGAGCGGCGCAGCGGGGCGGCGACGAAGAGCAGCAGCACGAGGTACCCGGCCGTGTAGCCGACCGGGTACCAGAGCATGTCCGGTCCCTGCACCAGCACAAGGCCGGCGATGCCGAGGAAGGAGGCCGCGGAGAGGTACTCGCCGCTGATGGCGGCCGCGTTGAGGCGGGGGCCGACGGTCCGGGAGGCGACGTAGAAGTCGGAGGTGGTGCGGGAGATGCGCAGGCCGAACGCGCCGACGAGGACGGTCGCCACGACGACGAGGGCGACGGCGGGGACGGCGTAGCCGGAGTTCACCGGTCCTCGACCAGTCGTACGAGGTCCCGTTCGTTGCGCTCGGCTCGGCGGACGTACCAGCGGGCCAGCAGGACCAGCGGGGCGTACAGGCAGAAGCCGAGGACCGCCCACTCGAGGCGGTGGGCGTAGGGAATGGCGGAGAACACCAGCGGCAGCGGGCCGACGAGCAGGCCGAGCACCGCGAAGACGCCGAGGGCGGCCCGCAGCTGGGTGCGCATCAGCGAGCGGACGTAGGTGTCGCCGAGGGTGGTCTGCTCGTCGATCTCGGTGCGCGGCCGGTAGTAGCCGGAGGCATGGGGGTAGCGCCCTCGCGCCCGGAGCCGGGCGTGGGGCAGAACGCGCCGGTGCGGGCCGGTGACGACGACGCGGCGCTCGGCGGGGTCCTGCGGCACGGTCAGGTCCTCCTCATCAGCAGGTCCCGCAGTTCGCGCGCGTGGCGCCGGCTGACCTGCAGCTCCTCGCCGCCGATCACCACGCTCACGGTGCCCGCGCCCAGCCGCAGCTCGCCGATGTGGCGCAGCGCGACCAGGTGCCGGCGGTGGATGCGGACGAAGCCGCGGGAGCGCCAGCGCTCCTCCAGGGTGGACAGCGGGATGCGCAGCAGGTGGCTGCCCTTGTCGGTGTGCAGGCGGGCGTAGTCGCCCTGGGCCTCGACGTGGGTGATGTCGTCGACGGCGACGAACCGGGTGACGCCGCCGAGCTCGACGGGCAGCTGGTCCGGGTCGGGCTCGTGCACGGGGATGCGCGGGGCGGCGTTGCCGATCTCGGCGGCCCGGCGCACCGCCTCGGCGAGGCGTTCCTTGCGGACGGGCTTGAGAACGTAGTCGACGGCCTTGAGGTCGAAGGCCTGGACGGCGAAGTCCTCATGGGCGGTGACGAACACGACGAGCGGCGGTTCGGCGAACCCGCTCAGCAGCCGGGCGAGGTCGAGTCCGTCGAGGCCCGGCATGTGGATGTCGAGGAAGACGACGTCGATGGCCTCGGCCCCGCCCGGCCCCGACTCCAGGGCCCGGTTGATGCGGCGCAGCGCCTCGGTCGCGTCGCCGGCGCCCTCCGCGCTGCTGATGCGGGGGTCGGCGTTGAGCAGATAGAGCAGCTCCTCCAGCGAGGGGCGTTCGTCGTCGACGGCGAGGGCGCGCAGCATGAACCCGGAGTCTAGGAGCAATCCGCGCGCCTGGACATGGACCGGGAGCGGCCGTTCGCGCTGGGTACAGTGCCGCCATGAACAGCAGGCCCGCCCCGTTCGACGAGCTCGACCGGAAGATCGTCACCGCGCTGATGGCGAACGCCAGGACCAGCTTCGCCGAGATCGGGGCGGCCATCGGCCTGTCGTCGACGGCGGTGAAGCGGCGCGTGGACCGGCTGCGGGATACGGGGGTGATCACCGGGTTCACGGCCACGGTGCGGCCGTCGGCGCTGGGCTGGCGCACGGAGGCGTACGTCGAGGTGTACTGCGAGGGCGCCGCCCCGCCCCGGCGGCTGGCGGAGGTGGTCCGCAACCATCCGGAGATCACGGCCGCGATGACGGTGACCGGCGGCGCGGACGCGCTGCTGCACGTGCGGGCGCGGGACGTCGAGCACTTCGAGGAGGTGCTGGAGCGGATCCGCCGGGAGCCGTTCATCCGCAAGACGATCAGCGTGATGGTGCTGTCGCATCTGCTGCCGGAGAGCCCGGAGGCGGGCGCCAGTCAGCCGGCGCCCGAATGAGCGGAAATATGCGCAGCAGTCGTGCGTAATGCCCGGAAAGAACGCAGCATTCCTGCGCCGACGCGCAATATCCGTTTCTTGTCGGTCGTATCGGTCCCTTCCTACCGTGGTCTCAACCCAGCCCACACCGCAGGAAGCGGAGGAACCCCTCTGTGCCCGACTCCCGTGTGCCGCGCCGGCGGCGCTTCCTCGTCTGTGAACCCAGACACTTCGCCGTGCAGTACGCGATCAATCCGTGGATGCGGCCCGACGCACCCGTCGACGCCGCTCTGGCCCAGGAACAGTGGCAGCAGCTGATCGGCGCCTACCGCCGCCACGGCCACACCGTCGACGTCCTGGAGCCGGCCCCCGGCCTGCCCGACATGGTCTTCGCCGCGAACTCGGCGGTCGTCGTCGACGGCCGCGTCTTCGGCTCCCTCTTCCACGCGCCCGAACGGCGCCCCGAGTCCACGCACTACGACACGTGGTTCAAGTCGGCCGGCTTCGACGTGCACCGGCCCGAGTCCGTCTGCGAGGGCGAGGGCGACCTCGTCTGGACGGGCCGCTACGTCCTGGCCGGCACCGGATTCCGCACCACCCGCGAGGCCCACCGCGAGGTGCAGGAGTTCTTCGGCCACCCGGTGATCAGCCTGACGCTGGTGGACCCGCGCTTCTACCACCTGGACACCGCGCTGTTCGTCCTCGACGACGACAACATCGCGTACTACCCGGAGGCGTTCTCGGCCGGCAGCCGCGAGGTGCTCGCCCGGCTGTACCCGGACGCGGTGCTCGCCACCCGCGAGGACGCGCTGGCGTTCGGCCTCAACTCGGTGTCCGACGGCCACCACGTCTTCATCGCGCCCCAGGCGGAGGCCCTCGCCTCCACCCTGGCCGACCGCGGCTACCTCCCCGTCCCCGTCGACCTGTCGGAGTTCCGCAAGGCAGGCGGCGGCATCAAGTGCTGCACTCAGGAGATCCGCTCATGACCGCTCCCGTCACCACGCGCACGTCCGCCGACCTCATCCGCGCCGAGGAGCCGGTCCTGGCCCACAACTACCACCCGCTGCCGGTGGTGGTCGCCCGGGCCGAGGGCACCTGGGTGGAGGACGTGGAGGGCCGCCGCTACCTGGACATGCTGGCCGGCTACTCCGCCCTCAACTTCGGCCACCGGCACCCGCTGCTGGTCGAGGCCGCACACCGCCAGCTGGACCGTCTCACCCTCACCTCGCGCGCCTTCCACAACGACCGCCTGGCCGAGTTCGCCGAGCGTCTGGCGGCGCTGACGGGCCAGGAGATGGTGCTGCCGATGAACACGGGCGCCGAGGCCGTGGAGTCCGGCATCAAGGTGGCCCGCAAGTGGGCGTACGAGGTCAAGGGCGTCCCCGCCGACCGGGCGACGATCGTGGTCGCGGCGGAGAACTTCCACGGCCGCACGACGACGATCGTCAGTTTCTCGACCGACGAGACGGCGCGGAGCGGCTTCGGCCCCTTCACCCCCGGCTTCCGCATCGTTCCCTACAACGACCTGGCGGCCCTGGAGGCGGCGGTCGACGAGACGACGGCCGCGGTGCTGCTGGAGCCCATCCAGGGCGAGGCCGGCGTGATCGTCCCGGACGACGGCTACCTGGCTGGCGTACGGGAGCTGACCCGCCGCGCGGGCTGCCTGTTCATCGCCGACGAGATCCAGTCCGGCCTGGGCCGGACCGGCCGCACCCTCGCCGTGGAGCACGAGTCGGTCGTCCCCGACATGCTGCTGCTGGGCAAGGCGCTGGGCGGCGGCATCGTGCCGGTGTCCGCGGTTCTCGCCCGGCGGGACGTGCTCGGCGTGCTGGGGCCGGGCGAGCACGGCTCGACGTTCGGCGGCAACCCGCTGGCCGCGGCCGTCGGCACGGCGGTGGTCGAGCTGCTGGAGACGGGCGAGTACCAGCGCCGGGCGGCCGAGCTGGGCGTCGTCCTGCGGGACGGTCTGGAAGACCTCGTCGGCAAGGGCGTCACCGGCTTCCGCGCCCGGGGCCTGTGGGCGGGCGTCGACGTCGACCCGGCCATCGGCACCGGCCGGGAGATCGGCGAGCGGCTGCTGCGCGAGGGAATCCTCGTCAAGGACACCCACGGCTCCACGATCCGGCTGGCGCCGCCGCTGACGATCACCGGCGAGGAGCTCGAGTCGGCGCTCGGAACGCTGGAGAAGGTGCTGACGCAGGGGGCCTGACACCGGCAGGGCCCGGCCGCGACGCGCCCCCGCAGTCGCCGGCCGGGCCGCCCGGCAGGCGGCCCCTCCGCGCCGTACGCGCCGCCGGGCGGAGCCGGCGCGTCCCGTGGGGGCGGGCGGTCCGGCACGCGCGGTGGCAGGCCCCGCGGCAGGCACGGAGCCGGGACCAGGCGCCCAGCCCGGCCTTCCGGCCTCTCCCCGCGCGGCAGCGCACCGCACCGCGCCGCGCCGCACCGCACCGCGCCGCACCGCACCGCGCCGCACCGCACCGCGCGCACCGCACTGCACCCACCGCGCCGCCCCGGCCGCGAGGGCGCCCCCGCCCGCGGCCCCTCCCGCCCTCCGTTGCCGCCCTCGCCTTCCGCTTTCGGCTCCCGTCGGCAGGGCTCCGGTGAGCCGGAAGGGCGAAGATTGAGACAGGTGGTGGTAGACCACTCTCGACGACGGAGAGGTCGGCCGTGGGCATTCACGAGGAGCAGAGCGCCGCTCGGCAGCGGTTCGACGTGGCTGACGCCGTGCCCATCCTGCTGGACGCGCAGGGCGTGGTGACGAGCTGGACCAGGGGGGCCCAGCAGCTGCTGCGCTACCCCGCCTCCGAGGTGGTCGGCAGGGGCGTCAGCGGGCTGCTGACCCCCCGGGACGCCGCTCGGGTGCCGGAACTGATCGAACGCTGTCGCGAGGACGGCGGTTGGATGGGCCTGCTGACCGTCCGGCGCGGGGACGGGCAGCCGGTGAAGGTCATGGTCCGCGTCACCCGGGCCGTCGAGTCGGGCGGTTTCGCACGCTGGCTGGTGCTGCTGTCCGACATGTCCGGGGCGCCCGGCTGGGACATGAGCCGCACGGTCCTGGAGCAGGTGGTCACCAACTCGCCGGTCGGCATGGCGATCGTGGACGGCGATCTGCGCTGCGTGTGGTCGAACGCCGCGCTGGGACGGTTCGGCGGCGGACCGGCCGAGTGCCGGCTGGGGCGGCGGCTCGCGGAGATCCAGCCCGGTCTGGACTCCGCGGGGATCGAGGCGCAGATGCGGCACGTCCTCAAGACCGGCGAGCCGGTGATCGGCTACGAGCACGTGGGCAAGGTGCGCTCCGCCCCGCTCCGGGAGACCGCGCACATGATGTCGTTCACCCGGCTCGAGGACGACCACGGCCGCCCGATGGGCGTCTACTACACGGTCATCGACATCACCGACCGGCACCGCGCCCGGCAGCGCCTGGCCCTGCTCGACCGGGCCGGCGAGCAGATCGGCCGGACGCTGGACGTCGTGCGGACCGCGCAGGAGCTGGCCGACGTGGCCGTGCCCGCCTTCGCCGACCTGGTCTGCGTGGACCTGCTGGAGTCGGTGCTGCGGGGTGCGGAGCCGGTGTCCGGGCCGCTGAACGAGACCGAGCCGGTGCCTCTGCGCCGGGCCGGCCGGCAGTCGGTGGACGGCGGCGGCGCGGAGGCAGTCGTGGAGATCGGCGGGACGGCGGCCTACCTGCCGGGGTCGCCGCCGATCCGCTGTCTGGCCACGGGCAGGTCCTATCGCGAGGCGCGGCTCGACCCGCTGGCCAGGGAGTGGGTGGCGGACGTACCGGGCCGCCGGGAGACGACCTTCCTGGAACTCGGGCTGCACAGCGTGGTGATCGTGCCGCTGCGCGCGCGGGGCGTGACCCTCGGCGTCACCGCCTTCTTCCGGCGCCGCCGCCAGGAGCCGTTCGACGAGGACGACCTGAGCCTCGCCGAGGACCTGGTGTCGCGGGCGGCCGTCTGCGTGGACAACGCCCGCCGCTACACCCGTGAGCGCGACGCCGCCCTGGTGCTGCAGCGCAGCCTGCTGCCGCGCCGGCTGCCCGAGCAGGGCGCGGTGGAGGTGGCCGCCTGTTACCGGCCCGCCGACGAGCTGACCGGGCTCGGCGGCGACTGGTACGACCTCGTCCCGCTGTCCGGCGCGCGGGTCGCCCTGGTCGTCGGCGAGGTGCCCGGCCACGGCATCGACGCGGCGGCGGCGATGGGCCGGCTCCGCACCGCCGTCCGCACCCTCGCGGCACTGGACCTGCCGCCGGAGGAGGTGCTCGGGCACCTCGACGACCTGGTCGCCCGCGCGGCCCGCGAGGAGGGTCTGGATCCGGACGTGCCGGGTGTCGAAACGTTCCGCTCCGTGGGCAGCGGCTGCGTGTACGTGGTCTACGACCCCGTCGACGGACTGTGCTCGATGGCCGCCGCGGGCCACCCGGTGCCCGCCGTGATCCTGCCCGACGGCACGGTGAGCTTCGTCGACCTGCCGCAGGGGCCGC
Organism: Streptomyces sp. NPDC031340; assembly: GCF_055569945.1. Taxonomy (NCBI): domain Bacteria; kingdom Bacillati; phylum Actinomycetota; class Actinomycetes; order Kitasatosporales; family Streptomycetaceae; genus Streptomyces; species Streptomyces sp. NPDC031340. Next base: position 83,500 of record NZ_JBVIIE010000040.1, read on the forward strand.
CGCTCGGCACCGGCGGACCGCCCTTCGAGGCGGTCGAGCTGGCTCTCGCGGAGGGCAGCACGATCGCGCTGCACACCGACGGGCTGCTGGCCCACGGGGAGAACTGGGCCGTCGACGCGGACCGCGGCCGGCTGCGCCGGGCCCTGGAGCGGGACGCGCCCTCGCTCGACCTGCGCTGCTGCGCGGTGGTCGACGCGCTCGCCCCGGCCCGTCCGCACGACGACGTGGTCCTGCTGATGGCCCGTACCAGGCTGCTGGGCACCGGCCAGGTGGCGGACTGGGACCTGCCCGCCGACCCGGCCGTGGTCTCCCAGGCCCGCAAGGAGGCCACCCGGCAGCTGACCGACTGGGGCCTGGAAGACCTGGTCTTCACCACCGAACTCGTGGTCAGCGAGCTGGTCACCAACGCCCTCCGGCACGCCGTCGGGCCCATCCGCCTGCGTCTGATCCGGGACTCCGCTCTGATCTGCGAGGTGTCCGACAGCGGCGCCACCGCTCCGCACCTGCGCCATCCGCGCACCACGGACGAGGGCGGGCGCGGGCTGCTGCTGGTCTCCCAGTTCTCGCAGCGGTGGGGGACCCGCTTCGTCACGGAGGGCAAGGTCATCTGGGCCGAGCAGTCCCTGACAGAGCCACCGGAATGACACATGACCGGCATACCATGTGGAAACATGATGATCCCGGTGGTGAGGCGGGAACCATGAGCGAGGCGATCGACTACGCGGCGGTGTTCCATACCCTGCCCGGCATGGTGGCCCTGCTCACCCCGGATCTCGTCTACGCGGACGTCAACCAGGAGTACGTGACCCTGTCCGGTCGCAGGCGCGAGGACCTGGTGGGCTGCTACCTCTTCGACGTCTTCCCCGACAATCCCAACGACTCCTCGGCCACCGGCACGCGCAACCTGGCGGTCTCGCTGCGGCGGGTGGTGGCCACCGGCGAGCGCGACGCCATGGCCCTGCAGCGCTACGACGTGGAGAACCCGGAGCGGCCCGGGGAGTGGCAGGAGCGGTACTGGAGCTCGGTCAACGCGCCGGTGCTCGACGCGAACGGCAAGGTGGTGCTGCTGGTGCACCGCGTCGAGGAGGTCACCGAGCTGATCAAGGCCCGCGGCGGCCCCAGCGGCAGCCGCGCCCGCGTCCTCGAGGCCGAACTGTACTCGCGCGCCCGCGAACTGCAGGCGGTCAACGAACGTCTCCGCCAGGCCCACGCCCACGAACGCGAGGTGGCACTGGCCCTGCAGGAGGCGATGCTGCCCGCGTGCCGCCAGGTGCGCCACCTCCCGGCGGCGGTGCGCTACCGGCCCGCGATCGGCGCGCTGCACGTGTGCGGGGACTGGTACGACCTCATCGACCTGGTCGGCGGCAACCGCATCGGCGTGTCCGTGGGCGACGTGGTCGGGCACGGCCTGTCGGCCGCGGGTGTCATGGGCCAGCTGCGCAGCGCGCTCAGCGCCGCCTCCCGCGTCGCGGACGGACCGGCGCAGGCCCTGAACGTGCTGGGGCGGTACGCGCACGTGGTCGACGGCGCCGAATCGGCCACCGTCGTCACGACGTTCATCGACCTCGACGCGCGCATCATCACCTACAGCAGCGCCGGTCACCCGCCGCCCGTCCTGCTGCACGCCGACGGGCGCGTGGAGTTCCTCGACCAGGCCACCGACCCGCCGCTGGACGCGCGCCCCGATCCGCTCCCCAGACCGCAGGCCGTCGCCGCCTACGCCTCGGGGGCCACGCTGGTGCTGTACACCGACGGTCTGATCGAACGCCGGGGCGAGGACATCGACACCGGTCTGGCGCGGCTCGCCGACTCCCTGGGCAGCCACCGCACGGACGACCCCGACACCCTCGCCGACGCCGTGCTGCGGGAACTGCTGCCGCCGGGGGGCGCGACCGACGACACCGCGCTCGTCATCGTGCGCCTGTGAAGGCCCGGAGAGGGGTGCTGACCTGACGGTCCGTCGGGGAACCCGGGAGGGTACCGAACGGCCCAGTTCCGGCGGGTTGTGCCTGCACCTAGACTGGCAGCCCCACGACACGCCGGTTGACCTGCTGAAACGCGGCAGTCCACCGATCCGCCGGAGTGAGGAGTGACCTCTTGTTCTACTACCTGCTCAAATACGTGTTGCTGGGACCGCTGCTGAGACTGCTCTTCCGGCCCCGGATCGAAGGCCTCGGACACGTCCCGGACTCGGGCGCGGCCATCATCGCGGGCAACCATCTGTCCTTCTCGGACCACTTCCTGATGCCGGCGATCATCAAGCGCCGCATCACCTTCCTGGCGAAGAAGGAGTACTTCACGGGTCCCGGCATCAAGGGACGCCTCACCGCCGCCTTCTTCCGCAGCGCCGGGCAGATCCCGGTCGACCGCACGGGCAAGGACGCCGGGCAGGCCGCGATCCGCGAGGGGCTCGGGGTGCTGCGCAGGGGCGAACTGCTCGGCATCTACCCGGAGGGCACCCGCTCGCACGACGGGCGCCTGTACAAGGGCAAGGTCGGCGTCGCCGTGATGGCTCTGAAGGCCCAGGTCCCGGTGATCCCGTGCGCGATGATCGGCACCTTCGAGGCGCAGCCGCCGGGACAGGTCGTCCCCGACTTCCGGTCCGTCACGATCCGCTTCGGCAAGCCCCTCGACTTCTCCCGTTACGCCGGGATGGAGAACGAGAAGACGATCCTGCGGGCCGTCACCGACGAGATCATGTACGCGATCCTGTCGCTGTCCGAGCAGGAGTACGTCGACGAGTACGCCGCCGTCGCCAAGGCCCAGCAGGCCGCCCCGAACGGCGAGAAGGAACGCAGGTTCCCCCGGATGCCGCTCGGCTGAGGACGGGAAAGGGGCGGCCGGACACCGGCCGCCCCTTCATGCCGTACGGCCTCGGGTCACGGCTTGGGCGTGGCGTGCGGGGTGCACGTCACGTCCGCCGCGTCCAGCTTGCCGGTCAGGAGGTAGTCGTCCACCCGCTGGTTGATGCAGGGGTTGACCAGACCGGTGACGCCGTGGGAGCCCGCGTCCTTCTCGGTGATCAGGCGGGAGCCCTTGAAGCGGTTGTGCAGTTCGACGGCGCCCTCGTACGGGGTGGCGGCGTCACGCGTGGACTGCACGATCAGCACCTGCGGCAGGCCCTTGTGCGTCTTGACCTCGACCGGCGTCTGCTGCTTGACCGGCCAGGTGGCGCAGGGCAGGTTCATCCAGGCGTTGGCCCAGGTCATGAACGGGTAGTTCTTGTTGAGCTCGGTGTTGTCCCGGTCCCACTTCTTCCAGCTGGTGGGCCACTTGGCGTCGGTGCACTCGACGGCCGTATAAACGGCGTTGCTGTTCTCCGAAGCGATGTTGCCCGCGGTGTCCGTGAGGTCGGGTGCGGCCGCGTCGACGAGCGCCTGGGTGTCGCCGGCGACGTACTTGCTGAACGTCGTCGCGATGGGTATCCACGTCGAGTCGTAGTACGGCGCGCTCTGGAAGAAGGAGATCAGCTCGGCCGGGCCGACGACCCCGCCGATGGGGCTCTTCTTGGCGGTGGCGCGCAGCTGGAGCCACTTGTCCTGCACGGCGTCGCGGGTGGTGCCGAGGTGGAAGGTGGCGTCGTTGGCGGCGACCCAGTCCTCCCAGTCCTTCCAGCGGCCCTCGAAGGCGACGTCCTGGTCCAGGTTGGCCTGGTACCAGATCTTCTCCCGCGAGGGGTTGACCACGCTGTCCACGATCATGCGGCGCAGGTGGCCCGGGAACATGGTGCCGTAGACGGCGCCGATGTACGTGCCGTAGGAGACGCCGAGGTAGTTGAGCTTCTTCTCACCGAGGGCGGCGCGGATGACGTCCAGGTCGCGCACGGTGTTCGGCGTGGTCATGTGGGGCAGCATCTCGCCGCTGCGCTCGTAGCAGCCCTCGGCGTACTCGCGGGCCAGCTTGCGCTGGGCCAGCTTGTCGGCCTCGGTGTCGGGCACCGGGTCCGCCTTCGGCGCCTTCACGAACTCCTGCGGGTCGATGCAGGAGATGGGCGCGGAGTGGCCGACGCCGCGCGGGTCGAAGCCCACGAAGTCGTACGCCTTGGCCGTGTTGGCCCACACGGCGCTCTTGGTGGTGACCCGGCGCGGGAAGCGCAGGCCCGAGCCGCCGGGGCCGCCGGGGTTGTAGACGAGCGCGCCCTGCCGCTCCTGCGCGGTCCCGGTGTTGCCGATGCGGTCGACGGCGAGCTTGATCTGCTTGCCGTACGGCTTGGCGTAGTCGAGCGGCACGCTGACCCAGCCGCACTGGATCGGCTTCTCCAGCCCCCAGTCCCCAGGACAGTCCTGCCAGTCGATCCCGGCCTTCGCGGCCCGCTCCGCCGCGATCGCGGCTCCGCGCGCCTCGCGGTCCTGGCCGTGCCGGGCGCCCGCGCTCGCGTTCGCCGAGGGCGCGGCGACGGCGCCGGCGATCAGCGTCGCCGTGACCAGCGCTCCGGCCGAGCCGAGCGCCGCCACACGCCTCTTCGGTCTGATGTCCCTCAAGTGGGGCCTCCCCCTGCGTGGTTGCGTTTGACAGAGGGATCCTTCCGGCTGTGAACGGCCTGAGAACAGGGTTTGTTGACCTTCTTTGCCAATCCGATAAACGGATAAGCGAATCCCGCTGAGCGGAGACGGGGCGCTCCGCTGGGTGGGCGGCGTCGTGCCGTGAGTCGGCTGCGGCGCCGTCGTGGCCGGTCGCGCAGTTCCCCGCGCCCCTTCACTTGAGTTTTAACCCATCAAGATCGTTTCTTGGTGAGGGTGGCCGTTTGCCGGACAGCAAGGCGGCCTCTGCTTGATCATGTGTTTCCGCCAAGAGACACGTCGATCAACCAAAGGCCGTGATGGACA
>NZ_JBVIIE010000041.1:0-83673 GCF_055569945.1 Streptomyces sp. NPDC031340
GTATTATCGCCACTCCGGGTCCCGGAGCCCATTGGGGGGGGCCCCCACCACCCAACCCCCGCCTCCCTCAAGGGCGCCCCAGGGAGACCTTTGTCCCCCCCCCCCCCTCCCCCCCCCCCCCAGGATGCCGTCAGACAAGTGAGTTCCGCGGGGTCGACGTGTCGTCCGGATCCCCGGCGACCGCCCGGATGCCCATCCTCACTGCCGTACCCGCAACTCGGTCAACGCCCGAAGCGGAAACACCGGCCGGTGATGCGGCGGCGGTCCTGGCGCCAGAGCCAGCCCCGGCATCCCGGTGGCGATGGCCTTCACCGCGATCTCCAGTTCCGCGCGGGCGAATCCGGCTCCGAGGCAGAAATGGATGCCGTGCCCGAACGCGAGATGCGTGGCGGACCGGCTGTCCGGACTGAACGCGGCCGGACATGCGTGAGAGCGACTGTCGCGGCCGGCCGCTCCGTACAGCAGAAGCAGCCGGCTCCCCGCCGCCAGGTGGACGCCACCGACCACCACGTCGCGGACCGCGGTCCGGTACATGCCCGCCAGCGGACTGTCGAACCGCAACCCCTCTTCGACGAGGTCCCGTGCGGCGATCGTCCCGTCGACGACCTCGCCCCAGCCGCCGGGTGACCGAAGCTGCTGGTAGAGGATGGTGCCGAGCGCCTCGGCACAGGTCATGTGCCCGGCGAAGATCAGTGTGGGGACCTGGACGGAAACCTCGTCGGCGGTGAGCGTGCGGCCCGCCCTGCCGTCGTGGAGCAGCTCACTGATCAGGTCGTCCTGCGGTGCGGCCAGCCGCTCCCGCACGAGTGAACGGGCGAACGCTCCGAACTCCATCAGCCCGCGGGCGAATTCACGCAGCCGGTCAGGATCGGCGTCGCTCCGCGACATCATGAGTTCGATGCGCTGCTCGGACCACCTGCGGCAGCGGTCGACGTACTCGTCCGGGACCCCGAGGCGCCGGCAGATCACCTCGAGGGCGTACGGAACGGCGAACGCCGAGATGAAATCGAACTCCGTCAAGGCCGCGGTCCGCTCGACGAGATCGGTGGCGATCGCACGGATCGTGGGTTCGAACGCTCTGACCCTGGCCGGCGTGAACCCGGAGTTGAGCACTTCCCTGATCCTGGTGTGCTCGGGAGGGTCGAGTGAGCCGACGGCCACCGCGTCAGCGCCGCGCCAGGTGCGGAACATCCGACTCACGTCCTCGGGCAGCGCGACCGCGGGACGGGGGTTGTGGTCACGCGCCGAGAAGCTCAGGTCGTCCCGCAGCACGGCAACCATGTCCTCGCGCCGGGTGACGCACCACGCGTCGAGTAAAGGGGCGTAGAAAACCGGCTCCGCATCTCCGATATCGGCCAGAAATGAATACGGGTCGTCGCGGTGTACGCCGTACGGGTCGAACGACCTGTCTTCACGCAATTGACCAGAATCAACTGACATAGCCATTCCGTCTCTCAAGCTTTCAGTGAACCCTCGTGGTCCGCGTGCCCGACCAGCAGCAACGTGAGCCCGACACGGGCGAACCGGCGGGCCTCCTGGTGCGTGCTGTTCCAGCGCGAGGTCGATGACGGCTATCGCCCGGCGTGCACCGGCATACAAACTGCGTGGCCCGGCCGGCAGGCCCTGCTTACCGCCGCTCATTCCCACGGCTTGACAGCCGGACTCGAAGTACGGCCCAGGGCGCCGCCGGCGGCTACCATTCCGCAGGATAGTCCAATCCAGGCCTTACGCCGTCTTCTTTGGGGTTTTTCCTAAAGTCGAAGATGCTCACGCTGCGTCGTTGACACGACGGGCGGGGTCGTTCAGGATGGCGGACGGAACGATCACGAAAATTCCGGTGCATGACTCCAGGTTCACGCAGCATATCCAGCACGGTGATTTTCGGTGGTGCAATTCGCGAACCCCATGCGCGTAGGTTCTGTTTCCCCGGCCGCGTTCACCGAACTGACCGCGTTGTCCGACCGCATCGTCAATCGCACCTCGATTCCGGCGGAGGCCGTCAGTGAGTACCCCACCTCAACTGCCTTTCGAGCAGACGAATGTGCTGCAACGCGCGCCAGGGCTGCGCACGCTCCAGTCCCGGGGCGGCGTCCATCGGGTTCGTACTGTCGAGGGCGCGGAGGCGTGGCTGGTCACCGGTCACGGCCAGGTGGCGCAGTTGCTCGACGATGACCGGCTCGGCCGCTCCGATCCCGATCCGGAGGCGGCGGCGAAGGACAGCGGGTCGGCACTTCTCGCCGGCCTGCTGGGCGACTTGGCCACCGACCACGCCCGGATGCGTGCGCTGCTGGAGCCGCACTTCTCACCCGAGCGGATTCTGGCGCTGCGGCCCTACGTCGAAAAGCTGACCGGGCGGCTCCTGGACGGACTGGCCGGGCAGAAGCCACCGGTCGACCTGCGCCGGGCGTTGGCGCTGCCGCTGCCGATCCAGGTGATGTGCGAGTGGTTGGGCGTGCCCCAGGAGGACAAGGACCGGTTCGGCAGCTGGACCCAGGACGCAGCCGATGTCGGGGACCCGGTCAGGTCCAAGCGGGGACTGGGCGAGTTGTTCGGCTACTGCGGGCAACTCGTCGCGGACAAGCGGCGAGATCCGGGCGATGACGTGATCTCCAGGATCTGCGCGACCGAGGGGATCGAGGACAGCGAGGTTCTCGGGCTGACGGCGCTGTTGCTGTTCGGTGGCTATGAGACCACGGTGGCCCGGATCGGGACCTGTGTCTCGCTGTTGCTGGCCCACCCCGAGCAGTGGCAGGCGTTGCTGGACGACCCGGGCCTCGTTCCCGGCGCGGTCGAGGAAACCCTGCGGATGTCGATGCCGAACCCGCACAACGGCGGCATGCCCCGTTATGCGCTGACCGACTTCGAGATCGACGGAGTCACCATCCGGACCGGCGACTTCGTGCTGCTGAGCATCATCGCGGCCAACCACGACGAGACGGTCTTCGCCGACCCCGACCGGATAGATGTCGCTCGCGACACCACGGGCAGCCTCGTGTTCGGGCGCGGCGCGTACTCCTGCGTCGGCGCGGCGCTGGCCCGGATGCAGCTGCAGGTGGTGCTCACCCAGCTCGTCGAGCGATTCCCCACCATGCGTCTGGCTGTCGGTGTGGAGGAACTGGGGCTGCGCCACAACACGCTGATCGGCGGGTTGATCCGACTTCCGGTGACCTGGTGATTGGATCCTGATGCTGCACAGAATATCTGCCGGCGTAGTCACGAAGAGCCCGGATTCAGCCCGCGCGTATCTCCTGTTGATGCGACTGGACAGGCCTACGGGCTACGTGCTCTACCTGCTTCCAGGGCTGTGGGCTGTCGTCCTCGCCTCCGGGCGACGACCGGACCTGCTGGCGGTGGTGGTTGTCGCTGTCGCCGCGGTGCTGGTGCGCGGCGCGGCCTGCGCGGTCAACGATGTGGTCGACAGGGACGTCGACGCCCGGGTCGCCCGCACCGTGTCGCGTCCCGTCGCGTCGGGGACGATCAGCGTCGGGAACGCACTCCTGTTCGCCGTCGCCCAGGGCGTGGTCGCACTGCTGGTCCTGGCGGTGGCGAATGTGGAGACAGCCCTGGTCGCCGCGGCCTCGTACCCGTTGATCGTCGCGTACCCCTACATGAAGCGCGTCTTCTTCTGGCCCTCGGCGTTCCTGGCCCTGGTGATGAGCGTCTACGTGCTGATCGGCTGGACGGCGGTGACCGGCAGCTTCCACTACCCGCCGGTGGTGTACGGCCTGTACGCCTGCGGGGCCTTCTGGACCCTGATTCACGACGCGATCTACTCCCATCAGGACAAGGAGTACGACCGGAACATCGGTGTCAGGTCTTCCGCTCTGCTGTTCGGCGACGCCACCAAGGCGTGGCTGGCGATCTTCGTCGTGCTCAGCGTCGGCGGCGTGCTGTGGGCCGGTTCCCGGACGTCGATGGGGTGGGCGTTCTACCTGATCGTCGCGTGTGCGGGGACGTACTTGTCCTATCTGGTCGTACGCGTGGACCTGGATGATCCGAAATCGTGCTGGGACGCCTTCGTCGCCAACACCTACTTCGGCTGGATCACTCTCGCGGCCGTGGCCGTCGGGCAGTTCACATGAAGGATGAGCCACCTGTGACAGATTCGATGTGGCAGGGGAGCGGCGTCGACCTGGACGCCTACCTGACCCGCGTGGGCTACCGGGGCGACGTGGCTGCGGACCTCTCCACGCTGCGGGGCCTGCACGCCGCCCACGTCGACGCGATCGCCTTCGACAACCTCGACGCGGTGCTCGGGCGGCCGGCGGTGCCGCTGGACCTGGACAGCGTCCAGGAGAAGATCGTGCGGCAGGGCCGCGGCGGCTGGTGCCTGGAACAGGTCGTCCTGATGGCGGCAGTGCTGGACCGCGTCGGGTTCACGTTCTCGGCGTTCGCGGGCAGAACACGGATCCGCACCGGGGACAGATTCGGTCCCGCACTCCACGTCGCCCTGTGCGTACAACTCGACAACGAACGCTGGCTCTTCGACGTGAGTTTCGGCGCATACGGGCCGCACGTCCCCGTCCGCCTCGCCGAGAACTCGCGGCTGGACGGCGATTGGCCCTTCGACCTGGTGCGGGAACCGAACGGTGAGTATGTGCTGCGGTTCCTGCGGCCTGAGGGTCCGGCAGAGCTCTACGGTTTCACCACGGACGTGCGCTATCCGTCGGACTTCGAGATCCTCAACCATTTCTGTCTTACTCACCCGCGCTCGCCGTTCAACCACCGGATGGTCCTCCAGCGCACACAGCCCGAAGTGAGGCACCTGCTCGTCGGCAGCACTCTCACGGAAATACGGCCCGCGGAGCCGGCGACCTTCCGGGAACTCGACAAGGACGAGACGCTTTCCGCTCCCGAGGAGATCTTCGGGATCACCTTGGAACCGGGTGACCTCCAGGCGCTCCGGAAAATCGTGGACGGTCCGTGATGCGTACCCTGCTGCTGGACAACTACGACTCGTACACCTTCAACCTGTACCAGTTGATCGCCGACATCAACGGCCAGGAGCCCGTCGTGATGGTCAACGACGATCCGATGTTGTCCGGCCTGCGGCTGGAGGACTTCGACAACATCGTCGTCTCCCCCGGCCCTGGACGGCCGCAGAACCCCCGCGACGTCGGCCTCCTCGGCGACTTGCTGCGCCGCACCACGCTGCCGGTGCTGGGCGTCTGCTTCGGCCATCAGATGATCGCGCACCTGGCCGGAGCGTCGGTGGTCGCCGCGCCCGAACCGAGACACGGGCACCTCGCCAAGGTCTCCCACGAGGGAGATGAGCTGTTCGCCGGAGTCCCGCGTGAATTCGTCGCGGTCCGTTATCACTCGCTGTGCGTGCGGGAGCCTCTGCCCGAGGAACTCATCGCCACCGCGTGGGCGGACGACGGTGTGCTCATGGCGCTGCGCCACCGCGATCTGCCGCAGTGGGGCGTGCAATTCCACCCCGAGTCGATCGCTTCTCAGTACGGGCGTGAGATCCTGCGGAACTTCGCCGAACTCACCCGCCGGACGCAGCCCGGACAACGCCCGTCCGTCACCGTCACCGGCACCGCACTGTCCGACGACCCGCCCGGCACGGTCGAGGAACTGGGAATCATCAGCACGGTCGTGCCCACCGACGCCGATTCCGAGGCCATTTTCCTGAGGCTTTTCGACGACACCTCTTACTGCTTCTGGCTGGACAGCAGCAGGGTGGAGGAAGGCCTGTCCCGGTTCTCGTTCCTCGGCGACACGTCAGGTCCGCTCAGCGAGGTCCTGACCTACCGCACCGGCAGCGGGACGGTGGAAGTGCGCGATGCGAACGGTGTCGGCGTCGTCGCCGGCAGCGTGTTCGACGTCCTTGAACAGCGGCTGCGCGAACGGCGCATCCCCGACTCGGACCTGCCGTTCGACCTGACCGGCGGCTACGTCGGCTACTTCGGCTACGAACTCAAGGCCGAATGCGGGTCCACGGCCCGCCACACCGCCGAAACGCCGGACGCCGTCTGGATGTTCGCCGACCGCGTCATCGCGGTCGACCACCAGGAGGGACTGACCTACCTGGTGGCCGTCCACGACGAGAAGACCCGGCGGGACGCGCAGGAGTGGGCGGAACGGACGTCCGCGCTCCTGAAGGGCCTGAACCCGGCCGGCGCCGAGCCGCCGCGCGAACCTGCCGCCGGCCCGCCCCCGAACGCCGAGGAGCACCTCGGCCGCGGCCGGAGCCAGTACCTGGCGGACATCACGGAGTGCCGACGGCAGCTGCACCGGGGCGAGAGCTACGAGATCTGCCTGACCGACACGTTGCACATGCCGTTCCACGACGACGACACGTCCTTCTACCTGCGGCTGCGCCGGGCGAACCCGGCACCGTACGCCGCGCTGCTACGCCTCGGCGACGTCACGGTCTTCAGCTCCTCGCCGGAGCGGTTCCTGCGCATCGAGACGGACCGCACGGTCACCAGCAAGCCGATCAAGGGCACGGCCCCGCGCGACGCCGACCCGGTGCGCGACGCCGAACTGGCGGCCACCCTCGCCTCGAGCGCCAAGACCCAGGCCGAGAACCTGATGATCGTCGACCTGCTGCGCAACGACCTGGGCCGGGTGTGTGAGGTGGGCAGCATCGGGGTCGACCCGTACCTGGCTGTCGAGAGCTACGAGACCGTGCACCAACTGGTCTCCACCGTTCATGGACGGCTCGACGACGGGGTCAGCGCGGTGGAGTGCGCCCGGCGGTGCTTCCCGGGCGGGTCGATGACCGGGGCGCCGAAGCTGCGCACCATGGAGATCATCGACCGCCTGGAGACGGAGGCCCGGGGCGTCTACTCCGGCGCCCTCGGCTACTTCGGTCTCTCCGGCGGCACGGACCTGAACATCGTGATCCGCACCGCGGTCCGCGTCGGTGACCGGTTGACCATCGGAGCCGGCGGGGCGATCGTGCTCGACTCCGACCCGCAGGAAGAGTACGAGGAGATGCTGCTCAAGGCGGCAGCGTCGCTCCGCGCCTGGCGTGCGTCGGAGGTGTCGGACGTGGGCGGATCCCAGCCATGAACACGCCGATGAACACAGCGGCCGGCCAGGGCGTCCGCCGGTGGTGGGACGCCGACGGCGGATGGTCGACGGCCGACGCCGCCGGGACGGTGCTGGTCATCGACTCCTGGCTGGTGGACGAGGGGCGGGTGCGGGGACTCGACCGGCACGCCGAACGCTTCCGTTCGGCCTGCGAGCGGTTCTCCGGACCGGGAGCGGAACGGACGAACCGGTTCCTGCGGGCGGTCGCCGAGTCGTTGCCCGCCGGAGGCCGGTGGTTTCCTCGCGTCGAACTCGTGGAGACCGGGTCGAGAACGCGGCTGCGGATGTGGCTGCGACCCGCGCCACCGCGCACCGCGACCGTCCGGTTGTGGACCGGGGCGGGACCCGACCGTCGTCGGCTGCCGGCCGTCAAGGGCGCCGACCTGGACCAGCTGGCTTCCCTGCGCGCCGCGGCGGCTACGGCGGGAGCTGACGAGGCGCTGCTGGTCTCGGCGGAAGGGCACGTGGTCGAAGGGGCGTCCACGAGCATCGTCTGGTGGCGGGGCGACATGCTGTGCGGGCCACCCCCCGGCCCAGGCCTGCTCCCCGGGATCACCCGTGCCCTGCTCGGCGAGCTCGCCGGTACGGCAGGGCACCAGGTCGTCACCGAGCAGGCCACCGTGCCGGATCTCGCCGACGTGCCCGTCTGGACGCTGAACGCCCTGCACGGCATCCGGCCGGTCACCGAGGGGCTGGGCCGGATCCAGGACCCGGACGCCGCGGCGGCCGAGTGCTGGCAGTCGCGCCTGGCTGCGCTCGCCCTACCGGCCGACGCCTCCCTGATTCCCGTGGTGACCCCATGAAGGAGGTTTCCTGATGACCGCGGCACGTGAAGAGGCCGAGTACGAGCGCGACTTGCTGGTGCAGCTGACGCGCCGCTGGGGGAAGCGAGTGGCCGTCAAGAAGGACGAACTCGACCTCGACGGTCACTTCGACACGGCGCTGCCGGACTTCCCCGAGCACCTCGTCCCGGTGCTGGGACTGCCGGGTGCCAGCCGGCTCGACCGGGACGCTCGCGAGCGCATCCTGTCCGCGTCGTGGATCGCCTACAACGCCAAGACCGCGGCCATCGAGGACGAGATCATCCTGCCGGCCTGCCGGCTGATGCTCCAGGAACGGATCCCCGTCCGCCGCGACGATGTCGCCGTCGACGCGCTGCACCAGACGATCATCGATGAGCACTACCACATCCTGATGTGCCACAACGCCGTCGGCGTCACCCGCAGGCGGCGCGACCTGGCGGACGTGCGGTTCGCGCCGGGCGTCTGGTCGGTCGTCCGGGAACTGGAGGCGATCCGCGCCGGGCTGTCCGGGTTCGACCGCGACCTCGTCGACATCGCGTTCTCCCTGGCCGCCGAGACGACGATCAGCGGGTTCCTCTCCGCACTCGCCACCTCCCAGGAGATCCAGCCGATGAACCGGATCACCACCGATCTGCACCGGCGGGACGAGAGCGGACACGCGGTGGTGTTCCGCGAGTTGTGCGGCTCGCTCTACCGGAACCTGGACAGCGCGCTGCAGCGGACGTTCCGCGAGGCGCTCGTCACCGGGCTGGCCGCGTTCCGCTCCGCGGACTTCGACCCCTGGGTGACCGTGGCGGCCCAGGGCGGCTTCGAAATCGACACCGGTCAGCTGAGCGAGTGGGCCGCGTCCCGTCCCGTGCCCGCGCGGGACACCGGACCGTTGCAACTGCTGCTCGACGACCTGGGCATCAGCCACGACCTCGTCGAGACGCAGCGCTGACCGCCCCGCGCCACTCGGCCACGAGAAGCGGACGGAGATCCTGTTGGCCCTCACCGGCGAAGCCGCCGCGCACTGGCGGACACTCGTCGCCCATCAGCGGCCGGAGTGGCCCAGCCCGGCTGAGCTCGGCGAGGTGGCGGACCGCCTGGCAGCCTCGCTCCCGTTGGTCACTCCGCAGGAGTGCGACACGCTCGCCGCACGACTCGCCCAGGTGGCAGCGGGCAAGGCGTTCCTGCTGCAGGGTGGCGACTGCGCCGAACGTTTCGACCGCCTCTCGACGCAGGCGATTCACGGCAAACTGCGCCTCTTGCAGCGGATGGCCGTGATCCTGACGTACGCGTCGGCGGTGCCGGTGGTCAAGGTGGGCCGGATGGCCGGGCAGTACGCGAAGCCCCGATCACGGCCGACCGAGACCGTCGACGGGCGCACGCTGCCGGTCTACCGGGGCGACGCGGTGAACGGCATCGGTTTCAGCCGGGCCGAACGACGGCCGAACCCGGCCCGGCTGCTTCGGACGTACGACGCTTCGCGCCACACCCTGGAGGTCATGCGCACATTCGCCCGTGGCGGCACCGACCTACGCCGACTGCACGAGGAGAACCAGGACTTCGTCTCGCGCTCGGCCGCCGGTGAACGCTACGACGAACTCGCCGGCCGAATCGGCCGGGCACTGTCCTTCAGGGCCGCGTGCGGCGGCGATCCGTTGCACACCACGGAGCTGTTCGCCAGCCACGAGGGACTGCTGCTCGACTACGAGGCCGCGCTGACCCGCCACGACCCGCGTTCCGACCGAAGGTATGCGGGCAGCGGCCACATGCTGTGGATCGGCGACCGCACCAGACAGCCCGACGGGGCCCACGTCGCCTACTTCGCGACCATCGACAACCCGATCGCGGTGAAGCTGGGTCCCGCCGCCACGTCCGCGCAGGCGCTGGCCCTGATCGACCGCCTCGACCCCGACCGGCGGCCGGGCCGGCTGACGTTCATCGTGCGCATGGGGGCACACCGTGTGCGGTACCTGCTGCCGGAGCTCGTGGAGAAGGTCACGGCGTCCGGCGCGTCGGTGGTGTGGGTGTGCGATCCGATGCACGGCAACACCTTCGTGGCGCCCAGCGGGCACAAGACCAGGCGGTTCGACGACATCCTCGCCGAGGTCGCCGACTTCTTCGAGGTGCACCGGGCGCTCGGCACCCACGCCGGCGGGCTGCACGTGGAGCTGACCGGCGAGGACGTGACCGAGTGCGTCGGCGGTGGTGCTGATCTGGGTTTCGACGACCTGCACCGCAGGTACGAGTCGGCATGCGACCCGCGCCTCAACCCGGGCCAGGCGCTTGACCTGGCCTTCCTGGTGGCCGAGATGTTCGACGCGGGAGCGACCGGCGTCGCGGCGCCGGACGCGGCGGTGAATGCCGCGGCCCGGGGGAGCACGTCGTGCAGACCAGGGTCGCCGAGCGTGGCCACGGCCACGTCGACACCGTGACGACCGCCGACGAGCCCATCACCTCCGCCCTCCCGCAGGAACTCCGCCGCAAGCCGTGGTGATCACCGGCCGGTGCCAGCGAAGCAGGGCTTGTGGAGTGTGTCACATCAAAACGTGAGCCCTCCTCGTCTTTCCGTGGTGGACACGGCTCGCACCGGTCGGGTTTCCCGGCGGGGGCCCGCTGACCGGCGCCCGAGGCGTGCGGAACGGTTCACGCGCCGGTGATCGGGAACGCGCGAACGCCGTCGCGGAGCGCTCGCGACGAAGCGCGAGACCGAAGCACCCCCGGTCGCTGCCTATGATCGGACAAGACCGAGTTGTTCGACTGGTGTGTTCCGTCAACTCCCCTGCAATGGATGGGGTGTTGACAGGAGGAGCGGATGCTTTGACTCCCGGCCCGAAGGCGGAGGACGAGCCCACGCTCGTCGGCCGAGAACTGGAACTCGGCCTGATCCGCGACCATGTGCGCGGCACGGGCGACGGGCGCGCGGTCCTGTTCCGCGGAGCCGCCGGCATCGGAAAGACCCGCCTGATGTCCGCCGCGATCGCCCAACTGGGCGCCGGCGCACGCGTCCTCACCATCAAGTGCCAGGAGAGCGGTGGCGCCGCCTACGAGGCCGTGCGCGGACTGTTCGCCCCGCTCGGACTCACCGACGGCGACCCCGCGAGCAACACCCTGCTCGCCGGGAGGGCCACACTCGCCGGCAGCGCCGCACTCGCCCTCCCGGCCCTCATGGCGGACGGCGCTCCCGACGGCCAACCGGCCGAAGCGTACGGCGTCATGCACGGCCTGTACTGGCTCACCGCCACCCTCGCCGCCGAACGGCCCCTGATCCTCGCTGTCGACGACCTCCAGTGGTGCGACGAGGCATCGCTGCGCTGGCTCGGCTTCCTGCTCCGCCGGGCCGAGGGCTTGCCGGTGATCCTGCTCCTCACCCTGCGCTCCGAGGTCGAGCACGCGCGTCCCGACATGCTGGACGAGGTGGCGGACGTGGCCACCTGCCTCACCGTCGACGTCGAACCGCTCACGGAGGACGCCGTACGGGACATGCTCGCCGCGGCCCTCGCCGTCACCCCCGACCCGTCCCTCGTCGCACGCTGCATGGAGTTGACCGGCGGCATCCCGTTCCTGGTCCAGGTCGTGGTACGCGAGCTGAGGGAGTCCGCTCCCGCCGGACTCGGCGCCGCGGCGCTCGCGGACACCCTTGGACACGGCGCGGTGGCCCGCTTCCACCTCGACCGGCTCACTCCCGAACGGCTGTCCATGGCGAGGGCGCTCGCCGTCCTGGAGTCCGACGATCTCGAAGCCGCCGCCGCCCTCGCCGGCACCACCCCCGGCCCCGCTGCCGGCGCCGTCGACGCCCTGCGCGCCGCCGGACTGCTGCGCCCCGACTCCCTCGCCTACCGCCACGACCTGATGCGACAGGCCGTCCTCGACGGCACACCCGCCGAGGAACGTCTCGCGCTGCACGAGCGCGCCGCCCGGCTGCTCAACGACTCCGGGCGCCCCACCGACCAGGTCGCCGTCCAGCTGATGCACCTGCCGGAGGTGACCGAGCCCTGGATGGTCACCGTTCTGCGCTCCGCCGCACTCGGCGCCGAGCAGCGCGGCGCCCCCGCCACCGCGGGCGAGTACCTCTCCCGCGCCCTGCGGCACGACGTCGACGACATCGAGCTGCTGTCCGCCTCGGCCCGGGTGCTCGCCCACACGGATCACCCCACCGCGCTCAGCCGGCTGGAACACGCGCTGCACCTCGCCGCCGACCTGCGGCTGCGCTGCCGCCTCGTCCTGCAGTACGTCATCACCTCCCTCGGCGCCCAGAACTCGCTGCGCGCCTTCGAGCTGGTGGGCGAAACGCTGCCCATGGTCGAGTCCGGCCTCGGCGACTCCCCGGAGGACAACGCGCTGCGCACCCTCGTCGAGGCGATGGCACTGGTCTCCGGGCTCGACGAGAAGTCCACCGTGCGCCGCGTCAGCGAGCGGTTCCGCGACAGAGCGGCGCCTGCCGGTGAGACCGCCGAGGAGCGTCTGCTGCTCGGCATGCTGTGCGCGCTCGGGACGCTGGAGGGCCGTCCCGCTGTCGAGCTGATCCCGATGGCCGAGCGGGTCCTGCGGGTCGGGGACGTCTCGCTGGGTGGCTGGGGCGCCCTGGGCTCCAGCCTCACCCTCTTCCTCGCCGACGAGACCAAGGCCGTCGAGTCCGTGCTCACCGCCCTGCTGGAACACGCCCGGCAACGCGGCCAGGCCTGGAACAGCGCCCTTGCCTCCGCCACCCGCGCCCAGGTGCGCCTGTGGACCGGCAACATCTCACTGGCGCTGGCAGACGCGCAGTTCGCCTTCGACCTCGTCCACCGCGACCTGCGCGTGAAAAGCACCGTCGGCCCGCAGTGCACCCTCGCGGACGTCCTCGTCCACCGTGGCGAGGCCCGCCGCGCCGCGGAGGTGCTCGACCTGATCCGGCGGCCGCGACTGGACCAGTTCGCGCTGGAGTCGCACACCTACATGATGAGCCGGGCCCGTACCTGTGCCGCGCTCGGCGACCGGGAGGGAGCTCTCGGCCACCTCGTGCGATGCGGCGACAGCCTCGCCGAGGCGGGCATCGGCAACCCCGTCCTGGCCCCCTGGTGGTACGACGCCGCGCAACTTTTCGCCGAACTGGGCCGGCACGGCGAGGGACGCGACATCGTCGACCGTGTCACGCCCGCGGTGCAGCGCTGGGGCACCGCCCGTGCGCGGGGCATGCTGGCCCTCGCCCGGGGCGTGCTCACCCCGGGCGACGCCGGCATCGACGAACTCACCGAGGCCGCCCGGCTGCTCGACGCCAGTCCGGGCCGCCTGGCGCACGCCCGCGCCGAGTACCTGCTCGGCCGGCGACTGCTGGAGCGCGATGACGCCGGGAGCGCGCGCAAACGGCTGCGCCGCTGCATCGACATCGCCGTACTCTGCGGCGACCGGCTGCTGCTCGACCAGGCCGTGCCCGCCCTCGGCGCGGCAGGCGGACGGCTGCGCCGCGGCACCGGATCACCCGCCGACGCCCTGAGCGGAAGCGAACGCCAAGTCGCCGAGCGGGCCGTCGCCGGAGCCACCAACCGGGAGATCGCCGAGGCGCTGTTCCTCACCCAGCGCACGGTGGAGTTCCACCTCACGAGCGTGTACCGCAAGCTCGGCATCCGGGGGCGCCGTGAACTGGCCGCGGTCCTCGCCGGCGAACGCGGACCCGTGGGCTGACGCCGTGCGGGAGCGAGAGGTCCGACGCACTACCGGAGGTCCTGCGGCGATGGACGGCAGGACCTCCGAGGGTTTCGCGCAGGACGGTGGGACACGTACTCCGGGCGCACCCGCGGCGGCCACTGCCCGACGGCGAAGACACCCAGGGAGTAGCTCTTCGATATCAGCGCCGGCCGGTTGGTCACGTTCATCTTCCGCAGCAGCGAGGAGACGTGGTACTCGACCCCGCCGCGACTGAGGAAGAGCTTCGTGGCCAGCTGACCCGTCGACTCGCCCAGGGCCACGCCCTCCAGAACGCGGGCGTCCATCGGGCTGAACAACCCGCGCTGCGCGTCGGCGGTCTGCGGATCGTCCGCGGTCTCCTCCGGGTCGACCAGGACCAGGATGCGATCGACCTGGCCGACTTCGCCGTGTAAGGCGATTCCGGTCATCTCGCCGCGGAATACGGCGTTCTGCGCGCCCACCGCCACCATGCGGTCGGCGAACCGTGGGCTCCGGCCGTCCGCCAGCCCGATCAGCTCGTTCTTCAGTCTGCCCTGCACGCTGGGGTGCAGGAGTTCGCAGAAGTCCCTTACCGTACCGTGCCCGGGGAGCCAGTCGAATTGACGGGCGAAGGATCGGTTGGCCTCCATTATCCGGAGTTTCAGATCGAGATTCGCTATGCAGACGGGGGGGCGCTCGCAAAGCGCCGAGTGGGTGTCGCGACAAGGTTCCTGAGATGATTTCCGCGGTGTGTCGGGAAGAACCCCAGTGGATTTCAGGCCAGTGTTTTTCATGGGGGGTCAGGCCAATCTCTCGCATCGCTCATGACCATTGGTGCATCCCGCAGCAGGGGGTGTACCTTCCCCGTGACATTGCCATCTGGAGAAAATGCATGTCAAGTCATACAAGGTTCACCGGACCCTGTTCGAAGCTAATGCTGTGGTACCCGTCGGCGGTGGTTCGGTGGTCATTGCGGTTCCGCTGGTGCGAGGCGCGGCGGGCTTCGTCCATTCCCATGACCTCTGCCAGTTGTTCCCGGCCGGTAATGGCGAATTTGCGGTAGGAGTTGGTGAGGTGTCTTTCCACGGCTCGTAGACTGGTGTCAAGATCCAATGCGATCTCCCTGTTGCTGAGACCGCGCGCGGCACGTTCCGCCACCCTCGTCTCGGCCCGGGTGAGTCCGGCCGCGAGCGCCCGCGCCCTGCGGCCCGGGGTGCCGCGCCCCGGGCCGGCCGGAGCGTTCAGCAACTCGGCGGCCATTCGGCGTCCACGCCTGTGGACCCGGTCGCCTTCCCCCTGCGGGACGGACTCCCGTTGCAGGCGCCTGCCCAACTCGGTGAGGGCACGGGCAAGCTCCAGGCGGCTGCCCCGGGTCTCGACCGTGTCGACGGCCTGCCGCAGCAGCTCGACGCCCGGCGCGCCGTCGGTGACGACCCCGAGCAGGCGCAGCGCTCGGCTCAGGGCGGTCGGCGCTCCCCAGCGAAGGGCGAGTTCGTGATGGCTCCGCGCCACCGCGAGCGCCTGCGCGGACCGGCCCATCCGGTGCTGGACCAGCGCTGCCCGCACCTGCCAGTGGGCGAACCCGGGATTCACCCAGCCGGCGCGTTCCAGGACGCGCCCGCAGTCCAGATAGTGCGCGAGCGCCACCGGCAGATCTCCCCGCTCCTCCGCCAGCATGCCGTTGAGCGCTGCCTGCACGGTGAACAGCCTCAGGTCGGTGGCGGGTTCGGCACCCGCGAGCAGCTGCCCGGCGAGTTCGCCGTCGCTCAGTTCGAGCGCGACCAGGCCCAGGGGGAGAGCGGTGTGCACGCTGTCCCCGCTCGCCGTGCCCTCACCCAGCGCGAGTGCGTGGCGAGCGCACTCCCGAGCCAGACCGGCCTCGCCTCGCGCCGCCTGGGTCAGAGCACGCATCGCCTCGATCCGCGACAGCATCGCGCGGTCGCCCTCCTGCGTGGCGTGCAGGTGCGCGGAGTCCAGCCAGGACGCGGCAATGTGCGGGCTGTCCGTGCAGCAGAGCACCGGAGGCAGCAGTTCGAGCACCAGGCCGGACAGCGCGCTGTGCGCGGGCTCCTCCTCCAGCACCTGCCGGGCGATGCCGGCCGCGGCACCGTGGCCGGCATCCCCGCCCATGGCCGCGCTGAACACGAGAACGGTGCGCAGTTCACGTTCGGCCGACGAGGCGCCGTAGCGCTGCTCGCCGAGTTCACGCAGGCGGCGCGCGGCCGACGACACCAAGCGGAAGTCCTCGAGGCCGGCGTACCGGGCCCTGGCCTCCAGCCGCATCGCCAGGTACCTTCCCCGGCGGTCGGCCTGGCGCGGCGTGCCGAACAGGGCGGCCGTCTCCCGGACGACGGCGGCGACCTCGGGATCGCCGCGCACGATGTCCATCGGCGTGCTGGAGACGACCTCGACGCGGCGCCGCAGCCGGGGCATCAGCCGCGCGGCCTGCACGAAATGGCGCCCCGCGACCGGGGACCCGAGGTCCAGTTCGGTGACTCCGAGTTCGTACAGAAGCTCGGCGCGGACATGGCTGGCGGCGGACACGTCGACCAGGGCACGGCTGAGGAAGCGCACGGCGTCCTCGGGCGCACCCCGGCGCCGCGCGGCCGCCGCCGCGGCGCGCAACTGGTGGATCTCCCACGGGTCGCCGAGCCGGTCGACGTGCAGCAGCGGCAGGGCGACCTCCTCCGGTCCGGCACCGCACGCGTCGAGCACCGCGGACGCCTCCCGGTGGCGGCGCGAACTCTCCTCGTCGCCCATGGCCCGCAGGACGACGGTGCACGCCGCGCGGGTGTGGGCGGCCTCGCTCCGGCCGTCGGCCGGCGGCCACGCGTGGGCGAGGGCCTCACGGGCCTGCGCGCACTGCACCGGGCTCAGCCCCGACAGCCGCGCGACGACGTCGTCCCCGATGTGCTCGGGGAGCACGGCCATGGCCTTGAGGAAGGCGTCGAGGACGGGGTCGCGGCGGAGCAGCGACAGCAGACGCTCACGACGCAGGGACTCGCCGAGCGCGCGCAGTCGCCGGGTGTCCCAGCCGGGTGCGCCCAGCCGCCTGAGCCGGGCCCGGCCGCACAGCGTCCTCAGGTCCTTGGGCCGGCCCCCGGTGAGGTCGTGACAGGTCCGGGCGAACTCGGCCGGACAGCCCGGTCCGAAGTGGCGGGCCACCAGCTCTGCCGTGGCCGGGCGCGACAGGCCGCGGACCCGGATCGGGTGGGTGGTGGCGGCGGCGATCTCGCCGACGAGCGGACTTCGGGCGCCGGGGCCGTCCTTGCGGACCACGGCCAGCAGCAGGCGCAGCCCGTCGAGGCGGGCGGCGAGGTGGGCGAGCGCCTCCAGCGAGGCGTCGTCGACCCAGCCCAGGTCGTCGACGGCGAGCACCACGGTGCGCTCGGCACTCAGGCCGGCGAACAGGAAGTGCAGCCAGTGGAGCGTGTCGGCGCGGACGGCGGCGCCGTTCTCGGTGTCCGGCTCCGGGCACGCCGGGCCGGTGGCGGCGGGCAGCGCGACGGCAGGCGGTGGGGCGGGCAGACCGCGTTCGGCGACCAGCGGCAGTACGAGATGGCGCAGCACACCGAAGGCGACGGCGCGCTCGCCGGGGGTGCCGGCGGAGCGCAGGACCAGGGCACCGGCCGTCGTGGCCCGGTGGGCCAGTTCGTCGAGCAGTGCCGTGGTGCCGGCGCCGGCGCCGCTCTCGAGGAGGACGAGGCCTCCGGTGCCCGACTGGGCGCGGGCCACCGCCTCGTCCAGGAGGGCCAGCTCCTTCTCGCGCTCCAGCAGCATGGATCAGCGGTCCTGCCGCAGGGCTCGCAGGTGGGCGACGAGGGCGGCGCGCCCCTTGACGCCGAGGGCGCGGTAGACGCGGGTGAGCCGTAACTCGACGGTGCGGGTGCTCAGGCCCAGCCGCCGGGAGATCTCACCGTTCGTCAGCCCTTCGACGACGAGGTCGGCCACGTCGCGCTCGGAGGGCGTGAGCGGGTCCGCCTCGGGGGCGGTCCCCCCGAGCGCCGTGGGGGGTCTTTCACGGTCCCGCGCCCAGGGGATCTCGACCCCGTGCAGAGCCAGCGCCTCGTGCGTGCGGGCACACCGCTCCCTGAAGGTGCTCGCCGTTCCCCAGCGCTCGACGTCAGCGCGCTCCTCGGCGAGGAGTTCGCTCGCCGTGCCGGGGGCGCCCAGGCGGTCGTGGGCGACGGCCGCGACGCCGCGCCAGGGGAGCAGCATCGGGTTGCGCCAGCGCTTGGCGAGCAGCACCCGGCCGCATTCCTCTAGCAGCAGCAGGGCCCGGGCGGTGTCCCCGTCGATGAGGGCGAGTTCGGCGCGCGCGTACAGCAGGGACGCCGTGGTGACACTGAGGCTCTCGGACCGGCTCGGAGCGCGTTCCGCGGCGCGCCGGGCCTCCTCCGCACGGCCACAGCGGATGAGGGCGAGGATCTCGGCGGCGGCGAGCCGGGGTGCGAGGAGGCTGTGCCACGAGGCCGGCGGGAGAGCCCGCGTGGCGGCGGACAGATGGCTCAGCGCCTCCTCGCCGCGACCGAGGAGCACATCGGCTTCGGCGCGGCAGAGCAGGGCCTGTGCGACCGCCGCGAGGGCGTTGTCGCGGCGGGCGTCCGCGGCGACGGCTTCGAGGCCGTCGAGGGCGCCGGCCGTGTCGTTCGCGCAGAACAGGGCCCGGGCCGCTGCCGTACGGCACATGAACGGTACGGACGCGGGCGCGTTCAGCGCCGCGTGGGCGAGGTCGAGAGCCTGGACCCGGTCGTAGCCGCGGGTGGCGAGTGTCCAGGCGTGCACGGCGGACTGGGCCGGGTGCCCGGGGCGGTCGGAGTGCACGGGCGGCGGGGCGACGAGCGGCGGCCCGCCCTTCTCCTGGTGGGCGAGCCGGCTGAGAGCGCGCAGCGGTCGCAGCTCGTCGTCGGGGATCTCGGTGAGGGCCCTCTGGTGCACGTCGGCGATCACCCAGCGGGCGGTCTCGGCGTCGCCGCGGCTGAGCAGCAGATCGGCGGCGCTGAGCACATACGGCCAGGTCTCGCGGCTGAGGTGGCGCAGCATCACCTGGCGCAGTCGGCCGTCCGAGGCCTGCGGAGCGGCGACGGCCTCGGCGGCGGCCAGCCGGATGAGGCGCCGGGCCCGCTCCGCCTCCGTCACCGGCTCGGACAGTGAGTGCCTGAGGGCGGCGGTGGAGAGGTCGGCGGCGTGCCGGGCGGGAGGGGAGGCGGCGCCCGGGGCGGTCCACAGGCGCACGGGCGGGCCGGCGTCGTCGGGCGACTCGGCGTCCGCGTCGGCCCGCGCGCCCTCCCGCTCCTGCACGGAGACGGCGCGACGGTGCAGGCGGTCTCGCTCGGGACCGGTCATGTCCGCCACCACCTCGTCGGCGAACCAGGGGTGACACAGCCGGGGGGCGCCGGTGTCGGCGAGGAGTCCGCAGGACCGGAGGGCGGCCAGGGCGTCGTCGAAGGCGGTGGCGTCGAGGCCGGCCAGGGACGCGAGCCGGGCCGGCTCCGGCCGGTGGCCGCCGACGGCGACGGCGCGTAACAGGGCGACGACGTGCGCGGGTAAGCCGTGCGCGGTGGTCAGGGCGCGGCTGGACCAGGCGGTACGGGCGGCGGCGACGAGTTGCGGCACGGCCTCGGTGTTCAGGGGGCGGCCGAGTGCGGTGATCCGGTCGGCGACGGCGTGCAGAACGGCGGGGGACCAGCCGCCGACGTCGGCCGGCGTGAGCATGGACAGCTCCACGGGACGGCCGACGCGTGACTCGACCAGACCTTGTGCCTCGGCGGCGGTGAGCGGGGCGAGGCGCAGGGTGTGTACCGGGCAGGGACGTGCCGACCGTGCTCCGGCCGCTTCGAGAACCTGTCGAACGGGCACGGGGGAGGTGACGACGGCGAGGACGGCGCCCCTGCGGGCGCGGTTCATGAGGCCGACGAGCCGGCGCAGGGAGTGGGGGTCGGCGAGGTGCAGGTCGTCGACGGCCAGCAGGACGGGCTGTCCGGCTGACAGCGCCAGGAGTGTGTCGCACATCCGGGCGATGGTGTCCGTGGGCCGGCTGTTGGGGCCGACACCGGAGGCGAGGGCACCGATCCGGGACGGGCGGCACAGGGTGCCCAGCAATTGGGTGATCGCGCCGTAGGGGAGCCGGGACTCGCGAGGTGAGCAGCGGGCGACACCGACCGCGAGCCCGCGGGCCCGAGCCCGGTCGACGGCGTGTCTGAGGACGGCGCTGCGGCCGGAGCCGACCGGGCCGGTGACGATAACGATGTCAGAGAAGCCGTCCCGTACCCGGTCGACGAGCCCGTCGAGGGTGCCGAGCACCGCCTGCCGGCCGACGAGTCGAGCGGGGGCGAAAGCGTGAGCGGTGGTCACGGGCGACCCTGGGGGGTCGGGGTGCACACGCCGTGGGGGGCGGTGGGGGGTAGGTCTGCGAGCCGCGGAGGGTTTCGCATGCGCACCTCTCGTCTGCTGACGGCGAGCGACCCGCTCTTCGTTCGATTCGGAGATTAGCGAGCCCAGGACCGCCGATTCCCGTGTCATGTGGGATTCCTGAGCTTTATTTGAGGTTGCTGGGAATGACGCGAGTAGATGAGCCGGAGGTACTGCACAGCGTCTTCGCGCGCCCGGACCTGCGCACCCGGCCGATCGCCTCGATCCGTCGGTTCGGGACGCTGTGCAGCCTTGAGTCCGGGGCGCCGGCCTGTGGAGTGCGCGGTCCGATGAGCTATGTCTACAAACCTGTGTTGAACGGCCTGTCGGCGGTGCCGGGGCTCACCGCCGCACCCCCCGCCGCAGTCCCGCCGCGGCGAGGCCGGCGCCGGTCAGGCCCACGGCGGCGAGCGCGGCGGCCTTCGCGCGGCGGTCCGGGGGAGCGGGGCGGGCGCCCGGGGCGACGGCGTAGGCGCTGCCGTGGGCTTCTGCGGGCAGCGCCGAGGCCAGCAACTCCGCCACGTGCACGGCCTCGTGCCCGCCGCTGTCCAGCTCGTGGATCTGGGTACGGCAGCTGAAGCCGTCGGCGAGGGCGACGGTCTGCGCGTCGGCCTCCCGCAGCCGGGGCAGCAGCACCCGCTCCGCGCACGCCGCGCTGACGTCCAGATGCCCGCGCTCGAAGCCGAAGTTGCCGGCCAGCCCGCAGCAGCCGGACTCCAGCCGCTCGGCGTCCACCCCGGCCCGGCGCAGCAGCTCCTGGTCGGCGTCCCAGCCCAGCACCGCGTGCTGGTGGCAGTGCACCTGGGCCAGCGCCCGCGCCGACCGCTCCGGCACCTGCGGCGGCTCGTAGCCCGGGCTGTGCTCGGTGAGCAGCTCGGCGAGCGTCACCGTCTGACCGGTGAGCCTGCGCGCGTCCTGGTCGCCGGGGAACAGCTCGCCCAGGTCGGAACGGAAGACGGTGGTACAGCTCGGTTCCAGGCCGACGACCAGCCCGCCCGCCCGGACGTGCCCGGCGAGCCGGCGCACGGTGCGCGCCAGGACGCGTTCGGCGACGCCGAGCTGCCCGGTGGAGATCCAGGTCAGCCCGCAGCACAGCGGCTCCCGAGGCATCTCCACCCGCCAGCCCGCGTGCTCCAGCAGATCCACCGCGGCCTGCCCGATGTGCGGGTGGAAGAAGTTGGTGAACGTGTCCGGCCACAGCAGCACGCTGCCGCGCCGGCCGTCGCCGTTCCGCTCGCGGCGGCCCGCGAACCACTGCCGCAGCGTCCGGTCCGCGAACAGCGGCACCTCCCGGTCCTCGATCCCCGCCAACGCGGCGGCCGCCTTCGACAGCGGCGGCGTGTGCGTGAGCGCGTTGACCACCGGCCCGAGCCGGGCCCGGCCGACCAGCTGGGCGACGACGGGCAGCCAGCCCAGGGACAGGTCGGAACGGGGCCTGCGCCACGGCCGCCCGCGGTAGTGGTGCGACAGGAACTCGGCCTTGTACGTGGCCATGTCCACGTCGGCGGGACAGTCCTTCTTGCACCCCTTGCAGGCGAGGCACAGATCGAGCGCGTCCTTGACCGCCTCCGACCGCCAGCCGCCCGACAGCGCGCTGTCCCCGTGCCCGTCGAGCATCTCGAACAGCAGCCGCGCCCGCCCCCGCGTGGAGTGCTCCTCCTCCCGCGTCACCTGGTACGACGGGCACATCACCGAACCGCCCTGGTTCGCGAGCTGCCGGCACTTGCCCACGCCCACGCACCGGTTGGCGGCCTGGGCGAACGACCCGCCGTCGTGCGGGAAGCGGAAGTGCAGGTCGCGCGGATCGTGCGGGGCCCAGTCACCGCCCAGGCGCAGGTTCTCGTCCAGCCGGTACGGCGCCACGACCTTCCCCGGGTTCATCCGGTCGCCGGGATCGAAGACGGCCTTGAGCCGCCCGAACGCCTCCACCAGCTCCGTGCCGAACATCCGCGGCAGCAGCTCGCCCCGGCTCTGCCCGTCGCCGTGCTCGCCGGAGAAGGAGCCGCCGAACTCGGCCACCAGGTCGGCCGCGCGCTCCATGAACCGCCGGTAGGCCGCCACCCCGTCCGCGCTGTACAGGTCGAACGGGATACGGGTGTGCACGCAGCCCTGCCCGAAGTGGCCGTACAGACTGGGCCCGGTGTCGCTCTGGTACCCGAACTCCTCGAACAGGCCCCGCAGTCGGCGCAGGTAGTCGCCCAGTCGCGTGGGCGACACCGCCGAGTCCTCCCAGCCCTCGAACGTGTCCGGTCGCCCCGGGATGTGCGCGGTCGCGCCGAGCCCGGCCTCGCGGACGTGCCACAACTCCTCCTCGTGGGAGGGGTCGTCCAGGAAGGCGACCTCGGCATCGTGCTCGGACTCGTGCAGGCCGGCCAGCATGCGGTGCGCCCGCTGCTCCGCTTCGTCGAGCGTGTCGGCGCCGAACTGCACCATCAAGTACGCCCGCCCGGCCGGGAGTTCGGCCAGCGCTTTGGGATTGAGGCGCTTGATCCGCTCGTCGCGGACCAGCCGCTCGTCGACGCCCTCCAGCGCGATCGGCTCGTACGGCAGGATCGTCGGCACGGCGTCGCCGGCGCGGTCGATGCTGGGGAAGCCGAGCACCACGAGCGCGCGTTCCGGCACCACCGGCACCAGCTCCAGCTCGGCCCGCAACACCGTGACGAGCGTCGACTCGCTGCCCACCAGCAGCCCCGCCACGTCGAAGCCGTGCTCCGGCAGCAGCGAGTCCAGGTTGTAGCCGGAGACCCGGCGCGGGATGTCCGGGAAACGGCGGCGGATCTCGTCCGCGCAGGTGTCGCGCAGGGCGCGCAGCCGCCGGTAGACGGCGGCGCGCAGATCGCCCTGCCGCTCGATCTCGGCGTACTCCTCGTCGCTCGTCTCCCCGCACCAGAACCGGGTGCCGTCGTAGAGCAGCACCTCCAGGCGGGCGATGTTGTCCACGACCTTTCCGTACGCCTGGGCGGTCGCGCCGCACGAGTTGTTGCCGATCATGCCGCCGATCGTGCAGTTGGCGTGCGTGGCGGGTTCGGGGCCGTACCGCAGACCGGTGGGCGAAAGCTGCCGGTTGAGGTCGTCGAGGACGATGCCGGGCTGGACGACGCAGGTGCGGGCGTTCGTGTCGACGGACTCGACGCGGTTGCAGTACTTCGACCAGTCGATCACCACGGCCGTGTTGGTGCACTGCCCGGCCAGACTGGTCCCGCCGCCCCGGGACAGCACGGGCGCGCCGTGCTCGCGCGCGACGGCCACCGCCTCGGCGGCCGCCTCGGGACTGCGCGGCACGACCACGCCGATCGGCGTCTGCCGGAAATTGGAGGCGTCCGTGGAGTACGCCGCCCGGCTCCCGGCGTCGAACCGGACCTCCCCGTCCACCCGCTCACGCAGCGCGGCCTCCAGCCGCGCCGGGTCGGCCGGGGGCGCCGCCCCGGGACGGCGGACGACGGGTTCGGGCAGATCCAGCGCGCCCATGGTGTCCTCCTTCGGTCGCCGGTGTGGTCACGGCACGGGCCCGCCGGGTACCCAGCCGCGCCGGGACAACCCGCCCTGCGGGGGTGCGGGTTCGCGTCCTGCGGGGTGGCGGCGCGTGCTCTGCGGGGTGCGGGTTCGCGCCCTGCGGCGGTGTTGGCGCGCGCTGCGCGGCGGTCCCGGCTCGCGCTCTGGGCGCTGCCGGCTCCCGCCCTACGGCGTCCCGGATCCCGACCGCGTCGGCCGCAGGCGGATGTCCGTGCTCGACAGCGTCTGTGGCGTCGCCGTGAAGGCGCGCAGCCGGATCCGGACGCCCGGCGCGGGCAGCCGGAACCGGCCGCCGGACGGCCTGATCTCCATCCGCACGGTGCCGTGGGCGGGGACCGTCGCCGGACCCCGCGCCAGCGACCAGTACCGGCCCGAACCCTGGTCCGTGGTCAGCATGAAGTGGGGCGTCAGGGCCGTACCCCCGGTGTTGGCGACCCGCACCGTCAGCCGCGAGACGACGTCCGCCGAGACCCGCCGCACCGCGGCGACGCGCATCCGCAGCGGCGGCGAACCGGTGACCGCGAACACCGCGCTCGCCGACGCCGGCAGCAACACCATCACGGCCGCCGCGGCCAGTGCCGGACGACGGTACGGCCCGGACAACGGTCGCGGGCGGGGCTGCCAGGCGCGGGCGAACTCCGAGGGCGGAGCGGTGACCGCGGCCGCCAGCCACAGCGGCGTCATCATCAGGTAGTAGCCGTCCTGGGAACGGGTCGCCAGGTAGAAGGCGCACCAGGGCAGGACGGTCGCCGCCGGACCCAGGCGGCGCGCGAACAGGACCAGCAGCGCGAGCAGCGCGGCGGCCAGCAGCAGACTCGCGTGCGCGTACCAGTCGATCCGGTCGCTGCCGTCGGTGAGGTACAGCGAGACGTCCACCAGGCCCTGCCCGTGCACCGTCGCCCCCTGCGTCAGCGGCAGCGCGATGCCGGCGAACCAGGTGCCCGGCTCGCTCACCAGGAAGTACGTGTTCAGCAGCAGCCATACGGTCGCGGCGGCACCGGCGATCCGCAGCACCACCAGCGCCGCCGCCCGGCCGCCCAGCTCCCCCCGGCGTACCGCGTAGACGCCGGCCAGCAGGAAGGGCGCGAGGAACCACGGCAGTTGCTGCGCCGCGCAGGCCGCGCCCAGGCACCCGGCGCGCACCAGCCCGGCCGGGCCGAGCCGCCCGCCCCGCCCGAGCCGCGGCCAGCCCACCACCACCGGCACCAGCAGCGCCAGCGCGGTGATCGCCGGATAGCCGAGGCGGGCGTACGTGGGCAGGAAGCCGAAGCCCAGGCACACCATGGTCGCCGCGGGGCGCCACGGCACCGGCAGCATGCGCCACAGCACG
The DNA here is from genome assembly GCF_055569945.1 of Streptomyces sp. NPDC031340. NCBI lineage: Bacteria > Bacillati > Actinomycetota > Actinomycetes > Kitasatosporales > Streptomycetaceae > Streptomyces > Streptomyces sp. NPDC031340. The sequence goes on from NZ_JBVIIE010000041.1 coordinate 24,733, forward strand.
ACCGTGCCGGCGACGAGCGCGCCCGTGCTCACCGCCGTCGCCGGGGCGCCACCGTGGCCCAGCCACAGCAGCGGCGCGGTGAGCAGCGGGGCGAGCGGCGGATAGCCGTAGGTGAAGTCGTAGCCGCCGGTCACCGTCGGGGTGAGCGCGATGCCGTGGCCGAACAGCCAGGGCCAGGGCTGCCCGTACACCCGGTGGCCGGCGACCAGTTCGCGGGCGGCCTGCGTGGTCAGCAGCGCCTCGTCGGAGCCCCGGTGGTACATCACCCAGGCGCACAGGGCGAGCGTCACGGCGGTCGCCAGCACGCACAGGTCCAGCCGGGCCAGTGCCCTGGTCCGGCGGACCACCAGGGCGAGCACCCCGCACACCAGGATCGAGGCGTAGCAGACCGAGATGACCGCGGCCACGGCGAGCCGGTGACCGGCCGCCTCCGTCCACACCGAGCGGGTGCCTATGAAGAGGCTGACGTCGGCGAGCAGGGTCAGGACGCGGTGCCACTGCGCGGGGGTTTCCGGGGCGGCGGACACCGCCGACTGTGTCCGCCGGCCCGGTGTCACCGGCTGGGTCTTCTCTGCCGTGTGCACGGCCCGGACGCTAGTGGGGCCCGGTGAGCGGGGCGCGACCGGAGGTGAAGAGCGCGGTGTGAGGCCGGTAAGAAGCCGTGATCACTGATGAAAGGGTCATCGCGGGGCGATTGTGAAGGCAGATGGCTGAAAACACTCGGACGCTCCCGAATGTGTCCGGACATGACCACAGTGGCGTTTTATTGCTCCCGGAGCGGTCGCGGACCGTGTCGCTGTTGGGCCGAACGGGTGACTTGGCGTAAGAATTGGCCGGTGCAGGCAACAATTGCGAGTCAGGTCGGGGGGAGCCGGTGAACCGCCACGTCACCGATGAACAGTGGGAGGGGCTTGCCCAGGTCGTGCCGCTGCGCGGACGGGACTCCTGGCCGTCCGCGGTGGACCACCGCGCGTTCGCGGACGCGGAGACCGAGAGCCGCCGCCGTTTCGTCGTCCTCAGGGTCAACGTCTTCTCGGACGCCCGCGAGGTCGCCGAGACGCTGATGGCCGGGGTGCCCGTCCTGCTCGACCTGAGCGGCGCGGAGGCCGACGTCGCCAAGCGCGTCCTCGACTTCAGCACCGGCGTCGTCTTCGGCCTGGCCAGCGGCATGCACCGGGTCGACCGGAACGTGTTCCTGCTGACCCCGGCCGACACCGAGGTCACCGGCCTCATGCAGAACGCCGGGGTCCCCGGAGTCTGAGCCGGCCCGGCGCTCCGGCCGGTCCTCCGATCGTGGGAAGGCCGCACAGCCGGAACGGTTCACCGCCCGCCGGACCCCCTACGGTCCGCACATGACCGTGTCACCCGTGCCCCCGGCCCCCGCCCCAGCCACCGTCCTCGCTCCGTCCCTGTCCCCGTATCCGTCCTCGTCCTTGCCCCCGTCCTCGTCCCCGTCCCCGTCGCGGTCCTCGTCACCTCCGCCGTCCGCCTCCCCGCCGGCCGGAACGGCCGTGCCGCGGCCCTGCGTCACCGAGCTGCGGCTGTCCGCCTTCGCCGGGCACCGGGGGGCGGCGTTCGGACTCGGCCCCGTCACGCTGTTCGCCGGGGGCAGCGGATGCGGCAAGACTGCGGCGCTGCGGGCGTACGAGGCGCTGGCGCGGCTCGGCGGCGGCGCCCCGGTCGGCCAGGCGTTCCCGGACCCGGGCGCCTGCGTGCCGGAGCGCGCCCGGCCCGACGCCCAGCGGCGGCGCGGGTTCCGCATCGGCTGCACGGCCGACGGGCCCGAGGGGCCGGTACGGCTCGACGTCGCCGTCCAGGCCGAGCCCGAGCTGCGCGTCGTGGGGGAGCGGCTGACCTCGGGCGGCCGGGTGCTGCTGGAGACGGCCCTGCGCGACCCGGCGCGCCGCTTCGTGCAGGCCGCCTGGCACACGGGCGGCTCGTCCCCGGTGACCCGGGCGCCGCTGCCGGACGACCGGCTCGGCACCGCGCTGCTGCCGCTGCGGGTGGCCGGCCGGACCGACGGGCAGCGCCGGGTGCTCGCCGCCGCCGAGCAGACGGTCGTCGCCTTGCGCTCCGTCTTCGCCTGCGACCCTCGCCCCGGCCGGATGCGGGCCCCCGTCCCGGCCGGCTCCGGCCGTCTCCTCGGCGGCTGCGACAACCTCGCCGACGTCCTGTGGCGCACTCGGACCGAGTGCGGCCGCCGGCACGCCCTGCTCGTCGAGGCGGTGCGCGCCGGATGTGCCGGAGACGTGGCGGACGTGCGCGCGGAGCCGCTGGGCGACGGGACGGTCGAGGCGCTGCTCGACCGCGGGGACGGACACCGGACGGCCCTGGGCCGCCTCGGCGACGGCGAGCTGAGGTACGTCGCCCTCGCGCTCGTCCTGCTGACCGGACCCGGGGTGCTGGAGGTGGACCCCGCCGGGGAGGTGCCCGCGGCGATGCAGACCCTCACCGTCCTCGCCGACCGCTTCGAACGGTCGTTGGACGCGCGGCAGCGGCGCGAACTGCTGCTGCTGGCCGCGCGCATGGGCCGCCGCGGGCACATCCGCCTCGTCGCCGCGGTGAGCGACGCCTCGTGGGCCGCCGGGGCGGACGGCGTCACGGTGGTACACCTGGGGCCGTGACAGAACCACTCGACGTGACGAAGCTGCAGCGCCGGCTGGCCGAGTTCGCGGCGGCCCGCGACTGGCAGCCGTACCACACCCCGAAGAACCTCGTCGCCGCCCTCAGTGTCGAGGCCGCCGAACTGCTGGAGATCTTCCAGTGGCTGACGCCGGAGGAGTCGGCGCGGGTGATGGACGACCCGGAGACGGCGCACCGGGTGACGGACGAGGTCGCGGACGTGCTGGCCTATCTGCTGCAACTGTGCGAGGCGCTGCGGATCGATCCGCTGGCCGCGCTGGACGCGAAGATCGACCGCAACGAGCGGAGGTTCCCGGCCCCGTGAGGCGGGACGACCGACAGTGACAATGAGTCACCACCTCCACTTTCACTCTCCGCAGTCGAAATCCCGCCATATATCGGCCTGCTGTCCACAGATTTCCGCTCACCTCTGGCTTTTCGCCCCACGCCGCCTCACTCTATGTAGTGGATTGGTGAGGCTCGGGCGGGCGTGTTGATAACACGCTGTGACGGACGGGGGTTGGCGCATGGACGCGGTGCGACTCATCGTGACGAGCAGACGTGCCCTGGCGGCCGGCGGCAGCCCGCCGGACACCCTGACGGAGGTGTGGCAGGCACAGGCCCTGGCCCAGGCGATAGGCAGCCGCCTCGCGGTCACCGGCCCGCCCGAATTGCGCGGCGAGGCGCTGGGGCTGACCGAACTGGCGGGCCGGGGCTGCGGTGTGCTGGGGACGCCGCGGCTCGCCCTGGAGGACCTGCGCGCCGCCCAGCTCACCGACCTGGGCGACGCCCGCCAGGCCCTGACGTACCTCGGCGGCCTCCTCGGCGAGGTCGGCATCACCCTCGTGGGCCTCGCCTGCGCCGCGGCCGACGAGAGCACGTACTGGCAGTGCATGGAGGCGATCGACGCGGCCGACGAGTCCCGGGACCGCGTCCGCGAGATGCTGCGCCGACTGGCGGACAAGGCGGAAACCGTGCCCGACCGGGACGGGGTCTGAGGCTTTCCGGGCGACGCCCCGGGGCACCAGTGGCAGCGGCCGCCAGGACAGCGGGCAGGATGGAGGCATGGATCTTCGCATCTTCACCGAGCCCCAGCAGGGGGCCACCTACGACACCTTGCTCACCGTGGCGAAGGCCACCGAGGACCTCGGATTCGACGCGTTCTTCCGGTCCGACCACTACCTCCGCATGGGCGCCGTGGACGGCCTTCCCGGACCCACCGACGCCTGGATCACCCTCGCCGGACTCGCCCGTGAGACCAAGCGCATCCGCCTCGGCACCCTGATGACCGCCGGCACCTTCCGGCTGCCCGGCGTGCTCGCCATCCAGGTCGCCCAGGTCGACCAGATGTCCGGCGGCCGCGTCGAACTCGGCCTCGGCGCGGGCTGGTTCGAGCAGGAGCACAAGGCCTACGGCATCCCGTTCCCGAAGGAGAAGTTCGCCCGCCTGGAGGAGCAGCTGGAGATCGTCACCGGCCTGTGGGCGACGAAGACCGGCGAGACCTTCGACTTCCACGGCACCTACTACGACCTCACGGACTCGCCCGCGCTGCCCAAGCCCGCCCAGGACAAGGTCCCGGTCCTGATCGGCGGCCACGGCGCGACCCGCACCCCCCGCCTCGCCGCCCGCTACGCCGACGAGTTCAACATGCCGTTCGCCTCGATCGAGGACAGCGAGCGGCAGTTCGGCCGGGTGCGCGCCGCCGCCGAGGCGGCCGGCCGCCGCGCCGACGACCTCGTCTACTCCAACGCCCTCGTCGTCTGCGTCGGCGGCAACGACCAGGAAGTGGCCCGCCGAGCCGCCGCCATCGGCCGCGAGGTCGACGAGCTCAAGGCCAACGGCCTGGCCGGCTCCCCGGCCGAGGTCGTCGACAAGATCGGCCGCTACGCCGCGATCGGCTCGGGCCGCGTCTACCTCCAGGTCCTCGACCTGCACGACCTGGACCACCTGGAGCTGATCTCCTCCCAGGTCCAGACGCAGCTGTCGTAGCGGCGATAAACGAAAGGCGCCGGTCGTCGCCGGTGTGCGAAGGTGAGACCGTCGTCCGGCAGGCCCCCGGGGATCAGTGCCCCGGGGGCCTTCGCACGCACGGCACCGCATTCGACCACCCAGCCGGAGAGGCCCTCCGCATGTTCCTGACGATCAGCACCACCGGCACCCCCGGACGCCCGGCCACCGACCTCGGATTCCTGCTGCACAAGCATCCCGACAGGGCGCAGGCGTTCTCGACGTCCTACGGCACGGCGCACGTCTTCTATCCCGAGGCGGATCCCGGGCGCTGCACGGCCGCGCTGCTGCTGGAGGTCGACGCGGTGGCGCTGGTGCGCAGGGGCAAGGGCAAGGGCCGGGGCGGCGCACCCGACGCGGCGCTGGCGCAGTACGTCAACGACCGCCCCTACGCGGCCTCCTCGCTGCTCGCGGTCGCGCTGAGCGGTGTCTTCTCCAGCGCGATGAAGGGCGTCTGCACCGCCCGTCCGGAGCAGCCGGCGCAGCCGATGCCGCTGCGCGTCGAGGTGCCCGCGCTGCCCGCCCGCGGCGGTGCGGAGCTCGTGCGGCGCCTGTTCGAGCCGCTCGGCTGGACGGTCGCCGCCGAACCCGTCGCCCTGGACGCCGAGTTCCCCGAGTGGGGCGAGTCGCGGTACGTCCGGCTCGTGCTGGAGTCGGCGGCGCTGACCCTCGCCGAGGCGCTGCGCCACCTGTATGTGCTGCTGCCGGTGCTGGACGACGCCAAGCACTACTGGGTCGCCTCCGACGAGGTCGACAAGCTGCTGCGGGCCGGTGAGGGCTGGCTGCCCGGGCATCCGGAGCAGAAGCTCATCACCAGCCGTTACCTCTCGCGCCGCTGGTCGCTGACCCGGGAGGCGATGGAGCGCCTGGAGTTGGTGCGGCTCGCCGAGTCGGACGACAGCGCGGTCGAGGAGATCGACAACGCCGTCGACGCGGAGACCGAGGCGGAGAGCGGCGCGGAGACCGGGGCGGACAGCGAGGCGGAGACCGGGTCGGAGGAGAAGCCGATCCCGCTCGCCGTGCGGCGCCGGGACGCGATCCTCGCGGCGCTGCGGGAGTCGGGAGCCGCCCGTGTCCTGGATCTCGGCTGCGGGCAGGGCCAGTTGGTGCAGGCGCTGCTGAAGGACCCGCGGTTCACGGAGATCGTCGGCGTGGACGTGTCGATGCGGGCGCTGACCATCGCGGGCCGGCGGCTGAAGCTGGACCGGATGGGCGAGCGGCAGGCCGCGCGCGTCAAGCTGCTCCAGGGCTCGCTCGCCTACACCGACAGCCGGCTCAAGGGGTACGACGCCGCCGTGCTCAGCGAGGTGATCGAGCACGTCGACCTGGAACGGCTGCCCGCCCTGGAGTACGCGGTGTTCGGCGCGGCCCGCCCCCGGACCGTCCTGGTGACCACCCCGAACGTCGAGTACAACGTGCGCTGGGAGTCCCTCCCGGCCGGGCACACCCGGCACGGCGACCATCGCTTCGAGTGGACCCGGGAGGAGTTCCGCGCCTGGGCGCGGGCCGTCGCCGGACGCCACGGCTACGACGTGGAGTTCCGGCCCGTCGGCCCGGAGGACCCCGAGGTGGGACCGCCCACCCAGATGGCCGTGTTCCGTGTCGAGACGGTGAACGAGACAGTGAAGGAGGCGAAGGCAGCATGACCGAGACCCAGAGCGACGAGACCCAGAGCAACGGGCCCCAGAGCAACGGGCCCCAGAGCGACGAGACCCGGAGCGACGAGACCCGGAGCAACGCGGCGCAGAGCAGCGGGACGCAGACCAAGGGGCGCGTGCTGCCCGTCACCGACCTGTCCCTCGTCGTCCTCGTCGGCGCCTCCGGATCGGGCAAGTCCACCTTCGCCCGCAGGCACTTCAAGCCGACCGAGGTCATCTCTTCCGACTTCTGCCGCGGCCTGGTGTCGGACGACGAGAATGACCAGAGCGCCACGAAGGACGCCTTCGACGTGCTGCACTACATCGCCGGCAAGCGCCTGGCCGCGGGCCGCCGCACGGTCGTGGACGCCACCAGCGTGCAGCAGGACGCCCGCCGCCAGCTGATCGAGCTGGCCAGGCAGCACGACGTCCTTCCCATAGCCGTCGTGCTGGACGTGCCGGAGGAGGTGTGCGCCGAGCGCAACGCCGCCCGCACCGACCGGGCCGACATGCCGCGCCGGGTCATCCAGCGGCACATCCGCGAACTGCGGCGCTCGCTGCGGCACCTGGAGCGCGAGGGCTTCCGCAAGGTGCACGTCCTGCGCGGCGTGGAGGAGGCCGAGAACGCCACCGTCGTCACCGAGAAGCGGTTCAACGACCTGACCCACCTCACCGGGCCCTTCGACATCATCGGCGACGTGCACGGCTGCGCGGCCGAACTGGAGGCGCTGCTCGGCAAGCTGGGCTACGTCGACGGCGCGCACCCGGAGGGACGTACGGCCGTGTTCGTCGGCGACCTGGTCGACCGCGGCCCGGACTCACCCGGCGTGCTGCGCCGCGTGATGGCGATGGTGAAGTCGGGCGACGCGCTGTGCGTGCCGGGCAACCACGAGAACAAGTACGGCCGTCACCTCCGGGGCCGCAAGGTCCAGCACACCCACGGACTCGCCGAGACGATCGAGCAGATGGAGGGCGAGAGCGAGGAGTTCCGGCAGCAGGTCCGCGAGTTCATCGACGGGCTGGTCAGCCACTACGTCCTCGACGGCGGCCGGCTGGTGGTCTGCCACGCCGGTCTGCCGGAGAAGTACCACGGCCGCACCTCCGGCCGGGTCCGCTCGCACGCGCTGTACGGCGAGACGACCGGTGAGACCGACGAGTTCGGCCTGCCGGTGCGTTACCCGTGGGCGGAGGACTACCGGGGCCGCGCGGCCGTGGTCTACGGCCACACCCCGGTCCCGGAGGCCACTTGGCTCAACAACACCATCTGCCTGGACACCGGCGCGGTGTTCGGCGGCAAGCTGACCGCGCTGCGCTGGCCGGAGCGGGAGCTGGTCGACGTACCGGCCGAGCGGGTCTGGTACGAGCCGGCCAGGCCGCTGCGCACCGAGGCGCCCGGCGGGCAGGACGGCCGGCCGCTGGACCTGGCGGACGTGCACGGCCGCCGGGTGGTGGAGACCGGGCACGCGGGCCGGGTGGCGGTGCGTGAGGAGAACGCGGCGGCGGCCCTGGAGGTGATGAGCCGTTTCGCGGTGGACCCGCGGCTGCTGCCGTACCTGCCGCCGACCATGGCGCCGACGGCCACCAGTCACGTCGAGGGCTACCTGGAGCACCCGGTGGAGGCCTTCGCGCAGTACGCCGGGGACGGCGTCGCCCGGGTCGTGTGCGAGGAGAAGCACATGGGCTCGCGGGCGGTGGTCCTGGTGTGCCGGGACGCGGACGCGGCCCGCAGGCGGTTCGGGGTCGAGGCGGGTCCCACCGGGTCCCTCTACACCCGCACCGGGCGCCCGTTCTTCGACGACGGGTCGGTGACGGAGATGGTCCTCGACCGGGTGCGGACCGCGGTCGGCGGGGCCGGTCTGTGGGAGGAGCTGGAAACCGACTGGCTGCTGCTGGACGCCGAGCTGATGCCGTGGTCGCTGAAGGCTTCCGGGCTGCTGCGGTCGCAGTACGCGGCCGTGGGCGCCGCGTCCGGGGCGGTGTTCCCCGGCGCGCTGGCCGCGCTGGAGGGCGCCGCGGCCCGTGGCGTGGAGGTGGCCGGCCTGCTCGGCCGCCAGCGCGAGCGGGCGGTGGACGCCGCCGCGTTCACGCGGGCGTACCGCCGCTACTGCTGGACGACGGACGGTCTGGACGGCGTACGCCTCGCCCCGTTCCAGATACTCGCCGGGCAGGGCCGCAGCCTCGCCGCCCTGCCGCACGACGAGCAGCTCGCCCTGCTCGACCGGCTCGTCGAGCACGACGGCAGCGGCCTGCTGCAGACGACGCGCCGGCTGTACGTCGACACCGGCGACCCGGAGTCGGTGCGTTCCGGTGTCGACTGGTGGCTGGAGATGACCGGCCGCGGCGGCGAGGGCATGGTCGTCAAGCCGCTCGGGGCGCTGGTGCGCAACGGGGAGGGGCGCCTGGTGCAGCCCGGCGTCAAGTGCCGGGGACGGGAGTACCTGCGGATCATCTACGGACCGGAGTACACCCGCCCCGACAATCTGGCGAGGCTGCGGAGCCGGTTCCTCAACCACAAGCGGTCGCTGGCGCTGCGCGAGTACGCGCTCGGGCTGGAGGCGCTGGAGCGGCTGGCCGGGGGCGAGCCGCTGTGGCGGGTGCACGAGGCCGTGTTCGGGGTGCTGGCGCTGGAGTCGGAGCCGGTGGACCCCCGGCTGTGACCCGGAACGCCCCACGGCTGTGAGCCGGTCCTGAGCCCGGGCCTCGACGACACCCCCGTCGTCTTCGAGGCCCGGGCGGCCCGGGCGCCCCCGGGGGCCGATCTCGTCAGTAGGACGATATTGACCTGACCCGGTAATCGTCAAGGGGACGAAAATTGGTCCGGTGTCGAAACGGCCGAGCAGGGGGTGAAGGCGGGTCCGGGTGGTCAGGATGGAGTCATGGGATTCCATGTCGACTCCGAGGCCGGGCGGCTGCGCCGCGTCATCCTGCACCGGCCGGATCTCGAGCTCAAAAGGCTCACCCCCAGCAACAAGGACACCCTCCTGTTCGACGACGTGCTGTGGGTCCGCCGGGCGCGCGCCGAGCACGACGGTTTCGCGGACGTCCTGCGTGACCGCGGGGTCGCCGTCCACCTCTTCGGCGACCTGCTCACCGAGGCACTGGAGATCCCGGCGGCCAGGACGCTCGTCCTGGACCGGGTCTTCGACGAGAAGGAGTACGGCGTCCTCGCCACCGACCACCTCAGGGCCGCCGTCGAGCACCTCCCCGCCCGCGAGCTGGCCGAACTGCTCGTCGGCGGCATGACCAAGCGCGAGTTCCTCGACGCGCACCCGGAGCCGGTCTCCGTGCGGTTCCACGTCATGGACCTCGACGACTTCCTTCTCGCCCCGCTGCCCAATCACCTCTTCACCCGCGACACCTCCGCCTGGATATACGACGGTGTCGCCGTCAACGCCATGCGCTGGCCGGCCCGGCAGCGTGAGACGGTCCACTTCGAGGCGATCTACCGCCACCACCCGCTCTTCCGCGACGAGACGTTCCGCGTCTGGTCCGAGGGGCAGGCCGACTACCCGTCCACCATCGAGGGCGGCGACGTCCTGGTCATCGGCAACGGCGCCGTCCTCATCGGCATGAGCGAGCGCACCACCCCGCAGGCGGTGGAGATGCTCGCGCACAAGCTGTTCGCCGCGGGTTCCGCACGGACGATCGTGGCGCTCGACATGCCGAAGCGCCGCGCCTTCATGCACCTCGACACCGTGATGACGATGGTCGACGGCGACACCTTCACCCAGTACGCCGGCCTCGGCATGCTCCGCTCGTACACCATCGAGCCCGGCGCCGGCGACAAGGAGCTCAAGGTCACCGACCATCCGCCGGAGCACATGCACCGCGCGATCGCCGCCGCCCTCGGGCTGAGCGAGATCCGCGTCCTGACCGCGACCCAGGACGTGCACGCCGCCGAGCGTGAGCAGTGGGACGACGGCTGCAACGTGCTGGCCGTCGAGCCGGGCGTGGTCGTCGCCTACGAGCGCAACTCCACCACCAACACCCACCTGCGCAAGCAGGGCGTCGAGGTGATCGAGATCCCGGGCAGTGAGCTGGGGCGGGGCAGGGGCGGACCGCGCTGTATGAGCTGCCCGGTCGAACGGGACGCCGTCGGGGGATAGAGGGACAGGACGGCAGGACGGCAGGACGGCAGGGGAGCAGAGGGGAGGAACCGGGAGGGCGGGGGGAACAAAGGTTTGCATAGAAATGCTGGGTGTCGTATAGACTTCCACGGTCCCTGCCCCTGCACCTCTGGAGCGCCCCCATGGCGACAGTCCCGACCGCCCTCGCCGGCCGCCACTTCCTCAAGGAACTGGACTTCACCGAGGCGGAGTTCCGCGGCCTGATCGAGCTGGCCGCCGAACTGAAGGCCGCCAAGAAGGCCGGGACCGAGACGCAGTACCTGCGCGGGAAGAACATCGCGCTGATCTTCGAGAAGACCTCGACCCGCACGCGCTGCGCCTTCGAGGTCGCGGCGGCCGACCAGGGCGCCTCCACGACGTACCTGGACCCCTCCGGCTCGCAGATCGGGCACAAGGAGTCCGTGAAGGACACCGCGCGCGTGCTGGGGCGGATGTACGACGGCATCGAGTATCGGGGCGACAGCCAGGAGAAGGTCGAGGAACTCGCCGCGCACGCCGGCGTGCCGGTCTACAACGGGCTCACCGACGACTGGCACCCCACCCAGATGCTGGCCGACGTGCTCACCATGACCGAGCACAGCGGCAAGCCGCTGACGGAGACCGCCTTCGCCTACCTCGGCGACGCCCGCTTCAACATGGGCAACTCCTACCTGATCACCGGCGCGCTGCTCGGCATGGACGTGCGCATCGTCGCGCCGAAGTCCTACTGGCCCGCCCAGGAGGTCGTCGACCGGGCCCGTGAGCTCGCCGAGGCCAGCGGGGCCCGGGTGACGCTCACCGAGTCCCTGGGCGAGGGCGTCCTCGGCGCCGACTTCGTCGCCACCGACGTGTGGGTGTCCATGGGCGAGCCCAAGGAGGTGTGGGACGAGCGGATCGCCGCGCTCGCGCCGTACGCGGTGACCATGGACGTGCTGCGCGCCACCGGCAACCCGGACGTGAAGTTCCTGCACTGCCTGCCGGCCTTCCACGACCTCGGCACCAAGGTCGGGCGGGAGATCTTCGAGACCCACGGCCTGGACTCCCTCGAGGTCACCGACGAGGTCTTCGAGTCCGCCCACTCGGTCGTCTTCGACGAGGCCGAGAACCGGCTGCACACCATCAAGGCCGTCCTGGTCGCCACCCTCGCCTGAACTGCCTGAACTGCCTGAACTGCCTGAACTGCCTGAACTGCCTGAACTGCCTGAACCGCCTGACCGGGCCGCCCGCCCGGCCCGCCGCACTCGCCCGCCGGGGCCGCACCGGCCGCCGCCCGGGCTACACCCGCCGCTGGGGCGGGATGGCCGACAGGCGGAACCACACCGCCTTGCCCGACTCGGTGGGGCGGTGTCCGCAGGACGAGCTGAGGGCCCGGATCAGCAGCAGTCCGCGCCCGTGCTCCTGCCACGGGTCGGGTTCGCGGGCGTCGGGCCGGGTCAGGTTGCCCGGCGGCGCCGGATCCGGGTCGTGCACCTCCACCCGGCAGCCGTTCGGCAGCAGCTCCACCACGAGCTCTATGGGCGCGTCGCCCGCCGTGTGCTCCACCGCGTTCGCGACCAGCTCGGCCGTCAGCAGTTCCGCGGTGTCGCCGTCGGCCCCGTGCTCCAGCTCGGTCAGCGCCGCGCGCACCAGCGCGCGGGCCACCGGCACGGCCGCGGCGGAGTGCGGCAACGCGATGCGCCAGGAGGCGGAGGCGGAGGGGGGCTCGTACAAGGCGGGTCCGTTCATGAGCAGGCTGTCCTGCCGTCGATCGTGTGCATGGTACGGGTCGGTCCGGCGGGGACACCGGGCGGGCGCCGTTCGGGGCCGTCTGCCCCGATGACAAGCGGCTTACCCGGGTGAACGCCGGCCCGCCCACCGCCGATCCCGCTGTTACCGATCCATGGACGAGCCGTGACGTATGTGACGAAGCGTGTGACGAAGGCTGCGGCGAAGCGTGTGGCGAAGCCCGCGACGAGGCGCGCGCCGAAGCCCGCGACGAGGCGCGCGCCGAAGCCTGCGGCGAAGCGCGCGCGCCGAAACATGCGGCGAAGCGCGCGCCAAGGCGTGCGTCGAGGCCCGGTCGCGCGCCTCACCCGGATATCGCGCGCTCATGACGACAGTCACGTATCGGTGATAGCTTCGAGGGGCAGAGGTCCGTGAGGCAGTGCCCGCCCCCGAGGAGGCCGCACGTCATGAGTCCCTTCACCGGCTCCGCCGCCCGCACCCCCCGCTGGCGGCACCTGCGCGTCGACCTCGCCGACGGCGTCGCCACGGTCACCCTGGCCCGCCCCGACAAGCTCAACGCCCTCACCTTCGGCGCCTACGCCGACCTGCGCGACCTGCTCGCCGAACTGTCCCGTGAGCGGTCGGTGCGGGCCCTGGTGCTGGCCGGCGAGGGACGCGGCTTCTGCTCCGGCGGCGACGTCGACGAGATCATCGGCGCCACGCTCTCCCTGGACACCGCCCAGCTCCTCGACTTCAACCGGATGACCGGGCAGGTCGTCCGGGCCGTGCGGGAGTGCCCCTTCCCGGTGATCGCCGCCGTGCACGGGGTGGCCGCGGGCGCCGGGGCCGTGCTGGCCCTGGCGGCCGACTTCCGGGTCGCCGACCCCACCGCGCGCTTCGCGTTCCTGTTCACCCGGGTGGGCCTGTCCGGCGGCGACATGGGCGCCGCCTACCTGCTGCCCAGGGTTGTCGGGCTCGGCCACGCCACCCGGCTGCTCATGCTGGGCGAGCCGGTGCGGGCGCCCGAGGCGGAGCGGATCGGCCTGATCAGCGAACTCACCGGGGAGGGAGGCGCCGACGAGGCCGCACACGCGCTGGCCCGCCGCCTCGCCGAGGGCCCGGCGCTGGCGTACGCGCAGACCAAGGCGCTGCTGACGGCCGAACTGGACATGCCGCTGGCGGCCGCGGTGGAACTGGACGCCGCCACCCAGGCGCTCCTCATGAACGGCGAGGACTACGCCGAGTTCCACGCCGCCTTCACCGAGAAGCGGCCGCCGAAGTGGCAGGGGCGGTGAACATGACGGCATCACCGGACCCGGCCGGCCGGCCCCGGCGCATCGCGGTCGTCGGCGGCGGCCCCGGCGGCCTGTACGCGGCGGCGCTGCTCAAGCGCCTCGACCCGGCCCGCGAGGTCACCGTCTGGGAACGCAACGCCCCCGACGACACCTTCGGCTTCGGCGTCGTCCTGTCCGACGAGACCCTCGGCGGCATCGAGCACGCCGACCCGGTGGTCTACGAGGCCCTCCGTAAACAGTTCGTGCGCTGGGACGACATCGACATCGTGCACCGCGGCGTCCGGCACACCTCCTCCGGGCACGGCTTCGCCGCTCTCGGCAGAAGACGGCTCCTGGACGTCCTGCACACCCGCTGCCGCGACCTCGGCGTCGAGCTGCGCTTCCGCTCCGAGGCGCCGCCCCCGGACCGGCTCGCCGCCGGTCACGACCTCGTCATCGCCGCCGACGGTGTGCACAGCACCACCCGCGAGGCCTACGCCCCTGTGTTCCGGCCCCATGTGGCCTCGCACCGCTGCCGCTACATATGGCTCGCCGCGGACTTCGCCTTCGACGCCTTCCGCTTCGAGATCGCCGAGACCGAGCACGGCGTGATGCAGCTGCACGGCTACCCCTACGCGCCCGACGCCTCCACGGTGATCGTCGAGATGCGCGAGGAGGTGTGGCGCGCGGCCGGCTTCGCCGACCTCGACCCGCAGGCGTCCCTCGACCGCTGCGCCAAGATCTTCGCCGACGCCCTCGGCGGCCGCCCCCTGCGCTCCAACAAGTCGGCGTGGACCACCTTCCGCACGGTCGTCAACGAACGCTGGTCGCACGGCAACGTGGTCCTGCTCGGCGACGCCGCCCACACCGCCCACTTCTCCATCGGATCCGGCACCAAACTGGCCGTCGAGGACGCCCTCGCCCTCGCCGCTTGCCTGGAGGAACAGCCCTCCCTGGAAAAAGCGTTGGCGGCCTACGAGGAGGAGCGCCGGCCGGTCGTGGCGTCCACCCAGCGCGCCGCCCGCGCCAGCCTGGAGTGGTTCGAGAACCTCGGCCTGTACCTGGACCAGCCGCCCCTCCGCTTCGCCTTCAACCTGCTCACCCGCAGCCGCCGCGTCACCCACGACAACCTGCGGCTGCGTGACGCCCGGTTCACCGAGGCCGTCGAGCGCGAGTTCGGCTGCCCGCCCGGCACGCCCCCCATGTTCACCCCGTTCCGGCTGCGCGGCCTGACCCTGCGCAACCGCGTCGTCGTCTCGCCCATGGACATGTACTCGGCCACCGACGGCGTCCCCGGCGACTTCCACCTCGTCCACCTGGGCGCCCGCGCGCTCGGCGGGGCCGGACTGGTGATGACGGAGATGGTGTGCGTGAGCCCCGAGGGCCGCATCACCCCCGGCTGCGCCGGCCTGTACACCGGCAGGCAGGGCGAGGCGTGGCGGCGGATCACCGACTTCGTGCACCGGCAGGCGCCGGGCACCGCGATCGGCGTGCAGCTCGGCCACTCCGGCCGCAAGGGCTCGACCAAGCTGATGTGGGAGGGCATGGACGAGCCGCTCCCGGACGGCAACTGGCCGCTGGTGGCCGCCTCCCCGCTGCCGTACAAGCCCTTCAGCCAGACCCCGCGCGAGCTGACCCGCGCCCAACTGACCGACATTCGCGAGCAGTTCGCGGTGGCCGCCGCGCGTGCCGCCCGGGCCGGCTTCGACCTGCTCGAACTGCACTGCGCGCACGGCTATCTGCTCTCCGGGTTCCTCTCCCCGCTGACCAACCGCCGCACCGACGCCTACGGTGGCTCGCCGGAAGGGCGGCTGCGCTTCCCGCTGGAGGTGTTCGACGCGGTACGCGAGGTGTGGCCGCAGGAGAAGCCCATGACCGTGCGCATCTCCGCCACCGACTGGGCCGACGGCGGGACCACGGCCGCGGACGCGGTCGACATCGCCCGCGCCTTCGCCGCGCACGGCGCCGACGCGATCGACGTATCGACCGGGCAGGTGGTGGCCGACGAGCGGCCCGAGTTCGGGCGGTCGTACCAGACGCCGTACGCGGACCGCATCCGGCACGCCACCGGCGTGCCGGTGATCGCGGTCGGCGCGATCTCCTCCTGGGACGACGTCAACTCCCTGATCCTGGCGGGCCGCGCCGACCTGTGCGCGCTGGCCCGCCCGCACCTGTACGACCCGCACTGGACCCTGCACGCGGCGGCCGAACAGGGCTACGACGGCCCGGGCGCCACCTGGCCCGCGCCCTATCGGGCGGGCAGCCGCCGCCCGCAGACCGGACGGACGGACGTCCCCAAGCCCCGGCTCACGCTGGGCCGTTGAGGTCGGCCATGCCCGCGGTGAGCGTCACCCCGTCCGCCGGGTCGATCAGCAGGAACGCGCCCGTGCGCCGGCAGTCGGCGTAGTCGTCCAGTGCGAGCGGCTCGGCGGTGCGCAGGGAGATCCGGCCCAGGTCGTTCACGGACAGCTCGGGCGCGCCGGCCAGGTCCTCGACGACCGCCTTGACGGTCCTGGTGGTGTGCCGCACCAGCACCCGGTCGCCGACCCGCAGCGGACGGTCGGCCAGGTGGCACACGGCCGCCCGGACGCGCTGGGTGAGCACCGGGACGTCGACGCCCGCCGTGATCATGTCGCCGCGCGAGACGTCCCGCTGGTCGGCCAGACGCACGCTCACGGACTGCGGCGCGCGGGCCGCCGCGGCCGCCCTGCCCAGCACGTCGATGCCGGTGATCTCCGAGGTCGCGCCGGACGGGTGCACGGTGACCCGGTCGCCCACGCGCAGCGCCCCGGACACCAACTGGCCCGCGTAGTACCGCTCCTCGCCGTGCCGGATCACGTACTGCACCGGGAAGCGGGCGGGGCCGTCGGCCGCCCCGGCACCCACGGGCACGGTCTCCAGGAACTCCAGCAGCGCCGGGCCCCGGTACCAGTCCATGTGCGCCGAGCGTTCCACCACGTTGTCCCCGGCGAGCGCCGAGACCGGGATCGGGGTGAACCCCGGGAGTCCCGACTCGGCCGCGTCACCGGCGAACTCCTCGACGATCCGCTCGAACTCCTTCTCCTCGTAGCCGACCAGGTCCATCTTGTTGACGGCGAGGACCACGTGCGGGACGCGCAGCAGTCCCGCTACGGCGGCGTGCCGGCGGGTCTGCTCGACGACGCCGTTGCGGGCGTCGACCAGGATCACCGCCAGGTCGGCGGTGGAGGCGCCGGTGACCATGTTGCGGGTGTACTGCACGTGGCCGGGGGTGTCGGCGAGGATGAACCGGCGCCGGGGCGTGGCGAAGTAGCGGTGGGCGACGTCGATGGTGATGCCCTGCTCGCGTTCGGCGCGCAGGCCGTCCGTCAGCAGCGCCAGGTCGGGGGCGTCCTGGCCGCGGCTCGCGGAGGCGCGCTGCACGGCCTCCAGCTGGTCGGTGAGGACCGACTTGGAGTCGTGCAGCAGCCGTCCGACGAGCGTGGACTTGCCGTCGTCGACGGAGCCGGCCGTCGCGAACCGCAGCGTGTCGATGGTCGGGCTGTCGATGGTCGTGCCGGTCATGGCTAGAAGTACCCCTCGCGCTTGCGGTCTTCCATCGCGGCCTCGGAGAGCTTGTCGTCGGCGCGGGTGGCGCCGCGCTCGGTCAGCCGGGAGGCGGCGATCTCGGCGATCACCCTCTCGACGGTGTCGGCGTCGGAGTCGACGGCGCCGGTGCAGGACATGTCGCCGACCGTGCGGTAGCGGACCTGCCGCTTCTCCACGGTCTCGCCCGGTTTCGGCCTGCCCCACTCGCCCGCGGTCAGCCACATGCCGCCGCGCCGGAACACCTCTCGGTGGTGCGCGAAGTAGATGGACGGCAGCTCGATCTCCTCGCGGGCGATGTACTGCCAGACGTCCAGCTCGGTCCAGTTGGACAGCGGGAAGACGCGGACGTGTTCGCCGGGCGCGTGCCGGCCGTTGTACAGGTTCCACAGCTCGGGGCGCTGGCGGCGCGGGTCCCACTGGGAGAACTCGTCGCGCAGCGAGAACACCCGCTCCTTCGCGCGGGCCTTCTCCTCGTCACGGCGTCCGCCGCCGAACACCGCGTCGAACCGCTCGCTCTGGATCTTCTCCGTCAGCGGCAGCGTCTGCAACGGGTTGCGGGTGGAGTCGGGACGTTCGCGCAGCACACCCCGGTCGATGTAGTCCTGTACGGAGGCCACATGGAGGCGCAGCCCATGGGCGGCGACCACACGGTCCCGGTAGTCGAGTACCTCGGGGAAGTTGTGCCCGGTGTCCACGTGCAGCAGCGAGAACGGCACCGGCGCCGGCGCGAACGCCTTCAGCGCCAGGTGCAGCATCACGATGGAGTCCTTGCCGCCGGAGAACAGGATCACCGGCCGCTCGAACTCGCCCGCGACCTCCCGGAAGATGTGCACCGACTCCGACTCCAGGGCGTCCAGATGGGACAGACCGCCGTTCACACCAGCCCCCGCTCCGCCAGCACCGCGTACACGGCGCCGGCCGACTCCCGCGGGGTCTGCCGCTGCGTCGGCAGGACGAGGTCCGGGTCGGCCGGCGGCTCGTAGGGGTCGTCGACGCCGGTGAGCCCGGTCAGCCGCCCCGCGGCCTGCCGCGCGTACAGCCCCTTGACGTCCCGCTCGCTGCACACCTCCACCGGCGTGGCCACGTGCACCTCGATGTACGGCGTCGAGCTCGTCCGGTGCCGCTCGCGGACGGCGGCGCGGCTGTCGGCGTACGGCGCGATCACCGGGACGACCGACAGCACGCCGTTGCGCGCGAGCACCTCGGAGACCAGGCCGATGCGCTGGACGTTGGTGTTGCGGTCCTCCCGGGAGAAGCCCAGGCCGGCGGAGAGGAAGCGGCGTATCTCGTCGCCGTCGAGGACCTCCACCCGGTGTCCCTCGGCCTTGAGCCGTTCGCCGAGGAGGCGGGCGATGGTCGTCTTGCCCGCGCTCGGCAGCCCGGTGAGCCAGACGGTGGCTCCCTGAGCCCTGCCCGTGGTGGTCATGCGCAACAGTCCTCTTTCGTTACCCGGCGGACGGTGCGTGGAACGCTAGGTAAGAAACTTGAGAAGAGGGACAGAAGAACCTGAGGGTTCCGTAAGTGACGCATGATGTGCCTGAGGTCACAGCTCGGCCGTGGTCACAGCCCCGCGAACTCGGCCCCCGCGTCCCGGAGTCGCTCGTGCAGTCCGCGGAACACCGAGGCCGAGCGGGCGCCCGGCCAGTCCCCGGGCAGCAGCCGGGCGGGCAGGCCCGGGTCGGTGTAGGGCAGGTGGCGCCAGGAGTCCAGGGCCAGCAGGTAGTCGCGGTAGGCCTCCTCCGGCGGGGTGTCCGTACGCCGTTCCCATGACCGGAGCACGCGCGCGTGACGGTCGAGGAACGCCTCGTGCTCCTTGGCGATCGCGGCCAGGTCCCACCAGCGGGCCACCGCTTCGGCGGTCGCGGCGAAGCCGAGGTGCTCGCCCCGGAACAGGTCGACGTACGGTTCCAGGCGCAGCCGCCGCAGGGTGTGCCGGGTCTCCTCGTACAGCCGTGCCGGGGCGATCCACACCCCGGGTGCCGCCGTGCCGAAGCCCAGACCGGCCAGACGCGAGCGCAGCACATGGCGCCGCTGCCGCTCCGACTCCGGCACGGAGAACACCGCGAGCACCCAGCCCTCGTCCTCGGGCGGGGCGGCGGCGTAGATGCGCCGGTCGCCGTCCTCGAGCAACTGGCGCGCCTCGGGCGACAGTTCGTAGCCGGCCGCGCCGCGCGCCGTGCGGGCCGGCAGCAGCAGCCCGCGCCGTTTGAGGCGGGAGACCGACGAGCGCACCGAGGGCGCGTCCACGCCGACCGCGGCCAGCAGCCGGATCAGCTCGGCGACGGGGACCGGGCCCGGTACGAAGCGGCCGTAGGCGCCGTAGAGCGTGACGATGAGAGACCGTGGTGCATGCTGGTCGGACACGTTGATCATCTTAGGTCGTCGGCCGGCATCACGGCCGGTCGGGCCGGGTGCGCAGCCGGAACCGCTGCAGTTTGCCGGTCGCCGTGCGCGGCAGCGCGTCCACGAAGACGATCTCGCGCGGGCATTTGTACGGCGCCAGTTCCGACTTGACGAAGTCGCGCAGCGCCTCGGGGTCCCGCGCGGCGCCCTCCTTGAGGACCGCGTAGGCCACCGCGACCTGACCGCGTGCCTCGTCCGGCCGCCCGACCACCGCCGCCTCCAGCACGCTCGGGTGGCGCAGCAGCGCGTCCTCGACCTCCGGCCCGGCGATGTTGTACCCGGCCGAGATGATCATGTCGTCGGCGCGGGCGACGTACCGGAACCAGCCGTCGGGCTCGCGGACGTAGGTGTCGCCGGTGATGTTCCAGCCGTCCCGCACGTACTCCCGCTGGCGCGGGTCGGCGAGATAGCGGCAGCCGACCGGGCCGCGCACGGCGAGCAGCCCCGGCTCCCCGTCGGGCACCGGCCGCCCGTCCGCGTCCTGCACGCGCGCCTGCCACCCCGGCACCGGCACCCCGGTCGTGCCGGGTCTGATCTGCTCATCGGCCGCGGAGACGAAGATGTGCAGCAGCTCGGTGGCGCCGATGCCGTTGATGATGCGCAGGCCGGTGCGCTCGTGCCAGGCGTGCCAGGTGGCGGCGGGCAGGTTCTCGCCGGCGGAGACGCAGCGGCGCAGCGACGAGACGTCGTACGGGCCGAGGTCGTCGAGCATGGCGCGGTAGGCGGTCGGCGCGGTGAACAGCACGGAGACCCGGTGCTCGGCGATCGCGGGCAACAACTGGCGGGGACCGGCCTGTTCGAGCAGCAGCGCGGAGGCCCCGGCCCGCAGCGGGAAGATCACCAGCCCGCCGAGGCCGAAGGTGAAACCGAGCGGGGGACTGCCGGCGAACACGTCGTCCTCGCGCGGCCGCAGCACATGCCGGGAGAACGTGTCGGCCACGGCGAGCACGTCCCGGTGGAAGTGCACGCACCCCTTCGGACGGCCGGTGGTCCCCGACGTGAAAGCGATCAGCGCCACGTCGTCGGCCGCGGTGCCGACGGCCGGGAACGGGGTCGACGGCGCCGGGCGGTTGAGCAGGTCGTCGGGGGTGTCGCCGCCGTAGGTGGTGATGCGCAGGCCGGGAATCTCCGCCTTGGCGAGGTCGTCGACGGACCGGATGTCGCACAGGGCGTGCCGCACCAGCGCCATCTCGCAGATCACCGCCAGCTCGTGCGGCCGCTGCTGCGCCAGCACCGTGACCGCCACCCCGCCCGCCTTCAGCACCGCCAGCCAGCACGCCGCCAGCCACGGTGTGGTCGGGCCGCGCAGCAGCACCCGGTTGCCGGGCACCACCCCGAGGTCGCGGGTGAGGACGTGCGCCAGGCGGTCGACGCGGGCCCGCAGGTCGCCGTACGACCAGGAGGGGCCGGTGGGGGTGTGGAAGGCCGGGCGGTCGGGGGCGGTCCCGGCCAGCAGCTCGGCGGCGCAGTTCAGCCGGGCGGGGTAGCGCAACTCCGGCAGGTCGAAGCGGAGTTCCGGCCACTGATCGGGTGGCGGGAGGTGGTCGCGCGCGAAGGTGTCGACATGGGCCGAGTCGTGCATGCCGGGTGCCCCCTTGCCGGGTGGGCGTCATGGTGGGCTCGCGCAACGAGCGTATCGTGTTGGTGACGGCAGTCAACGGTCCGCGATACCGTCGGGGGAGTGGCCGCACGGCCGCGCAGGAGCGGCCGCGGGCCCGCGGCGGAGAGGACCGGCGATGCCCGCATTCTCGCTCGACCCCGCACAGGCCGCATGGTGCGCCGAACTGCGCTCGCTGGCCGCCGAGCGGCTGCGCCCGATCGCCGAGAAGGGCGAACCGGGCCACGTCAACCGTCCGCTGGTCGCCGAACTCGGCCGGCTCGGCCTGCTGGAGCGCCTGTTCACCTCCGGCGCCCTCGACCTCTGCCTGATGCGCGAGTCCCTCGCCCGCGCCTGCACGGAGGCGGAGACCGCGCTCGCCCTTCAGGGCCTGGGCGCCCACCCCGTCCACGCGTACGGCACCCCGGCCCAGCGCGACCGTTCGCTCCCCGGCGTGGTGGAGGGCAGCACGGTGGCCGCCTTCGCCCTCAGCGAGCCGCGGGCGGGCTCGGACGCGGCGGCGCTCACCCTGTCGGCCGACCCCGACGGTGCCGGACGCTGGCGGCTCACCGGCGAGAAGCGCTGGATCTCCAACGCCCCCGAGGCCGACCTGTACACCGTCTTCGCGCGGACCACCCCGGGCGGCGGCGCCCGCGGCGTCACCGCCTTCCTGGTCCCGGCCGACCGCCCCGGACTCACCGGCGAACCCCTCGACCTGCTCTCGCCGCACCCGGTCGGCGCACTGCGCTTCGACGGCGTGCCGGTCACGGCCGACGACGTGCTCGGCGACGTCGACCGCGGCTTCCGCGTCGCCATGACCACGCTGAACCTGTTCCGCCCCAGCGTCGGCGCGTTCGCCGTCGGCATGGCGCAGGCGGCCCTCGACGCGACCGTCGTCCACACCTCCCGCCGGGACGCCTTCGGCGGGAAGCTGAAGGATCTGCAGACCGTCGCCCACCAGGTCGCCGAGATGTCCCTGCGCACGGAGGCGGCCCGCCTCATGGTGTACGCGGCGGCGACGGCGTACGACGAGGGCGCCCCCGACGTGCCCCGGCGCGCCGCGATGGCGAAACTGCTCGCCACCGAGACCGCGCAGTACGTCGTCGACGCGGCCGTCCAGCTGCACGGCGCGCGAGCCCTGCAACGCGGCCACCTGCTGGAGCACCTGTACCGCGAGGTGCGCGCCCCGCGCATCTACGAGGGCGCCAGCGAAGTCCAACGCGCCATCATCGCAAAGGAGTTGTACGCGGACATGGAACCGGAGCCGAAGCGGGCCTCGCACGCGGAGCCGTACGCCACGGGAGACGCCTCGTGACCGTCGAGCGGGTCAATCCGCCGGAGCTGTCGCCGCCCACCGGCTTCTCGCACGCCGTCGTGGCAACCGGCTCCCGCGTGGTGTTCCTGGCCGGCCAGACCGCCCTCGACAGCGGTGGCGAGGTCGTCGGCGACACCCTCGCGGAGCAGTTCGAGCAGGCCCTCGCCAACCTCCTCGCCGCCCTCGCGTCCGCCGGCGGCACCCCAGCGGACCTGGCCCGCGTCACCGTCTACGCCACGGACGTCGCCGACTACCGGGACCACGCCCCGCGACTCGGCCGGATCTGGCGGGACCTGGCGGGGCGGGACTACCCGGCGATGGCGGTCGTGGAGGTCGTGCGCCTGTGGGACGAGAAGGCGCTGGTGGAACTGGACGGGTTCGCGGTACTGCCCTGACGCACGGCACCCGCATCCGACCCGGACCGGGGACCGCGCGGCGGCCCGGGTCAGGCGGCCGCGGCCGCCCGACCGACCGGCGGCCGGTGCGGCGCGACGGCCCGGCCGTCCGGCGTCAGCTCACCGGTGTCGTCGAACACGACGGCGCCGTCGCACAGCAGGCTCCAGCCCTGCTCGGGGTGGTCGGCGACCACGTGCCGGGCGGCGCTGTCGGAGGAAGGGCACGAAGACCGGCTGGAACACATGGCGCACCTCCACGTCTGAGGGAATCACCGGACCGGATCCCCTGCCAAGACGATGCTCCCGCCGCACGCGGGCCGGAACACCCTGCCGCGAAGCGTGACAACACGCGGACATCCTGCGGACAGCACACGGACAGCGGAACACGGGACGGAACAAGGGACAGCGAAACACGGACAGCGAAACACGGACACCCGGACAGCACCCGGAACCACACCCGTACAGCAACCGGAACCACACCCGTACAGCACCCGGACGGCGTCCCGAACCAGGCCGGTTCCGGCGGTTCCACCAGCGCCGGTGCGGACTCGCCGCCGAAAGGGTGACGATGACCGTCGCGCGCACCCGCACCCGGTAGCAGTGGAAGCCCCCACTCCCCAGGAGGCTCCCATGTCCTTGCGCCCGGTCCTCGGCGCGGCCGTCCTGCTCCTGCCGGCCGCCGTCCCCCCCACCCCCGCCGTCGCGGATCCGCACGAGACGGTGACCGTCGACCCGACGGGCCGCCTCGCGTCGGACGGCACCGTCACCCTCTCCGGCACCTACCGCTGCCTCGGCAGCCCAGGCCCGGTCTACGTCAGCTCGTCCCTCAGCCAGGACCCCGAACTCCGGCACGGCATCGGCGGCACCCGAGCGGTGTGCGACGGCGCGCGGCACCGCTGGGTGAACACGGGCGCGACCGGCACCGCGGAAACCCTCGTGCACCGCTGAGTGGCCGGCGGCCCGGCGGCCCGGCGGCCCGGCGTCGCGGTGGCGCCGCACCCGCCGGCGACCGTGGCAGCGCCTCAGCCGCCGGTCCGTTCCGTGTCGATGCCCAGCGACGCCCACAGCTCCCGTTCCTGACGGCTCGGCGGGATCGCGCAGCGCCGCTCCGGGTGGCCGGGCGGGGGCCCCGGCGGGGCCTTCCGGCGGGCGCGGTCGGAGTCGGAGCCCAGGTCGGCGTAGTGGACGCCGGGCAGCGGGCCGGTGAAGAAGACGCCGATACCGTTGAGCTGGACGAGCAGGTGCCTCATCACGACCGCGCCGGCCCTGCCGAGCCAGAACCTCAGCCTCATACCGGCCCTCCTCCGCCGACCCGGTCCGGGGCCGTCATCCGGCGACCCCGTCGGTGCCATGCTCACCGCCCGGCCTGAAGCGTCGCTTAAAGCGGGCGCGGGCATGAATATTTCATGCCCCGACCGAGTCAAATTCCTAGCCGAGGACATGATCGGCTAAGTGTCTTTGCACGCGGCGACGTGTCACTGTTCCGGCAGGCGGAAGGAGCAGTGGTATGGAGATCGGAGTTCTCGGGCCGCTCGTGGTGGACATCTGCGGCACCTCCGTGGTGCCGAGCGCGGCCAAGCCGCGCCAGATGCTGGCGCTGTTGGCGGTCAACGCGGGCGCGGACGTGAAGGTGACGACCCTGACGGAGGAGCTGTGGGACGCGAGTCCCCCCAGCGGCCCGGCCGGGGTCGTGCAGACCTACGTCAAGCAGTTGCGCCGAGCCATCGCCGTGGCTCTGGGGCCGGAGCACGAGCGTGCCCCGAAGGACGTCCTGAGCCGCAGCTACGCCGGGTACGTGCTGAACATGCCCACGTACGCCATCGACGCCGAGGTGTTCCAGCGGCTCACCGCCCGCGGGCTGCGGTCCCTGGCCGGCGGCGACGACGAGGCCGCGTCGCGGCTGCTGGGCGAGGCGCTCGCGCTGTGGCGGGGGCCGGTCCTCGCCGACGTCCGGATCGGACCGGCGCTGCGCCTGGAGTCGCTCCGGCTGGAGGAGACCCGGCGCTCCGCGCTGGAGGGACGGATCACCGCCGATCTGCGGCTCGGCAGACATGCCGAGGTGATCGGTGAACTCCTCACGCTCACCGAGCGGTTCCCGCTGGAGGAGAGCCTGCACGGGCTGCTGATGCTGGCGCTCTACCGGAGCGGCCGCTCGTGGCAGGCGCTCGAGATTTTTCGAAAGCTACGCGCGTCGACCGTCGAGGAGCTGGGCATCGAGCCGTCCCTCCGGGTCCAGCAGCTGCACCGGGCGATCCTCGCGGCCGACCCCCAACTCGACCTCGTGGTACCGAGTTTGGCGGCCTTTTAGCAGACCCCGGCAAGGTGGACCCGCGCCCGCAGGGCCCGGCCCACCGGGATCCGCGCATTCCCCCCTCCCCCGACATCGCGCCATCCCCCCCCACCCACCCCCTGGACGGAACCGAGACGGACCACCATGACGCGATACCTGTCCCGGAAGCGCCCGGACCACGAACCGGCCCCTGCGACACGGTTGTTCTGCTTCCCCTACGCGGGCGGCGGAGCGTCGGCGTACCGGCGATGGCAGCGCGGCCTCGACGCCCTGGACGCCCGAGTACGGGTCATGCCCGTGCAACTGCCCGGCCGTGAGGAACGGTTCGGCGAACCCAGGTTCACCGATCTGGACGCTCTCATCGACGACATGGACGCGCAGCTCGACGAGGAGCTGTCCGAGCCCCACCTCTTCTACGGCCACAGCATGGGCGCGCTCATCGCGTTCACGCTGGCCAGGCGCCGGCAGCAGCGCGGCGCGAGTCTGCCCCGGGCCCTTGTGCTGAGCGCCTACCGCGCCCCGCACCTGCCGGCCCCGGAGATCGCCGACCCGGACGCCGGGGACGAGGAACTCGTCGCCGGTCTGACGGCTCTCGGCGGCATCCCGCAGACCCTGCTCGACCATCCGGAATTCCTCTCCGCGCTGCTCCCGGTGGCCCGCGACGACCTGCGGCTGTGCCTCGGCGGCACGGCCGTGCGCACCGAGCCGCTGCGGGTACCGTTGCACCTGTTCGCCGGACGGGGCGACCGGCTCGTCAGCGTCGACGAGGTGCTGTCCTGGCGGCGGCACGCGGGCGCCGGCTACGCCGTGCGGACGATGCCCGGCGGGCACTTCTTCGTCAGATCGGACGAGAGCGCGTTCCTGCGCGAACTCGCCTCCCTGACCCGCCGGTACGCCACGACGCAGGAGCGGATCGCGGTGTGACCGGTGCACTCCGCGGCCGGCCGTGAGAATTTCACATTCCGGTAATGCGCGGGTCATGCCGGACTCCCGCCGTACGGGTATCACCACGCCCGTACGGCGGCGCCCCCCCCGGCGTCCGCAGAACCATCGCGAAAGGAACAGCTCCGTGACCCACGACGCCACCGAGGGCGCCATCAGGAGCTCGGCCTCCAGGCAGGTCCGTACCGCCTGGGGCGTGCTGGCCGTCTTCCTGCTGATCTGGGCGGTGTTCGAGGCGGCGAAGTACGGCGGATGGGTGATCGCCGCGGTCGTCGCCGGCATCGTCGTGCCCGACCTGTCGTTCCTCGTCGGTCTCTCCGGCCCGCACCAGCACGGCCGGCTGTCCCCCAGGGCCGTTCCCCTCTACAACCTCCTGCACCGGCCCGTCGTCGCCGTCCTCGTCATGCTCGCCTGTCTGATCCCGGACTCGCGGGCCGTCGCCGTTCCCCTGTTCAACCTCGGTCTGGCCTGGCTGCAACACATCGCCTCCGACCGGGCCTTCGGTTTCGGCCTGCGCACGGCCGACGGCTGGCAGCGCTGACGCGGGGTCGCCCCCGGCAGCGGCGCGGGCGCCCCCCGGCAGTGGCGCGGTTTCCGGGCGTCCCCGGTGCGCTTTGGCCCCGCGCAAGCCCCTGCTGCGAGGCTCGTCCGGTCCCCGGGGCGCGGCGCGTCCCGCCCCCGCCCCGGGGACGGACCACCGCACCCCAGTAACCGCTGAGCACTGTTGCCGGAGGAAACGCATGGACACGACGGACACGACGGAGACGACGGAGACGACGCAGGGCGGACCGGAGACGGACC
The DNA here is from genome assembly GCF_055569945.1 of Streptomyces sp. NPDC031340. NCBI lineage: Bacteria > Bacillati > Actinomycetota > Actinomycetes > Kitasatosporales > Streptomycetaceae > Streptomyces > Streptomyces sp. NPDC031340. Next base: position 51,393 of record NZ_JBVIIE010000041.1, read on the forward strand.
AGCCGATCCTCAGCTACCCGTTCCACCGTCCTTCGGCCGTCGAAGTGCCCCCGGTCTACCAGGAGTTGCGGGACAAGTGCCCCGTGGCCCACGTCCGGCTGCCCAGCGGCGACGAGGGCTACGTGGTGACCCGCTACGACGACGTGCGCACCGTTCTCGCGGACGCCAGGTTCAGCCGGGCCGCCACCATCTCCCCCGACGCGCCGCAGCTCACCAGCACGCCCCCGGTGCCGGGCAGCCTGTTCACCACGGACGCGCCCGAGCACACCCGGCTGCGCAGGCTCGTCTCCCGCGAGTTCACCGCCCGCCGGGTGCAGAACATGCGTCCGCGCATCCAGGAGCTCACCGACGGCCTGCTGGACGAGATGGAGAAGCTTCAGGGGCCGGTCGACCTCAACACGGCGCTGGCCTTCCCGCTGCCGGTGATGGTGATCTGCGAACTGCTCGGCGTCCCCTTCGAGGACCGCGACCGGTTCCGTGAGTGGTCGGACGCGTTCGTCTCGCTGACCGCGCACACCGCGGAGGAGACCGCCGCGCAGCGCCAGCAGATGATCGAGTACCTGGCGGCCCTGGTCGAGCGCAAGCGTGAGGAGCCGACGGACGACCTGATGGGGGCGCTCGTCGCGGCCCACGACGAAGAGGGCAGCCTCAACGAGTACGAGCTGATCGTGATGGCGGCGACCATCCTCGTCGCCGGTCACGAGACCACCGTCAGCATGATCGGCAAGATGGTGCTGACCCTGCTGCGCCACCCGGAGCACATGACCGCGCTGCGCCAGAACCCCGGGATGATGGAGCACGCCATCGAGGAGCTGCTGCGGGTCAACCCGATCGGCGACGGCGGCCCGCTGCGGATCACCCTGGAGGACGTCGAGGTCGGCGGCACCGTCATCCCCAAGGGCAGCGCCGTCCTGGCCGCGGTCTGCTCCGCCAACCAGGACCCCGCGCGCTTCCCCGGCGCGGGGGCGAACGAGTTCGACCCCGCCCGGCCCGAGGCCGTCCACCACGTCGCGTTCGGCCACGGCCCGCACTTCTGCCTGGGGGCCGCGCTGGCCCGGGCGGAGCTGCAGATCGTCCTCACCTCGCTGCTCGACCGCTTCCCGGGCCTGCGGCTCGCCGAGGAGGCCGAGTCCCTGGAGCTGACGACCGGCATGATGGTGCACGGCCTGACCCGCCTGCCCGTCACCTGGTGACGCGTCGGCGGCCGGTGCGGGCGGTCCGGGCCCGCGCGCCCGGCCGCCCCCGTCGGCGTCCCGCCGAGCGAAATGGCGCCGGGGGTACTAGCGGACGCGGCGGCGGCCCTTGGCGCGGCGGGGGTAGGGGAAGAGCCGCGGGCGGCGCTTTGCGGCCACGTCCTCGATCCAGCCGAAGAGCAGGATCGCCAGGCAGATCAGTGGCACCGCGATCACCAGCGGGGTCCACTGGCTCGCCAGCAGCCACTGTGCGTGGTTGTAGAAGAAGGTGTTGCTCCACAGCGGGTCGATCAGCGGCTCGGTCAGCACCAGCGCGAAGGAGTGCCACAGATACACGGTGACGGCGCGGGAGTTCAGCAGGCTGATCACGCCGTTGAACCGCTCCAGCGGCTTGGGCCACTGCTCCCAGGAAGGGCTCAGGTGGAGCAGCAGCAGTACCGCGCCGAACGACCAGATCGCCTGGGCGACCGGTACCCCTTCCAGGTCGTGCCCGGTCCGGGGGTTGTCCATCGGCGACCGCATCAGCCACCAGTAGCCGAACATGAGCACCAGCGGCGCCAGGGACGGCACGATGTACTGCGGGATCCTGCGCAGCAGCCCCTCCTGGTGGGCCATGCCGAGCAGCCAGCAGGATCCGAAGGTGGTGAAGTCGGTGGCTGCTTCCATCAGCCGGCCGGACTGGTCGACCAGGCCGGAGTTGATGAGGAACGAGAGCGCCAGCGGGACCAGCAGGGTGACCCAGGGCAGCTTCCGCATCGCCTTGAGCATGAGCGGCGACAGCAGCACGTACCAGAGGTAGGCGCGCAGGTACCACAGCGGCACACAGATCTGTTCGGCCCAGGAACTCGGCAGGTGCCCGCCGAAGGTGTGCAGCGATGCCCCGAACGGCGGCTCGCTGAGCGGCAGGACCCAGTAGGCCAGGTCGGCCCACCACCAGTCGGGGTGGTGGTGGTCGGGCCTCCAGCCCTCCAGCAGCATCAGAGGCACCACGACCGCGCCGAACAGCCACATCGGTGGCAGCAGCCGGCGCAGCCGGCCGCGGATCACGCTCAGCGCCGGCCGGTTGAGGGACCGCGCCATCAGCGACCCGGCCAGCGCGAACATGACGCCCATGGAGGGGAAGACGATCGGCAGCCAGGTCCAGCTGAAGTTGTGGTAGATCACCACGCGGACCAGGGCGAGCGCCCGCAGCAGGTCGAGGTAGCGGTCACGGCCGGGCTTGCGCGCGGGCGCCGGTGCGGCCGCCTCGTCACGCGGGGCGCGCTGCGCGGGAAGCGCGGCCGGGTCCATCACCCGCAGGGCGACGGTGTCGGAGGACTCCTGGATGCCGAAGGCACCTCTTTCCCCGGTACTCATGAAGACATCGCCCCCGTCGTGACGTCGAGCCCCACCTCGCCGGTGCGCCGCAGCTTCTGCCAGCGCAGCCGGCCCCCGGTCAGAGCGGTGATGGCGGACTGCATCAGCACCATGTACATGAGCACCCGGTAGACCACCTGCTGGGCCGGGAGCGCGATCAGATGCCACGCCTTCTCCCTGTCCAGGTGGAAGGACCACCAGGCGCAGACGGCCTGCAGCGCCATCACCGCGAACCAGGCGGCCAGGGTCTTGTACGCGTCGACGAAGACCACGCCGTAGACCATGCCGATGTCGATGGCGGGCGCGAGCAGCGGGGTGACCACCATGAACAGGGCGACGAACGGCAGGCCCACCCGGCCGAAGTGGCCGGCCGCGCCGCGCTCCAGCAGCGCGTGCCGGTGCTTCCACATCGCCTGCATGGTGCCGTAGCTCCAGCGGTACCGCTGCGACCACAACTGCTTCATGCTGACCGGCGCCTCGGTCCAGGCGCGGGCGTTCTCGGCGTAGACGACCTTCCAGCCGGCCCGGTGCAGGCCCATGGTCACGTCGGTGTCCTCGGCGAGCGTGTCGTCGCTCATGCCGCCGACCTGTTCCAGTGCCGTACGGCGGAACGCGCCCACCGCACCGGGGATGGTCGGCATGCAGTTGAGCACGTCGTACATCCGGCGGTCGAGGTTGAAGCCCATCACGTACTCGATGTGCTGCCAGGCGCCGATCAGCGTGTCGCGGTTGCCGACCTTGGCGTTGCCGGCCACCGCGCCGACCCGCGGGTCGCCGAAGGGCTGCACCAGTTCCCGGACGGTGGACGGTTCGAAGACCGTGTCGCCGTCCATCATCACGATCAGGTCGTACGAGGCGGCGGCCACACCGGTGTTGAGGGCGACGGACTTCCCGCTGTTCGGCTGCCGGATCAGCCGGACCATCGGCAGGTCGAGTTCCTCCACGATGGCGGAGGTGTCGTCGGTCGATCCGTCGTCGACCACGATCACTTCGATGGGATGTTCGCTTCTGGCCAGTGACAGCAGGGTGTTGGTGATGCACTCCTGCTCGTTGTACGCGGGTACCACCACGGTGACCGGTTCGGTGACCGCGGCGCCCCAGGAGAAGCCCGGCTTGCGGGTGCGCCGCACATGGATCGCGGAGAGCACCAGCATCAGCACGAACCGCGCCATGACCAGCACTCCGACGACCGCGAGCAGGCCGACCAGCCAGGGCAGCAGCCACACCGAGAAGGTGGTGCACCACAGGAACGCCTTGCCGAGCCACAGGTTGTAGCTGGTGACCTGGGTGTTGGCGGAGCCGGTGCCGAGCGCCTCGCCGATGGTCTTGAAGGTGTAGCCCTGGGCCTTGAGCTTCTCGATGATGACCGGCAGCGCGGCCAGCGTCTGCGCCCGGTTGCCGCCCGCGTCGTGCAGCAGGATCATCTCGCCCTGGCCGGGGAGGTCGGGCATGGCTGCCTTGACGATGGAGTCGACGCCGGGGCGCTTCCAGTCGTCGGTGTCCTTGTCGATGAAGGCGGTCAGGTACCCCTCCGCTCCGGCCTGCTTGGTCACCGGCCACGACCAGTCGTCCAGCGCGTCCACGGTGGAGGAGTAGGGCGGGCGGAACAGGCTGGAGTGGATGCCGGCGACACCGGCCAGCGCGAGCTGCGTCTCGCCCAGCTCCCAGGTGAGCCGGGTGCCGGAGTGCAGCGCGAGGTCGGGGTGGGTGAAGGTGTGCACGCCGATCTCATGGCCGTCGGCCACGATCTGCCGGATCAGCGCCGGGTTGCGGGTGACCATCGAGCCGGTGACGAAGAAGTCGGCGCGGATGTCCTCGTCCTTCAGCACCTTGAGGATCTTCGGCGTCCACTGGGTGGACGGCCCGTCGTCGAAGGAGAGGACGACGGTCCTGCCCGGGATCGTGTAGTCGACCGGCTCGCTGTTCTTGTCGCCGCGGGCGTCGACGACCGGGCCGCCCTCCAGCACGCCGGTCGGGACGGTGCCCTTGTCCACGGAGACGGCGATGCGCTCGTCGTGGAAGACCTCGTTGTTGGCCATGCCCCGCAGCACCATCAGCGCCAGCAGGGTCGCCAGTACGGTCACCGGCAGGAAGAAGCGCAGGGGCGGTGCGGCGAGTCGGCGCGGCCGGGCGATGGACTGCCGGGAGCGGTGACGGCGGGAGCGGGACATGGACTTCCTGGTCGGTCGCGGCCGGCTACTGCGCGGCGGCGGTCACGGAGCCTGACGCCGTCGTACCGGCCGCCGGCGTCGCGGTGACCGACGCGGTGGCGTCCGGTGTGGCCGCTGTGGCGGCGTCGGGCGTGGCCGTTGTGGCGGCGTCGGGCGTGGCCGTTGTGGCGGTGGTGCTCCCGGCCGCGCCGGGAGCCGCGGGCAGCGGAGCGTTCAGGTACTGGCTGGGCGGCGTGGTGTCCGCGGTGCCGGGGACGGTGAGCGCGGGCGCCTGCGACTGGGTTCCGACCAGGCCGGAGATCATCGCCACCACGAACCCGGTGCAGACGACGCCCAGCAGCCAGCCGAAACCGCGCAGACGGCGGCCGCGCTGACCGGTCCGGTCCACAAAGACGGGAGCCGGCTCGACCTCCGTGGAGGCACTGGTCATCGACAGCCTCGAGCTTCCTTCATCGTGTTGCGGCTGCCGACTCGGCGCCAACAAATGGAGCAAGTAGTGCGAAAAAAGTGATCAATGCGTCAGGAAGAGGAGGTTATCCGACCTAAGCTCGATCTTGTGCAAGAGTAATATGAAGATTCAATGAATGTCACGTGGGTCTCGTACAGTTCGGGCGACACCGCTTGCCTCCAGCCCGAACGGACCTCCCCGCATGGCCATAGCCCGCCGCCGCAGCCGTCCGACGGCCGCCGCGATCCTGGTGGTCGCCGCCACGTTCCTCATGGCCGCCTGCGGGCTGGGAGGCGGGGGCGGCGCCAAGGCCGGCGCCACCACCGCCCCGGCCCCGCACTTCCGGGTCTCGTCCATGCTCAACCCGTCCGGCCGCGCGCTGGGTGTCGTCGACGACAAGACGCCCTGGCAGTACGGCATCGTCACCACCTTCTCCAAGGAGGCTGGACGGGCCCCGGACATCCGCGAGTACTACAGCTCCTGGGGCGACGACTTCGACACGGAGGGCAACGCCTTCCTGTGGAAGCACGGCCAGCTCCCGATGATGGCGCTGGTGCCCCTCGACGTCTCGCTCGCCGACATCGCCAAGGGTCGGGAGGACGCCTACATCCGCCGGCTGGCGGGCCAGATCGCCGCCTACGACGGCCCATTGGCCCTCTCCTTCGCCGGCGAGATGAACGGCCCGTGGAACTCCTGGGGCCCCGAGCACAGCAAGCCCGCCGACTTCGTCGCGTCGTGGAAGCGGGTGCACGACATCTTCACCGCGCGGGGTGTCACCAACGTGATCTGGGTGTGGACCCCGCACGTGGTCGACTCCGGCACGACCGCCGCGCTGCGCCCGTACTACCCGGGCAGCGCCTACGTCGACTGGGTCGGCCTCATCGGGTACTACGGGCCGATCGACGGCACCGCCTTCTCCCGCCTGTTCACCCCCACCCTGCGCCAGATCGCGGGCTTCTCCGGCAAGCGGGTGCTGATCGCGGAGACCGGGGTGGCGCAGAGCGACCAGAAGGAGGCGCGCATCCGTGACCTGTTCCGGGGCGCCGCGAAAGCCGGCGTCATCGGGCTCGTCTGGTACGACCAGCGCAAGGACTGGCCGGGCAGCAAGCAGCTGATGGACTGGCGGATCAACACCTCGCTGGGCGCGCTCGCCGCGTTCCAGGTGGAGTCGACCCGCTACGGCTTCGGCCACTCGTTCAAGAGCGGCTGATCCGACGCGAGCAGGGGAAGTCGGGCGCAAGCCCGCAGAAGACGACCTTTATCATCGCGCATCAGTACGACTGCCACATGCGGGCGCGGAACCCGACCAGGGGGAGATCAGGGAGATGACGACGGAATCGTCGCCGGGCCAGGGGGCTCCGCAGGAGGAGCCCGGCTGGGCCTTCCGGCCCCGCCGACCGGTTGCCGGCCCGCGGTCCTACGGGGAGCGGCACCTGACGGAGCCGGCCGTGGCGTGGGACGGCCGGTCGCAGGCCGAGCCGTACGGCGAACCCTCCGGCGGACCCTCCGGCACCCGGTGGGAGTCCACCATGCCGCTGCAATCCCCCCAGCCTCCCGCCGGCGCCCACGAGGACATGCGCGAGCCCGGCCCCCGGATCCCCTCGCACACCCGGCCGGGCAACGAATCGACGGACCGGGCGCCCGGACACCCGTCAGGGACGGACACCGTCCCCGGCCCGGCGGCCCCGCGCCCCGAGCCTGCCACCGCGCAGCCGCGGCCCCTCGCGGACGCGAACGGCAAACGGACGAGGAAGACCAGGCGGGTGGGCAGGCTCGCGCTCGTCCTCGCCCTCCTCGTCGCCGCCGGCGGGGCCGCCGCCGTCCTGCTCGAGCGGGAGGACGCCGCCGCCGTCGCCTCGAAGAACCTGACGCAGGCGTGGCAGATCCCGGCGCCCGCCGCCGACGACTCGCTGGTCGGCAGCTGGCTCACCGACAAGCTGCTCGTCCGGGCCGGCACCCGGGACGGCCTGCGGGCCTACGACCTCACCGACGGCAAGGAGATATGGCACGCCGCCGCCTCCGCCACGGCCGCCGAGCGCGGCGCCGTCCCCTGCGGGATGTCGCCGACGCTCAGTGCCCAGGGCATCGGCACGGTCGCCTTCGGCAAGGACGGCAGCGCCTGCACCTGGCTGGCCGGCGTCAAGGCGTCCACCGGGAAGATCCTCTGGTCCATGCCGCTGACCGGCAGGAAGCACCCCGCGGCGACCCTCGCCACGACCTACGTGCAGGGCGATGTCGCCACCGTCGTCAGCGAGAACTACCTCGGCGGTGTGAACGTCCGCACCGGCAGCCGCGTGTGGGGCTACAAGGCCCGCGGTCACTACTGCAACGCCTACGACTGGGGCGCCGACGGCACCGTCCTTGTGGACGACTACTGCCTCGACCGGAAGAACAGGTTCACCCTCACCGCGTACGACGGCAGAACCGGGAAGGTGATCTGGCGGAAGTCCGAGAAAGCCCACTCGGATGTGACGCACATCCTGTCCGGCTCACCGCTGATCGCCGCCGTCCACACGGCGCACCAGGACGCCGTGCGGGTTCTCGGCACCACCGGCACCGGCCGCAAACTGGCCGTCGGCGACGACGAACTCACGCCCGGCAACAACACCGACGCCGACCACTCCGCCCGGCTCCACGGCGACGTTCTGGTCACCCCGGCCTTGTCCTCCGGCAGCACGGTGATCGACGGCTTCGACACCGTCACCGGCGCCAAACTCTGGACCCACCGCTCCGCCGCGCTCGCCGTCACCAGGTCCGGCGCGGACGGCAAGGTGTACGCCGTCACCACGTCCGGCACCCCGCAACTCGTCACCATCGACCGGCGCACCGGTGCCACCGCCCCGGTCGCGGGCCTGCCGACGGGCACCGGCAAGTGGAACTTCACCTCCGGCACGGTGTACGTCACCCCGGAAGGCGTGCTGGAACTCAACGCCCTCGGGTCGAACGGCGGCGTGCGGCTCTACCGGTAGGGCGTCCCGCTGATCACGCCGAGCCCTGCCGGGCCGGCGTGGTCCTACGTACCCGACTACACGCGGGTGTCGGGGGACTGCGCCTCCACGACGTGCGGACCCGGCTTCTGGAGCTGGAAGTACGCACCTCCCAGCACCTTCTCCTTCAGCTTCTGGCTCTGGTCCACCACGCGGTACAGCGAGCGGCGGAAGACCCCGCCGGCGCCGTGCAGGGCGAACAGCCGCTCCTGGCGCAGCTGCAGGCCGCGCGACTTGCCGACCGCCTCCTCGCGCGCCCGCTGGAACTCCTCGCACGCCCGCAGCAGCGCCGTCTCGTCCCCGCCCGCGTCGAACGCCCCGCGCACCAGCGGGGCCAGCGTCACCGCGTCGATGATCGCGTGGTTGACGCCCTGCCCGAGGATCGGCGTCAGCGTGTGCGCCGCGTCGCCGATCAGCACCAGGCCCGGCATGGACCAGCGCGGCACCAGCGCGGTGAAGATGTCCAGCATCGACGTGTCGGACCAGGCCCGGACCTCGCTGCGCACCGACCCGGACAGCTCCGGCGCGAGCAGGTCGAGACGCTCGTACAGCGCGCTCAGCCCCTGGGCGCGCAGCTCCTTCAGCCCGCCCTTGGGGATGTTGAAGCCGACGCGGACGCTGTTCGGGTGGGTCGGGATGAACAGCCCGTGCTGGTCGCCGCGGATACGGATGCGGTACGTGCGGTCGTCCCACTCGGGCGGGAACGGCAGCTTCAGCCACACCACGTCACGGTCCAGCGGCAGCTTCGTGTACGGCAGGCCCGCCATCTCGCGGACCTTGCTGAACCGGCCGTCCGCCGCCACGGTGAGCGCCGCCCGCACCGTGATCTCGCCCTCCGGGGTGCGTGCCGTCACCCCGGTGACCGGCCCGCTGCCGTCGGCCGCGCGCAGCAGCCGGGTCGCCGTCGCGCGCCGCACCAGGACGAAGTGGTCCGGGTGTTCCTCCTGCCCGAGGGCGGCCAGCGCCGAGAGCAGCGCCGGCTGCGGCATCTCCACCGGGTAGGGGTGCGGGTACGGGAAGCGGCGGAAGTCGGCGCGCAGCACGGTGCTGCCGGAGTCGACGATCTCCATTCTGTGCATCTGCTGGTAGGCGCCGTTCAGGCGGCCGAGTACGCCCAGCTTGTCGAGCAGCCACACCGAGTCGGGGGAGACCGACTCGCCCCGGAACGACCGGTCGAAGTGACCGCTCTGCTCCAGGACCACGACGGAGACCGAACGCTTGGCGAGCTCCACGGCCAGCGTGAGTCCCGCCGGGCCTCCTCCGACCACACACACCTCTGCGGTCAGCTCAGTTGTCGACATCAACGCTGCCTTTCAGAAGGAGTCATCATCCGCCGATGTTCGGCAGCCCGCCTAAAGCAGCTCTTGCGGGAGCCGGGACGGCTCGCGCGGGCGGTTGCGGCGCGGCTCCCGCGGCCGGCGCGGGCGGTTGTCGCGCAAGCCCGTCTTTAGGGCCGGGGCACAAGCTCCCAAGCGCCCGCCCGCCCCGGCAGAGAGGCGAACAGACCGTGAGCACAGCAGTGACGACGCCGCCCGGCCCGGAGCCCACCGGCCCCGCCGGCCCCCTCGACCGGCTGCGCGCGCTGTACGGCGAGAAGAGGCTCGCCGCCGAGTACCCGGCGGTGCCCGGACTGCTCGCCGAACTCGCGCGGCAGGACGACTGGCCCGCCCAGCTCTCCCGCGCCGGCCGGCTGCTCGCCAGGGTCGCCCCCGAGGACATCGCGGAGCGGCACCCCGGCGTCGAACCCGCCGGTGTCGCCGTCACCGGACACGGCACGCTCGACGCGCTGACCGCACCGCTCACCGCGGAACTCGCCCGCCACGGCATCCCGTCGCGGGTGAGCGTCGGCGACCACGACGCGTGGCTGCGCGACCTCCAGGACCCCGGCAGCCATCTGTACGCCCCCGGCACCGAACTCGCCCTGTGCCTGCTCGACGCCCAGGCCGTCTTCGACGAACTGCCGCTGCCCTGGGGCCCGGAGGACGTCGCGAAGGCCGTCGCCGGCAAGCTCGAACTCCTCGACGCGCTCGCCGCCCGCTACGACGAACACGGCACCGGCACGCTCGTACTCAACACGCTGCCGCTGCCCGCCGAGTACCCGCGGCAGCTTCTCGACCACCGCTCCCGCACCGAACTGTCCATCCTGTGGCGGGAGTTCAACATCGGTCTGCTGAGGCTGGCCGCCGCGCACCCGCGGCTGCACGTCGTCGACCTGGAGCCGCTGATCGCCGAGGGCGGACCGGTCCGCGACCCGCGGCTCGCCGCCTACGCCAAGGTGCACCTGGGCGAGGAACTGCTCGCCCGGTACGCGCGCCAGGCGGGCCACCTGCTGCGCACCCTGCGCGGCCGGACCAGGAAGGTCCTCGTCGTGGACCTCGACAACACCCTCTGGGACGGCATCCTCGGCGACGACGGACCCGACGGCATCGCCGCCGCCACCACCTACCGCGGTGAGGCGTTCGGCCGGTTCCAGCGGGTCGTCAAGCAGATCGGCAGCCAGGGCGTGCTGCTCGCGGTGTGCAGCAAGAACGACCGCGAGCCGGTGCTCGACGTGCTGCGCAGCCACCCCGACATGACCCTGCGCGAGGACGACTTCGTGCGGATCCACGCCGACTGGGACCCCAAGGACGGCGCCATCCGCACCATCGCCGACCGGCTCAACCTCTCCACCGACAGCTTCGTCTTCGCCGACGACTCCCCCTTCGAACGCGGCCTCGTCGCCTCCTCGCTCCCCGAGGTCGCGCTGATCGCGCTCGACGAGGAACCGGCGCTGCACGTCGACCGGCTGCTCGCCGACGGCTGGTTCGACGTACGGGAACTGACCACCGCGGACCGGGGCCGTGCCGTGCAGTACCGCCAGGAGGCGAAGCGGCAGGACCTCCAGCAGGCCACCGGCTCGATGGAGGAGTACCTGCGCGCCCTCGGCGTGACCGTGGAGGTCGCCCCGGTACGCGACCACGAAGTGGCCCGTATCGCCCAGATCACGCTGCGCACCAACCAGTTCAACCTCACCACCCGCCGGCTCCAGGCGCCCGACGTCCGGGAACGGCTCGACTCGCCGGACCACCTGGTGCTGGCCGTGCGCTCCCGCGACCGCTTCGGCGACAACGGCGTCGTCGGCGCCCTCTTCGCCCACCGCGAGGACGGCGCCCTGCGCATCGACAACATGCTGCTCAGCTGCCGGGTCTTCGCCCGCGGCATCGAGCAGGCCGCGCTCGCCGCACTGCTGGAGCACGCCAGGGACTCCGGCGCGGCCGAGGTGCGCGCGCGCTACCGGCCCACCGCCAAGAACCGCAAGGTGCGCGACCTGTACCCGTCGCTCGGCTTCGAGCGGACCGCCGAATCGGCCGACGGCACGCTCGAGTTCCGCCACCCGCTCGCCGAACTCCCGTCCGTCCCCGTCCACGTGAGCCTCACCGCGGACTTCCGCGGCACCGCGCCCGACGCCGGATGACCGGAACCACACGCTTCACCACGCCGTACCACGCCCCACCGCCGCGCGGAGCGCACAAGCGTCTCCTTAGCGCCGCGGACGACGATCGTGATGTCAGAGCGACCCGTGCCGGCGCCACGCCAGCGGATCTCGGAGAGGTCGGAGAAAGACGTTGACGAACTTCCGAACCTTCACGGAACTGGTTCTGGAGCGGACCGAAGCCCGCAGCGCCGCGGATGCCTTCGTCTTCCTGCCCGACGACGCCCGCGGCTCGGTGCCGCAGCACCTCACGTTCGCGGGGCTCGACCGGGAGGCGCGCCGGATCGCGTCCTGGCTCCAGGCGCGCGGAGCGGCGAACAAGCAGGTGCTGCTGCTCTATCCGTCCAGCCTGGACTTCATCAAGGCGTTCACCGCCTGCCTGTACGCCGGCGCCGTGGCCGTGCCCGCGCCGCTGCCCACCGAACAGGGGCAGAAGTTCACGCGGGTCTCCGGCATCCTGCGCGACGCCGAGGCGGTCGCCGTGCTCACCGACTCCGCCAATGCCCCCGAGATCTCGGCCTGGCTGGCCGCGGAGGGCTTCACCGACGTGCCCTGCCTGGCCACCGACGACCCGGCCGGCGGCGACCCGGACGCCTGGCACGCGCCCGCCCTCACCCCGGAGAGCCTGGCCTTCCTGCAGTACACCTCCGGCTCGACCAGCGATCCCAAGGGCGTCGCGGTCTCGCACCGCAACCTGCTCGCCAACGAGGCGGCGATCCAGCGGTCGATCGGCACCGGCCCGGACACCGTGTGCGGCGGCTGGCTGCCCTTCTACCACGACATGGGCCTGATCGGGCACATCCTGCACCCGCTCTACCTCGGCATTCCCGCCGTCCTGATGGCCCCCTTCACCTTCCTCAAGCGCCCCCACCGCTGGCTGAAGATGATCGGCGACTACGGCGTGACCACCGGCGGCGGCCCCAACTTCGCCTACGACCTGTGCGTGCGCAGGGTCACCGACGCCCAGCTCCAGACGCTGGACCTGTCCACCTGGACGACCGCCAACAACGGCGCCGAACCGGTGCGGGCCGAGACGATCCGCGCCTTCGCCGAGCGCTTCGCGCCCGCCGGATTCCGCCCCGAGGCGTTCTTCCCCTGCTACGGCATGGCCGAGACGACCCTGCTGGTCTCCGGCATCCCGCGCACCGCGGGACCCCGGGTGCTCGACGTCGACGCGGCGGCCCTGGAACGCGGCGAACTGGCCGTCCCGCGCGGCGACGAGCCCAGCCGCTCCCTGGTCAGCAGCGGCGTCGTACGGGACTTCGAGATCCGCGTCGTCGACCCGGAGACCCACGTCGAGAGGCCGGAGGGGCACGTCGGGGAGATCTGGCTCAAGGGCGACAGCGTCGCCGAGGGCTACTGGAAACGGCCGGAGACCAACAAGGAGGTCTTCGACGCGGCGATCTCCGAAGGCGACGGCGCCGGCGGACACGACGGCGGCGGCTGGCTGCGCACCGGCGACATGGGCGTCCTGCACGACGGAGAGCTGTACGTCACCGGCCGGCTCAAGGAGATGGTCATCCTGGCCGGCCGCAACCTCTACCCGCAGGACGTCGAACGCGCCGTGCAGGCCCTGGACCCGGCGTTCGGCACCGGCGCGGGCGCCGTGTTCGCCGTCGACACCGACCGCGAGCACCTGGTGGCGGTGCAGGAGGTCCGCCCCGCCGCCGTCTCCACCGACCTGCCCACCCTCGCCTCCGACGTCCAGCGGTTCATCAGCCGGGAGTTCACGGTCCCCGCCGGCAACGTGCTGCTCGTGCGGCCCGGCACCGTCCGCAAGACCACCAGCGGCAAGATCCAGCGGACCCTGATGCGCAAGCTGTTCCTGGAGGGCCGGATCACCGCGCTGTACGAGGTCCTGGAGCCCGCCGTCCGCGACCTGATCGCTTCCCCCGCCGCTGATGACGCCGACGCCGACGCCGACGCCGCCCCGTCCCTGGAAACGGTGGTCTGACATGGAACACCAGCCCTACCGGCTCGCCGAGGAGTTCGACCGCTTCCTCGGCGACCCCGACGACCCCGACGAGGTCTTCTCCTACGCGCGTTGCGCCGAGCTCGACGAGCGGGAGGAGTTCCCCGCCGACATCTGCCGCCGCTTCGAGGAGTGGGGCCTGCCCGCGCAGTACGTACCGGTCGAGTACGGCGGCCGGCTGCGCGACTACGAGCAGGTGCTCCAGCTCGTCCGCGCCGTCGCCCGCCGCGACCTGACCTGCGCCATCGGCCACGGCAAGACCTACCTCGGCGGAGTCTGCGTCTGGGTCGCCGGCTCCGCGGAGCAGGGCGCCCGGCTCGGCGCCGACATCATGGCCGGCGTCCCGGTCTCCCTCGGGCTCACCGAACGCGACCACGGCAGCGACCTGCTGGCCGGTGACGTGCGCACCGACGACAAGGCGGCGGACACCGGTGACAAGGCGGCGGACACCGGTGACAGGGCGGCGGACACCGACGGGCACTGGCTGGTCAGCGGCGAGAAGTGGCTGATCAACAACGCCACCCGGGGCTCGGTGCTGTCGCTGCTGACCCGCACCCGGCCGGACGGCGGGCCGCGCGGCTTCAGCGTCCTGCTCGTGGACAAGCGGGAACTCGACGAGGACACCTACCGCCACCTGCCGAAGATCCGCACCCACGGCATCCGCGGCGCCGACATCTCCGGCATCGCCTTCGACGGGGCCCGCGTGCCGCGCGGCGCCCTGGTCGGGGCCGAGGGCGCCGGCCTGGAGATCGTGCTCAAGGCGCTCCAGCTCACCCGCACCATGTGCGCGGCGCTCTCGCTCGGCGCCGCCGACCACGGGCTGCGGCTCGGCCTGGACTTCGCCGAGGACCGCGAGCTGTACGGCCGACGGCTGATCGACCTCCCGCAGGCCCGGCACGTGCTGGCCGGCGCCGCCGCCGACGTCCTGCTGCACGAGGCGGTCGCCCTGGTCGCCGCCCGCGCCGTACAGACCCAGACCGCCGAACTCGGCGTCGTCTCGGCCGTCACCAAGTACCTGCTGCCCACCGGCACCGACGAGGTCCTCGACGGCCTGACCGGGCTGCTCGGCGCCCGCGCCTTCCTCAAGGGCGTCCACGCGGGCGGACGGTTCCAGAAGGTCGTACGCGACCACCGCATCGTCGGACTCTTCGACGGCAACACCCTGGTCAACCTCAACTCCCTGGTGAACCAGTTCCGTTCACTGGTCCGCGGGTTCGGGCGCCGCACCGGCGACACGGCGGGCGCCGGCGCCGCCTTCGACCTCGCCGCCCCGCTGCCGGCCCTCGACCCGGCGAAGCTGTCGCTGGTCGCCCGGCACGGCAGCGGGGTCACCGCGGCCCTCCCGGACTGCGTCGACGAGATCACCCGGCGCGCGGAGGCGGACCCCGCCCTCGCTCCCGCGGCAGAGGCCGCGCGGCGGCTGCTCGACGTGACCCGCGCGGTGCACGCCGAGGCGGAGGAGTACCAGGGCGTGCTCACCGAGGTCCCGCCCGCCGCGTTCGAGGTCGCCCGCCGCTACGCCCTGTGCTGGGCCGGAGCGGCCTGCGTCGGCCTGTGGACGCACAGCACCGGCCACCTCGCCGGCGACCCGGGCACCGGGGAGCTGTGGCGCGACGGCCTGTGGCTGCGCACCGCCCTCGACCGGCTGCTGGTCCGCCTCGGCGAACCGGCGGCGGCCGGCGAGGAGACGTACGAGGAACTGCTCGGCGCCCTGCGAGCGGCCCGCTCCTCGGGCCGGCTGTTCTCGCTGCTGCCGCAGCGCCTGCCCGAGCGGCAGCCCGCGTCGACCGGTGTGGACGCGGGCGGAACGGAGAGGACGGCATGCTGAACGGCACAGAGCACCGAGACGCACGGACGGCGACCGTACGGACCGGCCAGGAGGCCCGGGCCGCGGCCCGCGTCGCCGAGCTGGACCGGCGCCTCGGCGACCCCACCGACGAGAGCAACGAGCTGTCGTACACCAGGCTGCTCGCGGCGGACGAGGCCGGCGAACTCTCCGGGCCCGGCGAGCGCGCCCTCGACGAACTGGGCCTGAACTCCGACTTCGTGCCGCGCGCCGAGGGCGGCCGCCTGGAGCGGCTCGACACCCTGGTCCGGGTCATGCGGCAGGTGTTCCGCCGCGACGTCGCCCTGGGCCTCGGCTACGGCGTGACCTCCTTCATGGCCGCCGTGAACGTCTGGACCTCCGGGGACGCCGCGCAGCGCGCCCGGCTCGCGAAGATCCTCACCGGCGGCGGCAAGGTGTCGGTCGCCTACCACGAACTCGCGCACGGCAACGACTTCGTGCGCAACGAGTTCGAGGCCCGCCCCGCCGACGGCGGCGGATACCGGCTGCACGGCGCCAAGCAGGTCATCAACAACGCCGGCCGCGCCGACGCCTGGGTCCTGTTCAGCCGCACCAGTCCCGCGCCGGGCAGCCGCAGCCACTCCGTGCTCCTCGTCGAACGCGACGGCCCGGACCCGGACTCCTGGCAGGTGCTGCCCCGCTACGACGCCGTCGGCGTGCGCGGCTGCCTGCTGTCCGGACTCCGCTTCGACGGCACCCCGGTGCCCGCCTCGGCCCTCGTCGGCGAGGAGGGAAAGGGCGTGGAGACCGCCCTGCGCGCCTTCCAGATCACCCGCTCCGCGCTCCCCGGCATGGCCGTCGGCACCACCGACACGGCCCTGCGGACCGTCGTCCGCTTCGCGCTGGGCCGACGGCTCTACCGCAAGTCCGTCATGGAGATCCCGCATGCCAGAAGCACCCTGTCCGGGGCCTTCACCGACCTGCTGACCTGCGACAGCCTGTCGCTGGCCGCGACCCGGGCGGTGCACCTGCTGCCCGAGCAGACCAGCGTCTTCGCCGCCGCCACCAAGTACCTCGTGCCGAAGGTGCTCGCCGAGGCGACGCACGAGCTGTCCGTCGTCCTCGGGGCCCGCTTCTACATCCGCGACGGCGAGCACGGCATCTTCCAGAAACACCTGCGGGACCTGCCGGTGCTCAGCCTCGGCCACGCCGGCTCCGCCGCCTGCCAGGCCACCATCATCCCCCAGCTGTCCCGGCTCGCCCGGCGCTCCTGGTTCGGCGACGAACCCGCCCCCGCGGAACTCTTCCAGCCGCGCACGGACCTGCCCGGCCTCCCCTACGACCGGCTCACCCTGGCGAGCGGACGGGACGGGCTCAGCGCCACCCTGGTCGCCGCCCTGGACCGGCTGCCCGGCGCCTCGCCCGAGGAACGGGCCGTCCAGGGGCTCACCCTGCAACTGGTTGACGAGCTGGGCCGGTTGCGGGAGGCGAGCCGCGCGCTCGCCCCCGAGGACCGTACGGCCCTCGCCGGCCCCGCCGCCTTCGCCCTCGCCGACCGCTACGCCGCCCTGCTCGCGGCCGCCGCCACGATCGGCGTCTGGCAGCAGGCGTCCCACGACGGCGGCGACGCGTTCCTCGCCGACCCGGCCTGGCTCGCCGCCGCTCTGCACCGGCTCGCCCGCCGGCTCGGCCGGCGCCCCGCCGCCCTCCCGGCGTCCGTGGACGACCGCATGCACGAGGAAGTCCTGCGCAGATTCCACGCCCGCACCAGCTACGACCTGTACGACACCCCGCTCGCCGGCTGACGCACACCGGCCTGCCGCCCCGGACGACGCCGTCCACCCGGACGACCCCATACGCCCCTGCCGACACCCGTCGGCGACGGACGGCGCCCGTCCGCGGCGGCCACCGGACCACCACACGACAGCACGCGACAACCGCTCACCCTCGCGAGGAGTGCACCATGTCCGTTCCCACCACCGGACCCACCACCGAGTCCCTGACCACGTGGCTGGCCGAGCGCATCGCGCTCTACCTCAAGCGGAGCCCCGCCGAGATCGACCCGGACGTGCCCCTCGCCGAGTACGGCCTCGACTCCGTCGCCGCGCTCAGCCTGTGCGGGGACATCGAGGACGACTTCGACGTCGTGATGGAGCCCACCGCGGCCTGGGACTACCCGACCGTCCACGCGCTCGCCGGCCACCTCGTGGAGGAACTCGCCGCCCAGGCCGCGAAGGACGGCGGCGCCTGATGGAGCCCATAGCCATCGTCGGCATCGACTGCAGATTCCCGGGGGCGCCCGACACCGGCGCCTACTGGGACCTGCTGATGCGCGGCGCGGACGGAGTGGGGGAGGTGCCCCGGCTGCGGTGGGACGCCAAGGAGTTCTACTCGGCCACCGGGGACGACGGGCATTCCAACACCACCGAGGGCGGCTTCATCGCCGACCCGGACGCCTTCGACAACGAGTTCTTCACCGTCTCCCCGCGCGAGGCGGCGGCCATGGACCCCCAGCAGCGGCTGCTGCTGCAGGCCGCGTGGCGGGCCGTCGAGGACGCGGGCATCCCGCCGCGGACCCTGGCCGGCAGCCGGACCGGGGTGTTCGTCGGCATCATGGGCAACGAGTGGGCGCAACTGCACCTCACCGACTACGGCAACGTCACCGCCCAGGTCGGCTCCGGCAACGGCTACTGCATGACCGCCAACCGGATCTCGTACCACCTCGACCTCAAGGGCCCCAGCCTCGCCGTCGACACCGCCTGCTCCTCCTCGCTGGTCGCCGTCCACCTCGCGGCGAACGCGCTGCTGGCCGAGGAGTGCGACCACGCGCTCGTCGGCGGCGTCAACGTGGCCCTCACCCCGGCCCTGTCGATCTTCTACACGCAGGCCGGGCTGTCCGCCCCCGACGGGCGCTGCAAGCCGTTCAGCGCCGAGGCGGACGGCATCGGCCGCGGCGAGGGCGTCGGCGTGGTCGTGCTGCGCAGACTGCGGGACGCGGTCGCCGACGGCCAGCGCGTGTACGCCGTCGTCCGCGGCACCGCCGTCAACCAGGACGGCCGCAGCAACGGGCTGACCGCGCCCAACCGGTGGGCCCAGCAGGAGGTGCTCGGCGCCGCCTACCGCAGGGCCGGCGTCGAGCCCTCCGACGTGGTCTTCACCGAGGCGCACGGCACCGGCACCGCCCTCGGCGACATGATGGAGGTCAAGGCGCTCGGCCACCACCACGCCGGCCGCGCCGCGAAGCCCATGGCACTCGGCTCGGTCAAGGGCAACCTCGGCCACACCGAGGGCGCCGCCGGCATCGCCGGACTGATCAAGGTCGCGCTGTCCCTGCACCACCGGATCGTCCCCGCCAGCCGCTTCGCGGCCAAGGAGAACAAGCGGCTGAAACTCCGCGACCACGGCCTGCGGCTGCTCAAGGCACCGCTGCGGCTGCCCGCCGGCCCCGTCGTCGCCGGGCTCAGCAGCTTCGGCATGGGCGGCACCAACGCCCACGCCGTCCTGGAGTCCGCGCCCGTACACGCCGCGCGCCCCGGACCGGCGAACAGCGCCGCGCCTGGCGGCATCGGCGCCGCCGTGTTCACCCTCACCGCGCCGAACGCCGACGCGCTGCGCCGCAACCTGCTGGCCCAGGCGGACGCGGCTGCGGCCCGCCGGGTACCGCTCGGCCCGCTGGCCAGGTCGAGCAACCGGGTCAAGGCCGGACACCGCCACCGCTTCGCGGCCGCGGCCACCGACACCCGCGAACTCGTCGCCCGGCTGCGGGAGTCGGCCACCGACCCGGATCTGCTGGCCCGGCTCTCCGCCAGACCCGCCGAACGGCCCCGCACCGCTTTCCTGTTCACCGGGCAGGGCTCGCAGTACCCGCGGATGACCGCCGCACTGTACGAACAGTCGCCGCTGTACCGGCACTTCCTCGACGAGGCCGACGCCGCACTGCTGCCGCACACCGGCAAGTCCGTGCGCGACCTGGTCCTGGCCGGCGACGACGCCGTCCACGACACGCAGTGGACGCAGCCCGCCCTGTTCGCCGTCGGCTACGCCCTCGGCCGGACCCTCATGGAACTCGGCGTGCACCCGGAGATGCTCCTCGGCCACAGCGTCGGCGAGTTCGCCGCCGCCGTCCTGGCCCGGGCGCTCCCGCTGGACGGCGCCGCCCGGCTGATCGCCGCCCGCGGCGCCCTGATGCAGGAACTCCCGGCCGGCGGAGGCATGCTGGCCGTCCGCACCCCCGGCGCGCGGCTGGCGGCCCGGATCGAGCAGGAACCCCTGGTCGGCGTCGCCGCGGTCAACGGCCCCACGTCCACGGTGCTCTCCGGTGACCTGGAGACCCTGGAGAAGATCGCCGCCGAACTGCGGGCCGAGGGAGTCGACACCCGCCGCCTGACCGTCTCGCACGCCTTCCACTCACCGCTGATGCGGCCCGTCCTGGACCGCTTCGCGGAGATCGCCGAGGAGGTCGGCGGGGGAGTGCCCGAGATCCCGCTGTACTCGACCGTCCGCGGACGGGTGCTCGACGGCGAGGCGATGGACGCCGCGTACTGGGTCGAACACATCGGCGCCCCGGTGCTGTTCGGCGACGCGGCCGCCGCGCTCCTCGCCGACGGCCCGACCCACCTGGTGGAGACCGGTCCCCGGCCGGTGCTCTCCGGGATGGTGCGCCGCCTGCCCGGCCCCGCCGCGGGCCCGGGCGCGGGCCCGGCGCACGTGCTGCCGGTGCGCGGCCCCGAGTCCGCCGGCCGGGACCTCGCCGAGGCCCTCGCCGAGCTGTACCGGGGCGGCGTCGAACCCGACTGGGACGCCGTGTACGAGCCCGGGGAACGGGTCCCGCACCCGCTGCCGCCGTACGCGTTCTCGACGCAGCACCGCTACTGGGCGAGGAATCCGGTGCGCGGCCGGGCGACCGCCGACGAGCCGGCGGACCGGGCGTTCGCGGGACACCGGGAGCCGCAGCCCCAGCACGCGCCCGCCGCCGTCCTCACCCTGAACCGGCCCGGCGGACCGGCGGACCCCGTCGAGGACGCCGTCCTCGCCGCCGTCCGGACCGTCGGCGGCTACACCGACGCCGAGATCGGCCCCCACGACCGGCTCTACGAGGATCTCGGCTTCGACTCCGTCATGATCATGGAGCTCAAGAACCGGCTGGAGTCCCGGCTCACCGGCATCGGCGCCGTGACGGTCCAGGACCTGCTGCCCCGCCTCTCCTCCGTCGGCGAACTCGTCGCCTTCCTACGGGAGTCCGGCGCGGCGGCCCCCGGTCCCGCGGGCCCCGCCGAGGCGGCGGACCAGCGGGAGCTGATGGAAGAAGAGAGGACGGCATGACCACCCCGACGGCTGTCACGGCCCATCTCGCCTCCCTGGGCACCGCGCTGCCCGGTGACCCGGTGGACAACGCCACCCTGTCCAAGGTGCTCGGCATCAACGAGGAGTGGATCGAGGTCTTCATCGGCACCAGGACCCGGCACTTCGCCCGGGACCTCGGCACCGGGGTGGTCCGCTGGTCGCTCGCCGACCTCTGCGCGCAGGCCGCCGAGAAGGCGCTCGCCGCCCCCGACGTCGACCCGTCCGAGATCGAGTTCCTCGTCCTCGGCACGGCCACCCCCGACACCCTGATGCCCGCCACCGTCAACCACGTCGCCGACCAGCTCGGACTGGACCAGGTGCCCACCTTCCAGCTCCAGTCCGGCTGCGCCGGCGCCGTACAGGCCCTCGGCCTGGCGCAGACGATGATCGCCTCCGGCCAGTACCGCACCGGACTCGTCATCGGCGGCGACGTGTGCAGCAAGCACCTCGACCTCCAGCGCGACGTGGCCGGCGCCGCCCCCGGCGACCTCGTCAACTACGTCCTGTTCGGCGACGGCGCCGGCGCGGCCGTCGTCACCGCCGAGCCGCGCGGACAGCGTCTCGCGCTGCGCCACGTCCTCAACCGCTTCACCGGTCTCGGCCGCGCGCCGGGCCAGGTCATCGAGTGGTTCGGGCTCGCCGACCGGTACGACGACCGGCAGGCCCTCACCGAGGACTACAAGGCCATCGAGGAGTCCGTGCCCGTCATGGCCGTCGAGATCCTCTGGGAGATGCTCGGCGAACTCGACTGGGAGGCCGACCAGTTGGACTATCTGCTGCCGCCGCAGCTGTCCGGCCGGATGACCCGCCGCATCACCGAGGAACTCGACGTGCCCGCCGCCGAGGACATCAGCTGCGTCGCGGACACCGGCAACAACGGAAACGCCCTGCCCTTCCTGCAGATCGAGAAGTTGCTGGAGCGGATGTCCGACGGCGAGAAGGCCCTCGCGGTCGCCGTCGAGTCCAGCAAGTGGATCAAGGCCGGCTTCGCCCTGGAGAAGATTTGACTTCCTCCCCCTCCTGAAGGAGGGGGATTCCTAGGGCTCGCGCCGTAGGAGTTTCTGCTTCATCGCCGACTGCCCGCCCGGAGTGCTCCGTTGAGGTCTTACACCAGCTCCACAGACAGACGCCGTCAGCCCGACGGCCAGGATGTTCTTCGCCGCGTTCACGTCCCTGTCATGGGTCCTCCCGCAGTCGCACGTCCACTCGCGGACGCTCAGCGGCATCTTGCCCTGCACGGTGCCGCAGTCGGAGCACAGCTGAGAAGAGGGAAACCAGCGGTCGATCGCGATCACTTCGCGGCCGTACCATCGGGCCTTGTACTCCAGCATGCTCCGGAACTCCGACCAGGCGGCATCGCTGATGGCGCGGGCCAGGCTGCCGTTCTTCACCATGTTCCGGACGGCGAGGTCCTCGATCACGATCGTTTGGTTTTCACGAACGAGCCGAGTGGTGAGCTTGTGCAGGTGGTCACGTCTGCGGTCGGCGATGCGGGCGTAGACCTTGGCGACCTTCCGGCGCGCCTTGCCCCGGTTCGCTCCGTCACCCTGGGCCTTACGGGCAAGCCGACGCTGGGCCTTGGCGAGGCGGACACGGTCACGCCGTTCGTGCCGGGGGTTGGAGACCTTCTCCCCGGTCGAGAGGGTCAACAGGTGATCGAGCCCGACGTCGATACCGACGGCCGTGCCGGTGGAGGGGAGCGGCTGGACGGACGGGTCTTCGCACAACATGGACACGAACCAGCGTCCGGCCGCGTCCTGCGACACGGTCACCGTGGACGGCGACGCACCCTCCGGAAGCGGACGGGACCACACGATGTCGAGCGGCTCCGTCATCTTCGCCAGCGTCAGCTTGCCGTCCCGGAACCGGAACGCGCTGGTGGTGTACTCCGCCGACTTCCGCGACTTCTTCCGCGATTTGAAGCGCGGGTACTTGGCGCGCTTGCCGAAGAAGTTGGTGAACGCCGTCTGGAGGTGCCGGAGAGCCTGTTGGAGCGGAACGGAGGAGACGTCGTTGAGGTACGCGAGCTCTTCGGTCTTCTTCCAGGCCGTCAGCATTGCCGACGTCTGGTTGTAGTTCACCCGTTCCTGCCTCGTCCACGCTTCCGTGCGCGCCGCGAGGGCCAGGTTGTAGACCTTCCGCACGCACCCGAAGGTGCGCGACAGTTCGGCCGCCTGCGCATCGGTCGGACAGAAGCGGTACTTGAACGCCCGCTTCACATGGGTGGCCTTCACAGTTCACATGCTACGGCGTCAGCTTGTGAAGTCCTGACAGCAGTTGGGGGCAGATACCAGTGCGCTGTGGTGGCGAACCGGCCCTCCCTGCCCTGCTCCGCTGGAGCTTCGTTCCTCCCCCGCAAGCGGGAGGTACCCCCACCCCGACCTGAAGGCCGGGACGTCCATGAAGGAGAGACCTGATGAGCGTCGACAGCACCGTCCCCGCGCCCGCCGCAGGCGGCTTCACCCTGGACGACTACGTCCGGCTCGTCGACGAGGAGATCGGCATCCCGCTCGCCGCCGGGCAGGAGGCCGCCGACTTCGACGAACTCCCCGACTGGGACTCGCTGTACCTCCTCAAGCTCGTCACCGCCCTGGAGACCGCCGTCGGCCGCAAGATCGCGGTCGGCAGGGTCCTGGAGGCCCGCAGCCTGAAGGAGATCTACGAACTGGCGGTGCTCGGGTGACCCCCACCGTCACCGCCGAACGGCGCCGCCGCCACACCCTGTACTTCCTGGAGTGGGCGGCGGCCCAGCGGCCCGTACACCTGGACACGGACATCGACATGACCCGCGTCCAGGCGCACCGCGCCGCCGCCCGCGCGGCCGGCCGCCGCTACTCGGTCGTCAGCTACCTGCTGTACGCCGCCGGCCGGGTCCTCGACCGCCACCCCGAGGCCAACGCCGCGATGGCCCCCGGCTGGCCCGGCCCGCTGCGCCGCCCGAGGACCGTCCGCTTCGACGGCGTCACCGCCAAGCTCGCCCTGGACCGGCCCGTCGACGGCGAGCGCACCGTGCTCTCGGCGCTCGTGCCCGGCCTGGAGTCGGCGACCCTGGGCGAGATCCAGGACCGCGTCGACCGCTACCGGGGCGAACAGGCCGCCGAACTGCCCGAGTTCAAGGGCGTACGGATGCTGGGCCGGCTCCCGGTGCCGCTCGGCCGGGCCGCGTTCGCCGCGGCGCTGCGCGATCCGCGCCGACGCGCCGGCGTGTTCGGCACCGTCTCGGTCAGCTCGCTCGGCCATCGCACCGTGGACGGCTTCCACTCGGCCGGCGGCACCGCGGTGACCCTGTGCGCGGGCCGGGTCGTGGACCGCGCGGTGGTGCGCGACGGCGTCGTGGTGCCCGCGCCCGTGATGCGGCTCGGCCTCACCTTCGATCACCGGGTGATCGACGGCGCGACCGCTGCCGACGTGCTGTCCGATCTCCACGACACGATGGAGGCATTTGATGACGGCACCGACAGCACCGACGGCAGCGGCAGCACCGACGGCGCTGCCGCTGCAGACGGCGATCCCGTCGCCTCGGCACTGGGGCCCGGGAGGCCGGACGCTGGGGGAGCCGATCGCGATCCGCGGCCCGTCGGGGGACTGGGGCAGAGTACGCGCTGACCTGGACCGGCACGGGGCCGCGGTGCTGTTCGCCCGCCAGGACGCCTGGCGGCCGGAGCGGGCGGGCCTGCCGCGGCTGCGCGCGCTCCTGGGCCGGGACTGGGAGCGCTACACGGAGCTGACGCACCCGCAGGTCCGCGGCCGGTTCGCCGCCTCGCGCGTGCTGCTGAAGTACGCGGCGGCGGTCGCGCTGGGCGTACCGCCCGAGTCGGTCGAGATCGGCTACGGCCTCACCGGGCGCCCCTTCCTGCGCGGCTACGACGGCGTCCAGGTCAGCCTCAGCCACACCGACGGCCTGCTGCTGGTCGGCTTGGCCGCCGACGGCGCGATCGGCGTCGACGCCGAGCCCGCCGAGCGGGTCCTCTACGGCCCGGGGCTGGGCCGGCACGTGTGCACCCCGTACGAACTGGAACGCGTCGAGGCCCTGCCGCTCGCGGAACGCAACCCCGCCGTGCTCCGGCTGTGGACCCTGAAGGAGGCCTACAGCAAGGCCCTCGGCCTCGGCCTGCGCTTCCGCTTCACGGACTTCGGCTTCACCCCGGACCGGGCGCCCCGGGCCGTGCTGCGCCCCGACGGCACCCCCGCGCCGGTCGGCAGATGGGCCTTCCGCACGTGGTCGCTCGGCGGCCGCTACGCCGTCGCCGTCGCCGTCGAGGACGCGGGCTTCGGCCGCACCGGGGACACAGCGGCGGCCACGGCACTCGACCCGGGAATCGTCGACGCCGTGCTGACGGCACTGGCCGACCGGGAGCCGGCCGACGAGCGGGAGACGGCAGCCGCCGACGGATGGTGAGACGGGTTCCGTATGCGCGGGCGCCGGTGGCTGCGTGCCGGCATCGGCTGCCGGGCGCGAGCGGCTGACGCCCGCACGGCGGAGCCGCACAGGGAGACAGATACCGAGGCAGTGGTAGGTACCGGCGAGAGCGACCCCGTGCCGTCCGCCGCGAGGCCGCCCGTCGGGTCGACGGTCACCGTCTCGTGCGGGGCCGCGCGGTGGAGAGTGTGGCCGGGATGGCACGCGTGTCCGTGTCTGCGGGGAGGTGTGCGGCCTGGTGGCGGGAGGGCGTCCGTCTGGTGCGGGGTCGCGGCGACGGGGGTGCCCGGGACGGGGCGCGTGTCCGTGTCTGCGGGGAGGTGTGCGGCCTGGTGGCGGGAGGGTCACCGTCTCGCCCGGGGTCGCGGCGACGGGGGTGCCCGGGACGGGGCGCGTGTCCGTGTCTGCGGGGAGGTGTGCGGCCTGTGGCGGGAGGGCGTCCGTCTGGTGCGGGGTCGCGGTGGCGGGTGTGGCCGGGACGGGGCGCGTGTCCGTGTCTGCGGGGAGGTGCGTGCCTGGTGGCGGGAGGGTGTGCGTCTCGCGCCGGGCCGTGGCGGCGGGTGTGGCCGGGACGGGGCGCGTGTCCGCGTCTGCGGCGGGGCGCCCGCCCGGTGCCGGGGGCGGTGTCCGGCATCGGGCGGGACGGGGCCTCAGGCCGCTCGCCGGGCCGGTTCGGACGGGCAGAACAGCCAGACCCCGGGGCGGACTTCGAGGGGCATCGCGGTCGCCGTGCCCGGACGGCCGGAGCCGAGGGCCGTACGGAGGGCGGCCGCCGTGCGGCGGGCGTACTCGGTCCACCGGCGGTCGCCCGCGAAGCGCGCAGCGTTCTCGCACTCCGCCAGGCGGGCCAGCGCCTCGTCGTGGCGGCCCTCGCGCACCGCCACCAGCGCCAGTCCGCGCAGCGACTCGGCCGTGCCGCGCGCGTCGCCGGCCGGCCGGCTCACCGACAGGGCGTGCGCGTAGGCCCGTCCGGCCTGCGCGATCCGCCCCGTCCCGAGCAGCGCGTCCGCCTCCGCGGACAGGCAGCGGCCCGCCGCCGCCCGGTCGCCGTGCCGGGTGAACAACTCCCCGGCGAGGCGGTACCGGTCGATCGCCGCCGACGTCTGCTGGCGCTGCCAGTCCAGGTCGCCCAGGGACCGCAGGACGACGGCCTCCGCGTGGACGTCGCCGGACCGGCGGGCCGCGTCCAGCGCGAGGCGGTGGGAGGACTCCCACTCGTCCCACAGGGCGCCCGCCTCGTAGTAGCCGGCCGAGGCCGAGGCCAGGGCGCAGCACAGGCCCCACGAGCCGGCCGCGTGGGCCTGCCGTACGGCCTCCGACAGGCCCGCGGACTCCTCCTGGAACCACCGCAGCGGCGCGCTGCCGACCACCTCCTCGGGGAAGACCCCGGGCGGGGGCTCGGCCTCGTGCGCGAGCCGGTTCCGGCCGGGCGTCAGCCGCGCGTCCGCGTGTCCGGCCAGCGCCAGGAACGCACGGCACAGCCGCTCCACGGCCGCGGCGCCCTCCCGCGGGTCCTCCCCGGCCGGCACCTCGAGGGCCAGCGAGCGCAGCAGCGCGTGGAAGCCGTAGCGCACGGGGCCCGGCCGGCCGGGCCGGCGCCGCGCCTCCAGCAGATGGGCCTGCACCAGTTCCTCGGTGAGCCGCTCGGCCTCCGCCAGGTCCGTGCCGAGCAGCGCGGCCGCGCTCCACAGGGAGAAGTCGGGCAGCGAGGTCAGCGCGAGGATCCGGAAGGCGTGCCGGGCCTCCTCGTCCACGTCCCGGTAGGCGGTGAGCAGGCTGCTGCGTACGTCGAGATCGCCCAGCGCGAGCGCGGCCAGCCGTGTCCGTTCGTCACGCAGCCGGCGGGCGAGCCCGGCGGCGGTCCAGTGCGGGCGGGCGGCGAGTCCGGCGGCTGCCACCCGCAGCGCGAGCGGCAGCCGGCCGCACAGCCGGGCGATCTCGCGCGCCGCCTCCGCGTCGTCCCGCATCCGCTGGCCGCCGCACGCCATGAGCAGCGCCTCGGCCTCCGGCGCGGACAGCACGTCGAGGGTCAGCCGCCGCACGTTGCCCAGCGCGCCGAGCACATGACGGCTCGTCAGGATCACCATGCTGTCCGGCACGGCCGACAGCACCGGCCGGACCTGAGCCTCCGAGACCGCGTCGTCCAGGACGAACAGCATCCTGCGGCCCGCGGTGCGTCGGTGCAGCAGCTCCGCGAGTTCCGCCTCGGACGACGGCAACGGCTCCGTCCCCGAGTCCGTTCCCGCTCCGGCCGCGCGCGGCCCGCGCAGCCGGCGCAGCAGGGTCGTCAGCGCCGTCCTCGGTTCGACGGCCCGCCCGCCCGCGTCCCGCAACGTCACCAGGACACGCCCGTCGGGAAACCCGCTCGCCGCGCCGTGCGCCAACCGCACCGCCAGCGCGGTCTTGCCGGCGCCCGCCCGGCCCGACAGCAGCAGCACCCTGTTCCGGCCGGGCGACTCGTCCGCCAACAGCTCCTCGCCGTCGGCCAGTTGCTCCTCGCGCCCGGTGAAGTCGGCCACGGCGGGCGGCAGCCACACCGTGGGCTCCGGGTACCCCGCGGGCCCCGCTGGCCCCGCGTCTCTCGCGGACCTCGCGTCTGCCCCGGACCGAGCGTCCGTCGCGGACCCCTCGGCCGGGCGGTCGTCCGGGCCGCCGACCGGTACGAGCCGACGCCCGGGCTCGCCGCGCCAGGCCAGCGAGGGATCGGAGGCCAGGATCCGCTCCTGCAGCCCGCGCAGCACCGGTCCGGGGTCCACCCCCAGTTCGTCCACCAGCGACCGCCGCGCCCGCCGGTAGACCTGCAGGGCGTCGGACTGCCGGCCCGAACGGTAGAGCGCCACCATCAGATGACCATGCAGCGCCTCGCGCAGCGGATGCTCGTGCGCCAGCGCCATCAGCTCGCCGATCAGCTCCTGGTGCAGCCCGAGCCGCAGATCCGCGGAGATCCGCTGCTCCAGCACCTCGGCGCGCAACTCGTTCAGCCTGATCGCGGAGGTCTGCAGCGACGGTCCGTGCGGGATGCCCGACAGCGCGGGCCCCGTCCAGAGCCCGAGCGCACGGCTCAGCGCCTGCGAGGCGGCCTGGTACTCGCCCCTGCCGTAAGCGGCCCGGCCCTCCGCCCGCAGCGACTCGAAGACGGACAGGTCCAGATCACCGGGGGCCACCCGCATCAGGTAGCCGGGCGGCCGGGTCAGCAGCGGCTGTGCCGTGTCCGCCTCCGCCGCGTCCGTCCCGGCCGGGTCGTCGCCGGGCGCCGCCAGCAGGGCCTTGCGCAGCTGGGAGACGTACACCTGGAGGGTGGTGGTGGCCGTGCGCGGGGGTTCGGAACCCCACAGCTCGTCGATCAGGGTGTGGGTCGACACCACCGTGTTGCTCTGCACCAACAGGGTGGCCAGGACCGCGCGCGGCTTGGCCGCGGACGGCGTACGGGGCGACATGTGCACGGGGCCGAGCACGCGGTATCTCATCGCGCGCCTCAGCAGTCCTGCAGCACGGCCGCGGAGACCCGCGCCACGACCCGGCCGCCCTGGAGGAACGTCATCCGCAGGCCGACCACCGGCCGGCCCTCCGCGTCCCGGGACACCCGCCCGTCCGCACGGCGCGCCTCCTCGCGCACCACGCAGCGCAGCGGCAGGTCCGGCGCGGCGACGCCCTCGAACGAGGCCTGCCACCGGGACAGCACGGCGTACGTCGGCACGAAACCGCGCAGTTCGGCGGCGGCGAGCAGCCCCACCTGGCGGGACAGCTCCAGGAACAGCGTCGGCTCCACCTCGCCGGGCACCTCGCCAGGCATCTCGGCCGGCACCTCGGCGACCGCCGGTGCGTGGACGGCGAAGACCAGGCCGTCGCCGCCCTCCGCCGCGGCGTAGGCGGGCAGTCCGACGAGGACGTGCCGGCTGTCGAGATGCCCCACCTGTTCGGGCAGCGGCACACCGGGAGACGCCGGGACGCCGCCCCGGGCGGCCGCCGGCTCCTCGCCGTCCGGCCGGCCGAGCGTGGGACCGCCGGGGCGGACCCCCTGGACGGGGAAGACCAGCCGCGCCGAGGCGGTTCCGCAGCGCTCGCCGTCGATCGAGACGGTGGCCTCGCACTCCAGGCCGCGCGGCACGCCGCCGACCACGTCGAGCGGTGTCATACCGAGATCAAGGGCGATCCTGCTCCCGGCGCCGTCGCGGCGCCAGGCGTCCGGACCCGTGATCGTGGCACCGGCGGAGGCCAGCACGGGGCGCGGGCCCGTCGGCACCCTGAAGTAACGGCGGGCCGCGAACAGCATCGTCCGGCGCAGCGACTCGATGGGGAACAGCAGGTCGTGGTACCGCGACACGGAGTCGCCGAAGAGCGGGTGTTCTTCGGGCAGTTGCGCGGAGAAGGCGAAGTTCTGCCGAACCGGCGCGGTCGCTTTGAACATGAAGGCCTCGGGGCTGCCCGGCCGGTGGACCAGGTGGTGGGGCCCGAGGAACGAGGGGGACGTGGGGGTGTACGTGGGGGCGTACGTGGGGGTGTAGGTGTCCATGGACTTCCTCTGCGGCGGTGTCCGGCGGCTCTGCGGAAGGCTTGCTGGGCACGTGCGCTTGACGGAGAGCACGTTGCCCGACTCCGCTGAAGGACCGGGGAAGCCACACTGAAGCGAACGCTCGTTACCACCCTCACCTGGGCATTCAACCCACCCGGACCGGCTCGTCCTCGACGATCGGGTGGTCCTCGGCCAGCGGTCCGGCCGCGCTCGCGCCACCGGGCGCCCCGATCACGGCGAACACGTCCCGCTCGGCGGTGAGATAGTCGGCCCACTCGTCGGGCAGGCAGTCCTCGTAGAAGATCGCCTCGACCGGGCACGCGGGCTCGCAGGCCCCGCAGTCCACGCATTCGTCGGGGTTGATGTACATCTTGCGCGGCCCCTCGTAGATGCAGTCCACGGGGCACTCGTCGACGCAGGCCTTGTCCTTGATGTCGACGCAGGGCTGGGCGATGACGTAGGTCATGAGGTCTCCACGGTCCAGGAGTCGTTGCCGGTGAGCAGAGTGGCGAGGTCGCCCTTGCCGTGCAGTTCGACGGCCCGCTCCGACTGCTCGGACAACAGCTCGTCGTACACGGGGCGTTCGATGTCGCGGAAGACGCCGATCGGGGTGTGGTGCAGGGTGTCGGGGTCGGCGAGGCGGGACAGGGCGAACGCGGTGGTGGGGGACGTGGAGTGCGCGTCGTGGACGAGGATGTCGGCTTCGTTGCCGGGGGTGACCTCGACGACCTTCAGGTCGCCGGTGGCCGGGTCGCGCACGACGCCCTTGGACAGGCCGGTGCCGAACCGGATGGGCTGTCCGTGTTCGAGGCGGATCACGGCTTCCTCGGCCTGCTGCTTGTCCTTGAGGGCTTCGAAGGCGCCGTCGTTGAAGATGTTGCAGTTCTGGTAGATCTCGATGAGGGCGGTGCCGGGGTGGGCGGCGGCCTGGCGCAGTACCTCGGTGAGGTGCTTGCGGTCGGAGTCCACCGTGCGGGCGACGAAGGAGGCTTCGGCGCCGAGGGCGAGGGAGACCGGGTTGAAGGGGGCGTCCAGCGAGCCCATCGGCGTCGACTTGGTGATCTTGCCGACTTCGGATGTGGGTGAGTACTGGCCCTTGGTGAGGCCGTAGATGCGGTTGTTGAAGAGCAGGATCTTGAGGTTGACGTTGCGGCGGAGGGCGTGGATGAGGTGGTTGCCGCCGATGGAGAGGGCGTCGCCGTCGCCGGTGACGACCCAGACGGACAGGTCGCGGCGGGAGGTGGCCAGGCCGGTGGCGATGGCGGGGGCGCGGCCGTGGATGGAGTGCATCCCGTAGGTGTTCATGTAGTACGGGAAGCGGGAGGAGCAGCCGATGCCGGAGACGAAGACGATGTTCTCCCTGGCCAGGCCCAGTTCCGGCATGAAGCCCTGGACCGCGGCGAGGATCGCGTAGTCACCGCAGCCGGGGCACCAGCGCACCTCCTGATCGGACTTGAAGTCCTTCGCGGAGAGTGCCTCAGTGGGCATCAAGGGCCTCCTTGAGAGCCGTGGCGAGTTGTTCGGCCTTGAACGGCATGCCGTTGACCTGGTTGTAGGAGTGGGCGTCGACCAGGTATTTCGCCCGGATGAGGGTGGCGAGCTGGCCGAGGTTCATCTCCGGGACGACGACCTTGTCGTAGCGGGCGAGCACCGTGCCGAGGTTGCTCGGGAAGGGGTTGAGGTGGCGCAGGTGGGCCTGGGCGACGGGCTTCCCGGCGGCGCGCAGCCGGCGCACGGCGGCGGTGATGGGGCCGTAGGTGGAGCCCCAGCCCAGGACCAGGGTGGCCGCGCCGTCCGGGTCGTCGACCTCGACGTCCGGCACGGCGATGCCGTCGATCTTGGCCTGGCGGGTGCGGACCATGAAGTCGTGGTTGGCGGGGTCGTAGGAGATGTTGCCGGTGCCGTCCTGCTTCTCGATGCCGCCGATACGGTGTTCCAGACCGGGCGTGCCGGGAACCGCCCAGGGGCGGGCCAGGGTGTGCGGGTCACGCTTGTACGGCCAGAACACTTCGGTGCCGTCGTCGAGGGTGTGGTTGGGGCCCTGTGCGAACTGCACCCGCAGGTCGGGGAGTTCGTCGGTGTCCGGGATGCGCCAGGGCTCGGAGCCGTTGGCCAGGTAGCCGTCCGACAGCAGGAAGACCGGCGTGCGGTAGGCCAGCGCGATCCGGGCCGCCTCCATGGCCGCGTCGAAGCAGTCCGCGGGCGTGCGCGGGGCGACGACCGGGACGGGGGCCTCGCCGTTGCGCCCGTACATCGCCTGCAGCAGATCCGCCTGCTCGGTCTTGGTGGGCAGCCCGGTCGAGGGGCCGCCGCGCTGGATGTCGATCACGAGCAGCGGCAGTTCCAGCGACACCGCGAGGCCGATCGTCTCGCTCTTGAGCGCCACACCGGGGCCGGAGGTGGTGGTCACCGCGAGCGATCCGCCGAACGCCGCGCCCAGCGCCGCCCCGATCCCCGCGATCTCGTCCTCGGCCTGGAAGGTGCGCACGCCGAAGTTCTTGTGCCGGGACAGCTCGTGCAGGATGTCGGAGGCGGGGGTGATGGGGTAGGAGCCGAGGAAGAGGGGCAGGTCGGCCTGGCGGGAGGCGGCGATCAGGCCGTAGGCCAGGGCGAGGTTGCC
>NZ_JBVIIE010000042.1:0-83627 GCF_055569945.1 Streptomyces sp. NPDC031340
CGCCGCGTGTGAGGAGGGGGGGAGATGCCTTGGAGGGCGTGGCCGTGGGGAAAGACCGAGGGGAGGCACAAACCCCCCCCCCCCCCCGACCCCCCCCCCCCCCCCCCCACGGCGGCGTCCTTGACCGCCTTGACCATGTACTCGGTGAGGTAGAGGTCGGCGAGCTGGAGGATGAACCCGTCGGCCTCCTCGCCGGTCATCTTCAGCGCCTTGGGCCCGTACGCGGCCATCCAGACGGGGACTTCGGCGCCGGGCCCGATCCACGGGAACCTGACGACGGTGCCGCCGCCGAGGTCGGCCTCCTCGCCGCGGCCCAGTGCCCGGATGACCTTCATGGCCTCGCTGATGCGGGCCAGGGTGTTGGGCTTGCGGCCCGCCACGCGCATCGCGGAGTCGCCGCGGCCGATGCCGCAGACGGTGCGGTTGCCGAACATGTCGTTGAGGGTGGCGAAGGTGGAGGCGGTGACCTCCCAGGTGCGGGTGCCCGGGTTGGTCACCATCGGGCCGACCTTCAGCCGCTCGGTGTTGGCGAGGATCTGGCTGTAGATCACGAACGGTTCCTGCCACAGCACGGCCGAGTCGAAGGTCCAGCCGTGGGTGAAGCCGTTGCGCTCGGCGCGCTTCATCAGCTCGACGACCTTCGTGGCCGGCGGATCGGTCTGCAGGACGAGTCCGAAGTCCATGGGCGCCACTCCTAGTTGAGGTACTGACAGGTGGAGCGCGGGGTGTAGACGCCGTGACCGGCGTGTCCGGTGTACTCCCGCTCGGTGATGACGGGTTCGCCGCGCGAGAGGACCGTCTCGACCCGGCCGGTGGTGCGCTTGCCCTCGTACGCCGAGTAGTCGACGTTCATGTGGTGCGTGTCCGCGGACATGACCTGCTCGGCGTGCGGGTCGTAGATGACGATGTCGGCGTCGGCGCCGGGGGCGATGGTGCCCTTCTTCGGGTACAGGCCGAACATGCGGGCCGGGGTGGCGCAGGCGATCTCGATCCAGCGGCGGCGCGAGATGTGCCCGTCGACGACGGCCTGGTGGAGCAGGTCCATGCGGTTCTCCACGCCCGGCAGCCCGTTGGGGATCTTGGAGAAGTCGCCGCGGCCGAGCTCTTTCTGGCCGGTGAAGCAGAACGGGCAGTGGTCGGTGGAGACGACCTGGAGGTCGTTGGTGCGCAGGCCGTTCCACAGCCGGGCCTGGTGCTCCTTGGGGCGCAGGGGCGTGGAGCACACGTACTTCGCGCCCTCGAAGTCGGGTTCGGCGAGGTTGTCGGTGGACAGGAAGAGGTACTGCGGGCAGGTCTCGCCGAAGACGTTCAGGCCCTCGTCGCGGGCCCGGGCCAGCTCCGCGACCGCCTCCGCGGCCGAGACGTGCACGACGTACAGGGGCGCGCCGGCGACCTGTGCGAGCTTGATGGCGCGGTGGGTGGCCTCCGCCTCCAGCAGGGCCTTGCGGACCTCGCCGTGGTAGCGGGGGTCGGTCTCGCCGCGGGCCAGTGCCTGTTCGACGAGGACGTCGATGGCGATGCCGTTCTCGGCGTGCATCATGATCAGGCCGCCGTTCTCGGCGGAGCGCTGCATGGCGCGCAGGATCTGGCCGTCGTCGCTGTAGAAGACGCCCGGGTAGGCCATGAACTGCTTGAAGGAGGTGACGCCCTCCTCCACCAGCAGGTCCATCTCCTTCAGCGTCTCCTGGTTCACATCGGAGACGATCATGTGGAAGCCGTAGTCGATCGCACAGTTGCCCTCGGCCTTGGCGTGCCAGGCGTCCAGGCCCTCGCGCAGTGAGTGTCCGACGCTCTGCACGGCGAAGTCCACGATCGTCGTCGTGCCGCCCCAGGCGGCCGCCCGGGTGCCGGTCTCGAAGGTGTCGGAGGCGGAGGTGCCGCCGAACGGCAGCTCCATGTGGGTGTGGACGTCGACGCCGCCCGGGATGACGTACTTGCCGGCCGCGTCGATGACGCGCTCGGCCGTCCAGGCGTCGGCGGCCGGGGTGCCGGAGGCGGCGAGGGCGGCGATACGGCCGTCCTCGATCAGGACGTCGGCGTGGATCTCGTCGGACGCGGTGACGACGAGGCCACCGCGGATGACGGTACGGCTGCTCATGGTCCCTCTCCTGCCAGGGTGAACGGTTCGGTCAGGGTGCGGTCAGCGGGGCGTAGGCGTCGGGGCGGCGGTCCCGGAAGAACTGCCAGCGGTCGCGCACCTCGCGCAGCTTGGCCAGGTCCAGGTCGCGGACGACGAGTTCGGTCTCCTTGTCGCTCGCCACCTCGCCGACGAACTGGGCCTCCGGGTCCACGAAGTAGGACGTGCCGTAGAAGTCGTTGTCGCCGTAACTCTCCACGCCGACCCGGTTGATCGCGCCGACGAAGTACTCGTTGGCGACGGCCGCGGCCGGCTGCTCCAGCTGCCACAGGTAGCGGGACAGTCCCCGCGAGGTGGCCGACGGGTTGAAGACGATCTCGGCGCCCGCCAGGCCCAGCGCCCGCCAGCCCTCCGGGAAGTGCCGGTCGTAGCAGATGTAGACGCCGATCCGGCCGACGGCGGTGTCGAAGACCGGCCAGCCCGCGTTGCCGGGGCGGAAGTAGAACTTCTCCCAGAATCCGGGCACCTGGGGGATGTGGTGCTTGCGGTACTTGCCGAGGTAGGTGCCGTCGGCGTCGATCACGGCGGCCGTGTTGTACAGGACGCCCGGCTGCTCCTCCTCGTACATCGGCAGGACGAGGACCAGGCCCAGCTCCCTGGCGAGCGCCTGGAAGCGCTTGACGATCGGGCCGTCGGGGATGCGCTCGGCGTACTCGTAGAACGCCTTGTCCTGGACCTGGCAGAAGTAGGGGCCGTAGAAGAGTTCCTGGAAGCAGAGGACTTGGGCGCCCTGCGCGGCCGCGTCCCGCGCGGCCTGCTCGTGCACCTGGATCATCGACTCCTTGTCGCCCGTCCACGCGGTCTGGAAGAGGGCGGCGCGGATCACTTGGCTCATCGGGACCTCCGGTCGCTCGGTGTGCGAGAAGGCTAGGAAGTCCGGAGGCGGGCTTTGAGGTGCACCGTGTCACGTCTGCGGGCCCGCGGCGTGCCACCGTGTCACCTTGTCGCGGGACCATGTTTCACCGCCGTTTTCCCTGGTCATCATGTGTTTCAGCCCTGTTGCGCGTCGTGCGCGAGGAGTGCGATGTGTACGGAGGCGGCCTGTTCGAAGTCGTCGAGGTCCACGCCGAGGCGGCCCTGGATGGCCTCCAGGCGCCGGTAGAGCGCGGGCCGGGAGACGTGGTGGAGCTGGGCGGTGCGGGACTTGTTGCGGCCGGTGGCGAGGTAGGTGCGCAGCACGGACAGCAGGGCCGCCGTCTCCTCGTCCGGCCCGCGCAGCAGCCCGTCCAGCTCGCGTTCGGCGAAGGACTGCACGTGCGGGTCGTCGCGCAGCAGCCGGATCAGGCCGCGCAGGTGCACGTCCTTCAGCCGGACGACGGCCGGCAGGTCGAGGGCGGCCGCGGAGTCGGCGACGGCGTCGGCGACGTGCTGGGCCTCGCGCAGCCCGGCGGGCACGTCGTCCCAGGCGGTGCGCGGGTCGGCCGCGGCGACCACCGTCCTCGGCTCCCCCGACTCGGTGCGCAGCCGTGCCGCGAAGTGCGCGGTGAGCGCGTGCGCGTCCTGGTCGCGGGCGAGGCTGAGCAGCACGGCGACGGCGCCGTCGGCGAGTTCGGCGACCAGTCCGGACAGGCCGAGCATGCGCAGCACCCGGTCGAGCCGGGCGGGGTCCTTGTCCCGGACCACCAGCGGCACGAAGGCGCGCCGGTTGACCGGCAGCCCGGCCGCACGCGCCCGCGGCAGCAGCTGCCTCGCCGGTACGACCCCGCTGACCAGGTCGGTCAGCAGGCTCTGCGCGGACTGCTCCTCCCAGCTGCAGCCCGTGTTGGAGCCGAGCATCCGGTGCAGGACGAGGGCCTCGGCGGCCCGGTCGGCGAGCAGCCGCCCGGTGGCGGTGTCGCCGCGGTAGCCGCACAGCACGATGCGGCCCCACCGCTCGCCGCGGCCGCCGAGCTCGGCGCGGATCCAGCCGTCGCCCTCGTTGCCGCCGGCCTGCCGGGAGATCCGCTCCCAGTCGCGCAGCACGTCGTCGACGGCTGGCCGCTCCCCCGCCGTGGCGAGGACCCGGTGGGCGAGGTTGGTGACGACGACGGGGCAGGCGCTGTGCTGGGCGACCTCGTCGAGCAGGCGCTGCAGGGGCGCGCCGGCGGTGATCAGGCCGGTGAGGGCGGTGCGCACCGACTCCGAGAGGCTGACCGCGGCGAACTTCCGCCGCACCAGCCGGGACTGCACCTCCTCCGTCAGCTCCGCGAAGGGGAAGGGCCGGTGCAGGACGATCAGCGGCAGCCCGCACCGTTCGGCGGCCCGCCGCATGACATCCGGCGGGGCGGGGAACGCCCGGCCGAGGCCCAGGACGACGGCGGCGGCCTCCGCGCGGTGCAGCGAGCGGATGTACTCGGCCTGCTTCTCCTCGTCGCCGGCGAGCAGCACGCCGGTGGTGAGGACCATCTCGCCGCCGCTGAGCATCACGCCCACGTCGGACGCCTCGGCGACGTGCACCCAGCGCACCGGCCGGTCGAGCCGGGCGGCGCCGGCCACCACCTCGGGCTCACCGGCGAGCACCCGTTCCAGCGACAGCACCTGGCGGACCGACAGGGCCGGTTCCAAGTGTTCCAGGTGTACCCGGCGTGACCGGTTTTCCGGCTGTTCCGGGTGTTCCGGACGCTCCAGGGATCCGAAGGTGGTGGTCATGGGCGGTGTTCCCCTTTTCTGCGGCTCGGTTCGCCTCCGGGGCGCCGGAGCGCGCGGCGAGCGGCCGGCCGTGCCCGGTCCCCGCGCCGGAGCGCGCGGCGAGCGGCCGGCCGTGCCCGGTCCCCCGGGCACGGACACGCCCGTCCGCTCGCCGCACTCACGCCCCCTCGGCTCACTCGCCCCCCGCACTGCTGTCCCGCTGCTACGGGATGCTCCGCAGAGCGCGTTCGAGGATCGCGGCGCCCTCCTCGGCCTCCGCGGCCGTGAGGGACAGCGGCGGGGCGATGCGCAGGGCGCTGGTGCGGTGGCCGCCGCCCTTGCCGATGAGCAGCCCGTCCGCGCGGGCCGCCTCCAGTACGGCGCTCGCCGCGTCGAAGTCGGCCTCGTCCGTGCCGGGCCGGACCAGCTCGACGCCGATCATCAGGCCCCGTCCGCGCACCTCCCGGACGTGCGGGAGCTGCGCGGCGACCGCCCGCAGCCGCTCGATGAGCAGCCCGCCGACCCGCCGGGCGTTGCCCTGCAGGTCGTGTTCCAGCAGGTAGGCGAGGTTGGCGAGGCCCGCCGCCATGGTGATCTGGGTGCCGCCGAAGGTGGAGATGCTGTTGGCGTCGAGGCAGTTCATGATCTCGGCGCGGGCGACCACACCGCCGATGGACATGCCGTTGCCGATGCCCTTGGCGAAGGTGAGGATGTCCGGCGGGCCGTGCTGCCCGTGCGCCTGCCAGCCCCAGAAGTGGTCGCCGGTGCGGCCCCAGCCGGTCTGCACCTCGTCGGCGATCCACAGCACGCCGCGCTCGGCGAGCACCTGACGGAAGGCCGCGTACAGGCCGTCGGGCGGTGAGGTGAAGCCGCCGACGCCCTGCACGGGCTCGGCGATCAGGGCGGCGGGCGGCCGGGTGTGGCCGAGCAGGTCCTGGAGGTCGTCGACGCAGGCGGCGATGAACTCGTCGTCGCCGAGGGAGGCGTACGGGCCACGGGTGCGCACGCCGCCGTGCACGTACAGGGTCTGCAGCGGAGACAGCGAGGTCGGGGACCAGCCGCGGTTGCCGGTGATGCCGACCGCGCTGAAGGAGCGGCCGTGGTAGCTGTTGCGCATCGCCAGGATCACGTTGCTGCGCCGGTACGTCGTCGCCAGCAGCAGGGCGGTGTCGTTGGCCTCGGTGCCGGAGGTGGTGAAGAAGACCCGGGCGTCCGGGATCCCGCTCAACCGGGCGATGCGCTCGGCGAGTTCGACCATCGGCCGGTTGAGGTACAGGGTCGAGGAGTGGATGATCCGGCCGGCCTGCTCGCTGACCGCCTTGGTGACCTCGGGCAGCGCGTGCGCGGTCATGGTGGTGAGGATGCCGCCGAAGAAGTCGAGGTACTTGTTGCCGTCGGCGTCCCAGACGTGACGGCCCTCGCCGTGGGTGATCTCGATCGGCCGGTCGTAGTAGAGGGCCAGCCAGTCGGGCAGGACGGCCCGGTGGCGGCCCAGCAGTTCCTCGCTCACGGACGCACCAGCCCTTCGTACGCGTCGGGCCGCCGGTCGCGGTAGAACGCCCACTGCTGCCGCACTTCCTCGATCAGGCCGAAGTCGAGGTCCCGGACGAGGAGTTCCTCCTTGGAGTCGCCGGCCACGTCGCCGACGAACTGACCGCGCGGGTCGACGAAGTACGAGGTGCCGTAGAAGTCGTTGTCGCCGTACTCCTCCACGCCGACCCGGTTGATCGCGGCGACGAAGTACTCGTTGGCGACGGCCGCCGCGGGCTGCTCCAGGCGCCAGAGGTGGCTGGACAGCCCGCGGTGGGTGGCCGACGGGTTGTAGACCAGCTGGGCGCCGTTGAGGCCGAGTTGCCGCCAGCCCTCCGGGAAGTGGCGGTCGTAGCAGATGTAGACGCCGACCTTGCCGACGGCGGTGTCGAAGACCGGCCAGCCCGCGTTCCCGGGTTTGAAGTAGTACTTCTCCCAGAAGCCCTTGACCTGCGGGATGTGGTGCTTGCGGTACTTGCCGAGGACGGTGCCGTCGGCGTCGATCACGGCGGCGGTGTTGTAGTAGAAACCGGACTGCTCGATCTCGAACACCGGCACCACGATCACCATGCCGGTCTCCCGGGCGAGTTCCCGCATACGGCGCACGGTCGGGCCGTCGGGCACGGGCTCGGCCCAGCGGTAGTGCTCGGGCTCCTGGACCTGGCAGAAGTAGGGGGCGTTGAAGACTTCCTGGAATCCGATGATCTTCGCGCCCCGGCGGGCCGCCTCACGGGCGTGCTCCTCGTGCTTCGCCACCATGGACTCGGTGTCGCCGGTCCAGGTGGCCTGTACCAGAGCGGCGCGTACGACGTTGGCCATGAGCTGCTCCTTCGACGGGACGTCAGAGCCTCTACGCCCGTAGACGCAGGTCGTAGAGGGATGAACGTAAGCCTCCGGGGCGGCCTTGCCAAGACCATCGTCGTCAACCCGCGGAGTCGATCACGTTTCGCACTCCGGTGGGTGAGCGGAGTGGCCGGTGCGGGCCCGGTGAGGGCGGTGGGCGGGGCGTCAGGCGGCGAGGCCGGCGACCCGGAGGGCGTGGACCAGGTCCCAGCGCCGCTCGTCGGACACCCCCTGCGCGGCCTGGAGCAGCAGCGGGGCGAGGGTCGGCGGGTCGGGCTCGGCGCTGCGGACCGCCTCCTCGGGGGTGCGGACGCGGACGTAGGCGTCCAGCAGCGCGCGCACCTCGCGGCGGCGCCCCTCGGCGACGAGGCCCAGCACGGCCTCGCCGATCTCGGCGGCGGGCCGTACCACGCCCTGGCGCAGGATCTGCTCGCCGTCCGCGTGCCGGCCGGCCGCGACCAGCGCGTCGGCCGCGGCGACCAGCCGGTCGGCGGGCAGCGACGCGGCCTCCCACAGCAGCGTCGCCCAGTCGGCGCCGAGCCCGGCGCGCCGCAGCTCGGCGGCGAGCAGCGGGAAGCGGCCCGGGGGCCAGTGGGCCGCCTCGACGAGCAGGGCGTGCGCCTCCCCGCTGCGGCCCTCGGCCCGCAGCCGCAGCAGCGACTCGACGGCGGCCGCGACGTCGCGCGCGGCCTCCGCGTCCACCGGCTCGGGCTGCGGTTGCGGTTGCGGCTGCGGCGCCCCCGGTGCCCGGTGGTCCGCCTCGGCCGCTCCGGCGAACCGGGCGCCGCGTGGGGTACGGGTGCCGGCGGCGTCCGGCGCGACCGGCGCGGGCAGGGCCGACGCGGTGGCCGACGGCACGGTCACCGGAGCGGTGTCCTCGTCCACCATCCCGGCGAACCGGGCGCTGCCCCGACGCCGCTTGCGCGGCTTGCCGCCGTCGCCGGGCGGCTGCTCCACCGGGGCGGTGGAGCCGGACGCCTCCCGACCGGGCCTCGGACGTTCCCCGACGGCCCCGGTGGCCTCGGCGGCCCCGACCGCCCCGACGGCCTCGGAGACGTCGTGGGCTTCGGAGGCTTCCGCGGGCCATGCCTCGGGGGCGCCGAGCCGCCCGGGAAACACCTCCGCGTGGTCGCGTCCCGGGGAGCCACCGGGAGACGCCTCCGCGCCCGGCCGGTCGCGCCCCAGGAGACGCGGGGCGGCGCCGTCGTTCCCCACCCGCGCGTCCGGCCGCCGCGGCACGCCGGCGAGGCCACCGCCGGCGAGGCCACCACCGGTGAGGCCACCGCCGGAGGGGCCGGCATCGGCGGGGAGGACGTCCGTCCGGTACGCCGCATCGATCCGGAAGACGCGCCTCCCCGAGGGCGGGGCGCCGGTGCGCTCCGGGTACCGGGCGCCGGCCCGGGTGAGCGGCTGCTCGTCGGCAGGCTCCGGGTACCGGACGCCGGCCCGGGTGAGCGGCTGCTCGTCGGCAGGCTCCGGGTACCGGGCGTCAGCCCGGAGGGCGGAGCGTACGCCGACCTGGGACGCGAATCCTCGGGCGGACCGGACATCGCCGCCGGACACCGCACCCTCCGCGAAGCGGGCGTCGCCGCCAAGCGCAGCGCCCTCCGCGAACCGGTCCCCGGCGCGGAAGCCGGCGCCCTCCGCAGGCCTGGCCTCGACCCCCGGCAGGGCCCCCTCCACCGGCACTGCCCCGGCGTCGGCACCGAAAACGGCCCCCTCCCCGAACCGGGCGTCCGCGCGCGGCACGGCACCGCCCGTCGAGCCGGCGCCCGCGTCGGCCCCGACCCCGGCCGCGAAGGCAGCGCCCTCCGCGAACCGAGCCTCTCCCCCGGACGCCGCACCCTCCCCGAACCGGGCGTCCGCGCGCGGCACGGCACCGCCCGTCGAGCCGGCGCCCGCGTCGGCCCCGGCCCCCGCCGCGAAGGCAGCACCCTGGCGCGGCGCCGTGCCGGGGCTGGACGCGATGTCGCGGGCCGCGGGGCCGGCATCGTCCCGGGGCTCGCCGACGGCCGCCGTCCGTGCGGGCGTCCGGGGCAGGCCGGTACGTCCGTCGGCGGACCGGCGGCGCACGGCGTCCATACGGGCGCGGAGTTCACGGCAGCGGGCGGTGGCTCGCTCGTGGTCGTCGCGGGCCCAGGCGAGGTCGAGGCGGAGGGCGTCGGCCTCGTCCCGGGTGGCGGCGTGGGTGAGGGCGCGGGTCAGTCCCGTCAGGCGTTCGGCGGCGTAGCGCTGCTCGCGGAACATGACGTCGAGCCGGTCGCCGAGGGCCTCCCGGCCGCCGGGCCGGGCGTCGTACGCGGCGACCGCGGCGGCGTGCAGGGCGCGGGCGTGCTCCCGCTCGCGGGCCACGGGCCCCCGCCCGGCCGTCGCGGCGAGGTCCTGCAGCAGCGCCTCCACCACGTCCCAGGGCAGCATCTCGCGTCCGTCCCGGCACGCCCGCATCCCGTCCGGGTCACGCTGCCAGAACACCGCGCACCAGCCGCCGCCCTGGTCCAGACGCCCCAGCAGGCCGTTCAGGTAGTTCGCGAACTCCCGCACCATGTCAGGGAGTTGATCCACAGCCATCGCCCAACTCCCGCCAGACCGGAAGACTCCGGTCCGTAGACAACACCAGCCGTGTTACGGCGGCGCTACGGAGAGTTTTCGGGCTCGACGCAGAGTACGCCGATCCTGCCGGAACGTGACGTGCGACCGCCGCTCACACCGCGAGCGGCGCGCACCGTCCGACCAGTTCGTCCATCGACAGGCCGAGGGCACCGGCGAGCGCGGCGACCGTGAAGAAGGCGGGCGTCGGGGCGCGCCCCGTCTCGATCTTGCGGAGGGTCTCCGCGGAGATGCCGGCCTCGGCCGCGACGTCCGCCATGCTCCGCCCGCCGCGGGCCTCGCGCAGCAGCCTGCCGAGCCGCTCGCCGCGCTCGTGCTCTTCGGGAGTGAGGGGGGTGCGCACCATGCCGTCATAGTAATACCGGTATAGTAATTGGCGCGGTTCGCGTCATGCGCGGGCCTGCCACCCGTCCCCGGGCACCCGGCAACCAGCGCCCTGCCCCCGGCGCAGAACACCGAGGCGGGCGCCCCGGGCCCACCAGGGCGGTGCGGGGCGGCGCTCAGGCGGCGAATCAGGGCCGCGGCGCGGGGCGCTGGACGTGCCCGACGGAACAGAACGTGCCATCGTGGCATGAGCGCCCTTTGTCCGGGTTACCCGCCCGACTCCGGCACGTCGTCAGCGAAGGACCCAACACGATGACCAGCGGCTACCTCGGCCCGGAGGGCGACCCCTTCGGTGAATTCCTGGCCCGCTTCTTCGGCGGCCCCCGCCAGAGTCCCCGGCAGATCGACATCGGCCGGCTGCTCAGCCAGCCCGCGCGGGACCTCGTCCGCGGCGCCGCCCAGTACGCGGCCGAGCACGGCAGCCGGGATCTCGACACCCAGCACCTGCTGCGGGCCGCGCTGGCCGCCGAACCGACCCGCAGTCTGCTCAGCCGCGCCGGCGCGGACCCCGACTCGCTGGCGAAGGAGATCGACAAGCGCTCCGGTCCGGTCCAGCACCCGGCGGGCGAGACACCGCCGCCGACCTCACTGTCCCTGACCCCGGCCGTGAAGCGGGCCCTGCTGGACGCGCACGAGCTGGCCCGAGCCGCCGGCACCGGCTACATCGGCCCGGAGCACGTGCTCAGCGCGCTCGCCGCGAACCCGGACTCCGCCGCCGGGCACATCCTCAACTCGGCCCGCTACACGCCGTCCGGCCCGTCCGAGGCCCCCGAGACGCCGCAGGGCCGCGCGGAACGGCCCCGGTCCACGGGCACGCCCACCCTGGACAAGTACGCGCGCGACCTCACCGACCTCGCCAGGCAGGGCCGCATCGACCCGGTGATCGGGCGGGACGACGAGATCGAGCAGACCATCGAGGTGCTCTCCCGCCGCGGCAAGAACAACCCGGTGCTGATCGGCGACGCGGGCGTCGGCAAGACGGCCGTGGTGGAGGGGCTCGCGCAGCGCATCGCCGACGGCGACGTGCCCGACGTGCTGGCCGGGCGCCGGGTGGTCGCCCTGGACCTGACCGCCGTCGTCGCGGGCACCCGCTACCGGGGCGACTTCGAGGAACGCCTGAACAACATCGTCGGCGAGATCCGCGCCAACTCCGACCGGCTGATCGTCTTCATCGACGAACTGCACACCGTCGTCGGCGCCGGTGCGGGCGGCGAGGGCGGCACCATGGACGCCGGCAACATCCTCAAGCCGGCCCTGGCCCGCGGCGAGCTGCACGTCGTCGGGGCCACCACGCTGGTGGAGTACCGCCGGGTGGAGAAGGACGCGGCGCTGGCCCGCCGCTTCCAGCCGATCCTGGTGCCCGAGCCGTCCGTGCCCGACGCCATCGAGATCCTGCGCGGGCTGCGCGACCGCTACGAGGCGCATCACCAGGTCCGTTACACCGACGAGGCGCTGGTGGCGGCGGTGGAGCTGTCCGACCGCTACCTGACCGACCGCCGGCTGCCCGACAAGGCGATCG
This sequence comes from Streptomyces sp. NPDC031340, assembly GCF_055569945.1. Lineage (NCBI taxonomy): Bacteria > Bacillati > Actinomycetota > Actinomycetes > Kitasatosporales > Streptomycetaceae > Streptomyces > Streptomyces sp. NPDC031340. Next base: position 11,628 of record NZ_JBVIIE010000042.1, read on the forward strand.
ACCTGATAGACCAGGCCGGCGCCCGGGTGCGGCTGCGTGCGAAGACGAAGGGCACCGACGTCCGCACCATGGAGCGCGAGGTCGAGCAGCTCACCCTCGACAAGGACCAGGCGGTCGCCGACGAACAGTACGAGCAGGCCACGCAACTGCGCGACCGCATCGTGGAGTTGAAGCAGCAGATCGCGGCCGCCGGCGACGGCCAGCAGGCCGACGAGGGTCAGCACCTGGAGGTCACCGCCGAGGCCGTCGCCGAGGTGGTGTCCCGGCAGACCGGCATCCCGGTCAGCAGCCTCACCCAGGAGGAGAAGGAACGCCTGCTCGGCCTGGAGGTGCACCTGCACGAGCGGGTCGTCGGGCAGGACGAGGCCGTACGCGTCGTCTCCGAGGCGGTGCTGCGCTCCCGCGCCGGGCTCGCCAGCCCCGACCGGCCGATCGGCAGCTTCCTCTTCCTGGGCCCGACCGGCGTCGGCAAGACCGAGCTGGCCCGGGCGCTCGCCGAGGCGCTGTTCGGCAGCGAGGAGCGCATGGTGCGCCTGGACATGAGCGAGTACCAGGAGCGGCACACCGTCAGCCGTCTGATCGGCGCCCCGCCCGGGTACGTCGGCCACGAGGAGGCCGGCCAGCTCACCGAGGTGGTGCGCCGGCACCCGTACTCGCTGCTGCTGCTCGACGAGGTGGAGAAGGCCCACCCCGATGTCTTCAACATCCTCCTGCAGGTCCTGGACGACGGGCGGCTGACCGACTCGCAGGGCCGCACGGTGGACTTCACCAACACGGTCATCGTGATGACCAGCAACCTGGGCTCGGAGGTGATCACGCGCAGGGGCGCGGGCATCGGCTTCGGGCCGGGCGGCGCCGACGCCGACGAGGAGGCGCGGCGGGAACAGGTCCTGCGGCCGCTGCGGGAGCACTTCCGGCCGGAGTTCCTCAACCGCATCGACGAGATCGTCGTCTTCCGCCAGCTGACTGGTGACCAACTGCGGCGGATCACCGACCTGTTGCTGGAGAGGACCCGCCGACTGCTGCACGCGCAGGGCGTGACGGTCCAGTTCACCGACGCGGCCGTCGACTGGCTGGCCGAGCGCGGGTACCAGCCCGAGTACGGCGCCCGTCCGCTGCGCCGCATCATCCAGCGCGAGGTCGACAACGAGCTGTCCAAGCTGCTGCTCGACGGCCGGGTCGTCGAGGGCGGCCGGGTCACCGTGGGCGTCGAGGACGGGCGGCTGACGTTCGCCACGGAGGACCTGCCGCCCACCCCCGAACTGTGAGCGCCGCGCTCCTACGACGCGCCTGGCGCACCACCATCCCCGCGCCCACGACGCGCCGGGCGCACCCGATCGCCGCGCCCACGACGCCGGGTACACCCCGATCGCCGCGCCCACGTCGCCGGGTGCACCCTCATACCCGCGTCTACGAGCCGGGTGCCACCACCGTCCAGGCGCTACGACGCCGGGTGCACCACCATGGCCGAGCCGCCGCCGCGCCGTACCTTCTCCGCGGCGGCCAGCCACCTGCCGTCGGGCAGCCGCTGCACACCGGTGGCCGCGCCGATCTCCGGGTTGAGCTTGAAGGAGTGGCCGATGGCCTCCAGCCGCGTCCGCAGGTCGCTGTCGTACAGGCCCGGTTCGAGTTCGGTCTGAGTGGCGTTGCGCTGGCTGGCGCGCGGCGCGGCGATGGCGTCGACCAGCGGCAGGTGCCGGTCGAGGAACCCGGTGAGTGTCTGCAGCACCGTGGTGATGATGGTGGAGCCGCCGGGCGAACCCACCGCCATCACGGGCCTGTTGTGGCGGTCGAGCACGATCGTGGGCGACATCGACGAGCGCGGCCGCTTGCCCGGCCCCGGCAGGTTCGGGTCGTGGACGGCCGGGTTGGCCGGGGCGAAGGAGAAGTCCGTCAGCTCGTTGTTGAGCAGGAAGCCGCGGCCGGGCACGGTGATGCCGCTGCCGCCGGTCTGCTCGATGGTGAGGGTGTAGGAGACGACGTCTCCCCACTTGTCGGCGACCGTCAGGTGCGTGGTGTTCTCCCCCTCGTACGTCGTGGGGGCCGCCGTGCCGCCGGAGGCGCAGGCCGCGGGGTCGCGCGGGTCGCCGGGCGCCAGCGGGCTGGTGAGGACGGCGTCGTCCTTGATGAGGCAGGCCCGCGAGTCGGCGTACTTCTGCGACAGCAGTTCCTTCGTCGGGACGTCCTCGAAGGCGGGGTCGCCGACCCAGCGCCCGCGGTCGGCGAACGCGATGCGGCTCGCCTCGATGTAGCGGTGCAGGTAGCGGACCTCGCTCGCCTTCGAGAGGTCGGTCTTCTCGAGGATGTTGAGGGCCTCGCCCACCGTGGTGCCGCCGGAAGAGGAGGGCGCCATGGAGTACACCCCGAGACCGCGGTAGGACGTCTTCGTCGGCGCCTGGAGCTTGGCGCGGTAGGCGGCGAGGTCCTTGTCGGACAGCTTGCCCGGGCGCGCGTTCCAGCCCGAAGCGGGTTCCACGGGCGGGTGGTTGACGGTGTCGACGATGTCGTCGCCGAGGTCGCCGCGGTAGAGCGCGCCGATGCCCTTCCGGCCGAGTTCCTCGTAGGTGCGGGCCAGGTCGGGGTTCTTGAAGGTGGAGCCGACCACCGGGAGTTGTCCGCCCGGCAGGAACAGCTCGGCGGTGTCCGGGAAGTAGCGGAACCGGGTCTCGTTGGCGGCCGTCTGCGAGCGGAAGGTGTCATCGACGGTGAAGCCGTCGCGGGCGATCCGCTCGGCCGGCTTGAGCACCGTGTCCAGCTTTCTGCTGCCCCACTTCTCCAGCGCCGTCTGCCAGGTGGCCGGCGTGCCCGGTGTGCCGACGCTCAGACCGCTGCTGACGGCGTCGGCGAAGGCGAGCGGCTTGCCGTTCTCCAGGAAGAGCCCGGAGTCGGCCGTCAGGGGCGCGGTCTCCCGGCCGTCGATGGTGTGCACGGTGCGGGACTTGGCGTCGTAGTAGACGAAGTAGCCGCCGCCCCCGATGCCGGAGGAGTACGGCTCGGTGACGCCGAGGGCGGCTGCGGTGGCGACGGCCGCGTCGACGGCGTTGCCGCCCTTCCGGAGCACCTCGATGCCGGCCGCCGAGGCGTCCGCGTCGACGCTCGCGACCGCGCCGCCGTAGCCGACGGCGACCGGGACCTTCTCGGGGGCCGCCGCCCCGGCCGCGGCGGGCGGGGCCGCCGCCCCCGCCGACACCACGGCGGCCGAGACCACGAGGACCGGCAGTTTCCGTAAGACAGGCCGACGCATGCGCACCTCCAGTCGGGAACCGTCCGCGCAGCCTATTGCATCGCCGGGGCCCCGTCAGGAGCGCGTGGCGCCGTGCGTAGCGCCGCGCTCGAACACGGGTTTGCGTGGGCCCGCTACCATGCGCGCCCATGAATGACGACGTGCGCAACATCGTGCTGGGCGTGGTCGCGGCCGGCATCAGCGCGGCCCTCGGCTGGCTGGCCCGCACCTATCTGTGGAAGCGCAGACTCCGTCGCAAGCAGGCCTTCTTCGGGCTGCCCGACAACTCCGAGACGCTGCTGGTGGTCAACCGGGAGCCGGGCGGCACCGAACTGTCCGTCAAGCGCCACGATGTCTTCGCGCTGCTGGAACTGTCGGCGCTCATCAAGGACTGCAACGCGCACGCACAGGTCGTCGCGCACGACGCCGCCCAGCAGGGTTTCGGCGAGCGCACCGAGTTCTGCGTCGGCGGCCCCGGGTCCAACCGCCGGATGGCGGCCCATCTCGACTCCCTGCTGCCCGGCGTCCGCGTCAACGTGGACGCCGAACCGGGCCCGGACCGGGCCTCGTTCCGGATCGGCGGCGAACACTACCGGCTGGAGAGCGGTCGCAGCGAGTACGTGATCCTGGCCCGGCTGACCGCCGGTGAGCGCCGCGAGACGAGGCCGGTGTTCCTGTTCTGCGGGCAGCGCGCGATCGACAACCAGGCCGCCACCCGCTATCTCGCCCGCAACCACGAGCGGTTGTCCCGCAAGTACGGCAACAACTCCTTCGTCCTGCTGCTCCGGGTCGTCAACTCGCAGGCGTACGGCCCGGACGTGGTGGAGCTGGTCGCCGACGTGACGCGGGCCGCGCAGACGCCGCCGCCCGCTTCGGAGCCGACGCCGACCCGCACCTCGCACCGGGCCGGCTGAGCCTGGCAGCGAGGGGGAACGGGGTTCGGGGGGCGGCCCGGCGGAGGTTCGGCCTCGTACGGCGGCTTCCGGCCGCGCTGTGACGACGTGTCGGGCCGGTCAGGAGGGCGGGCGCCCGGTGAGTGCCGCGCCGGTCAGGGGGCGGGCGCCCGGTGGACGTCGAGCACAACCCGTCCGGCGCGCGGCTGACCTTCTCCCCGGCGGCAGGCGACACGTCGTGCGTGTCGGTCCCGCCGCGCGAGCAGTGATCTCCGGCCGGCGCCGGCCGGGTATGGCTCTGTGACTGCCGCCCCCCGAGGTCGCGAGGACCACGGGCCCCACCCGGCAGCGGTGCCTCTGGAGGCGGTTCGGGCTTCACCGTGGGGTGAGCGGAACATCGTAGTCGAGGTTCGCGCGCGAGGTGTCCCCCGGTCGGTGCCGGAGGATCTCGGGCTCACGCCTCGGCGACCTCGGCGTACAGCTGCGACAGTTCGGGAACTCCGCCGGCCGCCCACTCCCGGCCCGAGTCGACCACGTCGAACTCCCGGCCGGAGGCGAGCCGGACGACCGGCTGGCCGTCGGGCCGGATCTCCCACCCGGCGCCGGGCACCGTCCGTACGATGACGGTGCCGAGGTACAGGCCCGCGTCGTTGCCCAGCCAGGCCAGCGCCTCCTCGTCGTCCCGCCAGCGCGGCAGCAGCTGGTCGAGTTCCTCCAGCGAGCCTGCGGAGTCGTCGAGCCGCACACCCTCCCGGGCCGCCTGGGAGCGCAGCAGCTCGCACTCGGCCAGGAGGTCGGCGAGACCCTCCGTGTCACGGGGCCGGGAAGGCTCGCTCCGGTGTCCCAGAAAACGGATGTTCATACCTTCAGCGTCGCATCGACTCCGGCCGCCGCACCACAGGCGCGCGGAACACCGCCCGGTCACCACCTCTTGCCAAGGTTATTCATCCCTCGTAGAGTTCAACGCGTCATGAGTTCAACGTCCGTTGACTTAGGCAGGGAGAGGCGGGACTCGTGCAGAAGATTCCGTTCCAGACGAACGAAGGCGGGCTCGTCGCGCTGCTGCCGAACGGTCACGTCGAGTTCCTGGCCGCCGAGGCGCGGGAGCTGATCCTGCGGCACAACTCCGGGCTGCCGGTGGCGTCCGAGGAGCTGATGGCCCACGCGCTGTCCGACCCGCTGGTGACCCTCGACCGCTTCCACCTGCCGGCCCCGGCCATCGCGTTCGTGGAGACCACCAACCTGTGCAACCTGCGCTGCAAGCACTGCTACGCGGACTCCGCGCTCAAGCGGCCCGACGAGATGCCCACCGAGAAGATCAAGGCGCTGCTCGACGACTTCGCCGACATGGGCGTGTTGCAGGTGTTCCTGACGGGCGGTGAGATCTTCTCGCACCGGGACGCGGTCGAGATCATCCGGCATGCGCGCAGCAAGCCGTTCAGCACGCAGATCTTCACCAACGGGCTGCTGATCACCGAGGAGCGGCTCGCCGCCATCCCCCCGGGACAGTCGTTCTTCATCAGCTTCGACACCGCCGACCCCGAGCGCACGGTCCGCGGCCGGATGGACTTCCCCAAGCTGGAGCGCGCCTTCGAGATGATGCGCGCCCACGGGCACGTCTTCCGCACCGCGATCTCCGTCCACCGCGGCAACATCCAGGACGCCGAGGAGATCTTCGAGTGGTGCGCCGAGCGCGGGTACCCCCGGCCGCAGTGGCTGGAGACCCACCCGGTGGGCCGCGCCCTGCTCCACCCGGACATGCTGCTGCGTCCCGAGGACGTGGACGAGGTCTTCGAGGTCTACCGGCGCTGCATGGAGCGCTACTCCAGCGGCCCCGACGACATGGCCGCCGAGGCCGCGGAGTCCGCCGCCACTGACGCCGCCGGGCAGCCGGCGCGGCGCGCCGCGGACGAGATCCGCGGGGTGGACACCATCCAGTTCTGCCAGCGGCTGGAACGGGCCGTCGGCCAGGAGAAGTGCGGCCGCTCGGTCGTCTACGTGAACAGCCGCGGCGACGTCTACCCGTGCAGCAACTGCATGTCCGGGCAGCTGCACCGGGCCGGGAACGTCACCGGGCGGCCGTTCGCCGAGATCTGGGAGACCGGCTTCGACGAGTTCCGCGACATCCGCTTCGAGGACCACACGGTGTGCGGTACGTGCCCGGTGGCCCGCGAGGACATCTGGTGCCAGTTCCGCTGCCCGCCGCTGGCCCGCAACCTCTCCGGTGATCCGCGCGGCTGCGGGGCCACCGAGTACCTCCAGGAGTTCATGCTGCGCGCCGGCCGCTACTGGCGTGAGCGCAAGCAGCGCGACGTACGCCTGACGCTCACCCCGCGTTAGCGCAGGCCCGCCCGGCGATCCGCCGGGCCCCACCGCCCCCGCTCCCGACGACGTGAGCGGGCCCCCGTCCGAGGGCGGCGCACCGAGCCGCCGTCCCATCAGTGAAGGGAACACCGACATGCCGGAAGAGAAGAAGGTCATCCGCATCCACCTGGAGCCCGGGCAGGATGGCGTGACCCTGAGCGCCGTCGGCGCCGCGTCCGCCACCGCCCCCGCCGAGACCCTGGTGGAGGCCACCAACATCACCGAGGCCACGGTCATCGAGGTCGAGATCTGACCCTCGCGGGTGACGACCTGAGCGGAGCACCACCTCCCAGGCCCGTAGAGGGACGGGCCGGGGAACGCGCCCGACGAGCGCCCTGCGAGCACACAGGGGCGGGCGCCGCACGGTCTTCCCGGCCCGTTGAGGGACGGGCCGGGAAGCGCGCCCGACGAGCCCCCTGCGAGCACAGGGGCGGGCGCCGCACGGCCTTCCCGGCCCGCAGAGGGACGGGCCGGGAACGGCCGAGTCCGACGAGGTGTGAGGAGACGAGGTCGCGATGAGCAAGACGGTTGCTTCAGCCGGCACCACCGCCGTGCGCCCCGGCACGGGTCTCACGCGGCTGCTCCGGGAGAACCCCGCGCTGCGGATCGGCCAGGACGACTACAACATCAACGTGACGGCCAACTACGGCGAGCGACTCACGGCCACCGAGGTCGCCGACGCCCTGCGCGCCCACCCCGGCGCAGGCCGCCCCGCCCACCTGTACTTCCACGTGCCGCTGTGCGCGTACATCTGCCACTTCTGCAACTACGTCAAGCGCAAGGTCCCCAGCGGCCCCGAGGGAGACAGAGCGCCGCAAGTGTGGACCGACCTGCTGCTGGACGAGTCCCACCGCCGGCTCGCGCACGCCCCCTGGCTGGCCGACGCCGCGATCGAGTCCGTCTACCTCGGCGGCGGCACCGCCTCGCTGCTGGGCACCGAGCAACTGCGGCGCCTGACCGACCACATGCGGGCCTCCTACACGCTCACCGGGAACTGCGAGATATCCCTCGAGGGAAACCCCGACAACTTCCAGCACGACGAGCTGGCCGAGGCCTGCGAGATCGGCTTCAACCGGTTCAGCGTGGGCGTGCAGTCGCTGCAGAGCGAGGTCAACGCCTTCGCGGGCCGGGGCCACGACGCGGCCATGTCGCTCACGGCCATCGACAAACTCCGGGCCACCGGCATGCCGTTCAACGTCGACATGATGTTCGGCCTGCCGCACCAGACCCCGGCGAAGGTGGCCGACGACATCCGCTGCCTGATCGACCGGGGCGTGCCGACCATCACCATCTACCGGCTGCGCAACGCGGACCGGGCGAAGATGGGCATCGGCAACCGGGCCCTGTGGAACGTCGAGAGCGTCCGGGACCGGCTGCGCGAGGACGATCTCTTCCCCGGCCTCGACGACACCTACGCGATGCGCGAGGCCATCGTGGAGCTGCTGCTCGACGCCGGCTACCACCCGAGCCCGTGCGGCTGGTGGAACCGGCCCGGCGTCTACCCGGACGGCAACATCCCGCGGGTGTCGCGCAACAAGTGGCAGCGCCACGACTCCATGATCGCCTACGGCCCCGGCGCGTACGGCTGGCTCACCGGCGATGACGACACGGTCGTGCAAACACATAACATCGCCGACATCAGCGGCTACGCCCGGCACCTGAAGCAGGGCCCCGGCCTGCCGCTGGCCTTCGGCCGCCGGCTGGCGGGCCTGGAGGCGGCCGGGCTGGTGCTCGGCTTCAACTTCAAGGCCAACCAGCCCATCGACGCCGGCCGGTTCCGCCGCCGGTTCGGCATCGAGCTGTTCCGCGACGAGCCGTTCGCCTCGGTGTTCGCCGAACTGCTGGAGCGGCGGCTCGTCGAGCCGGTGCCGGGAACGGCGGAGAGCGTGGTGCCGACGCTGGACGGCGAGGCCCTGCACGAGGAGATCATCAGCGTCTACTTCCACCAGCGCATCGGCAGCTTCGCCGACGCGGTGTGCCGGAGGTGACCCGGTGAGCGTCCGCCAGGGGCACCCGGTCCAGCCGGACCGGGGCGTGCAGCCGGTGCAGCGGGTCCGTCAGGTCCCGCGGGCCCCGCAGGTCCATCGGCACCTGCGGTGGCGCAGGGACGGCAGCGGGACGGCGTACCGCACCAGGCGGTCGTTCCCCGCCACGCCGGCGAGCCGCACCGTGCTGCTCGCCGGCCCCGGAGCCGTCTCGGCCCTCGACGGCGAGGGCCGGGACGACCTGCTGCTCGGCCGGCTGACGGCGCATCTGGTCGCCGCCGGCGCACAGGTGCTGGAGTGCGACATGCCCGCCCGGGACCCCGGCACGCCCGCCGGGGAGCCGGACGTGCGCGCGCGGACCGACCGGCTGCGGCAGCTCTTGGACGGCCACCGCCATCTGCTCACCGGGCCGCTCGTGCTGATCGGGTTCTCGCTCGGCGGGCAGGCCCTGCTGCGGCTGCTGGAGTCGGGCGCGCCGGGGCGGGCGGACCGGCTGGTCCTGGTGGGCACCGTGGTCGACGACGACGTGTTCCTGACCTCCCGCCTCCCCGCCATCGAACTCGTCTACGGCGGCCACGACCTGCTCGGCTTCGTCGACAGCTCCGACACCTCGCTGCCGCCGGCCGTCTTCGAGCCCACCGTCTACGCCGACTGGTCCGCACGCCACCTCATCGGCTCCCCCACGCCCGCGGTCCGGGTCCATGTGCTCGACGGGCTCGGCCACACCCTCCACCCGTGTGGTTCCGGCCCCGCCCGGGACCCGCTGGCGGAGCTCAGCTCGTTGGTGGGGCCCGCTTGGTGACGGTCGTTCGGTGACGGTCGCTTCGCGCGGGTCGCTTTGTGACGGTCGCATCCGACAGCTCCAGCAGCGCCGACGGTTCCATCAGCTCCACCAGTACCTCCCGGTCACTCCGGTCCGCCGAAGGAAAGAGGACGACATGCCCGCCACCGAGACGCTCTCCAGCCGGCGTTTCGACAAGATCGCCGGCAACTTCGCCACCAGCGAGGTGCACCGGTCGAGTCCGACGATGGATGCGCTCCACGAGACGCTCGGCTCGCAGACCGGCAGCGCGATCTGCGACGTCGCCTGCGGCGCCGGCCACCTGGCGCTGTCCTTCGCCGACGAGCACCCGGCCCGGCTCGTCGGCGTGGACCCCGCGCCGTCGATGCTGGAGTCCTTCCGCGCGCTGGCGGCGGAGCGGTCGGTCGACGTCGAGACCGCGCAGGCCGCCGCCGAGGAACTGCCCTTCCCGGACGCCTCGTTCGACCTGGTGGTCTCCCGGCTCGCCCCGCACCACTTCCTCGACATCCGGAAGGCGGTCGCCGAGATGGCCCGGCTGCTGCGCCCCGGCGGACGGCTGGCCGTGATCGACCTGGAGGGCAACGAGGACCCGGAGATCGACACGCTCAACCACGAGCTGGAGGTCCTGCACGACCCGACCCACATGCGCAGCTACACCCTCACCGAGTGGATCGGCTTCCTGCAGGACGCGGGGCTGAACGTCCCGGTCGCCCGCGGGGAGCAGGCCGAGAGCCGGACCGGCGTGCCGGTCAAGCGGTGGTGCGAGATCGCCTCCTCGGGTTCCGAGGCCGAGCAGGCGATCCGCCGCCGGCTGGCCGCGGCGCCCGAGGCGCACCGCGCGGCGCTCGGCATCCGGCAGGACGGCGACGAGTTCTTCATCCCGGTGCGCACCTGCATGCTGATCGGCGTCAAGCCGCTGGGCGGGGTGCGCTGAGATGCCGGTGATCAGGCTGCACTCTCCGGCGCCGAGTCCGGGCGCCGCGGTATTGGAACAACTCGCCGCATCAGTAACGGAGTTGCTGGGTCTGCCGGCCGGGCACTGCTGGGTGTGGTGGGAGCAGCTCGCGCCGGGGACGTATCACCGTCCGGAGTGGCGCGAGGGTGAGCGCGGTCCGGCCCCGGCCGGGTTCGTCGTCTGCAAGGAGAGCTACGGCACGGACCAGGTGAGCGCGCTGCTGCGGCTGTTGCGGACGCGTCTGGGCGAACTGCTGGACGTGCGGCCGGAGGACGTCTACCTGGCCGTGCAGCGTGTGCCCGCGGGCGAGTTGCTGGTGCGCGGCGAGGTGTGGGGGGAGGACGCCACGGCGGTGGACGCCACGGCGGCGGTCCCCGCGGCAGCGGTCCCCGCGGGGATCGGCGAGATGGTGCCCGTCGCTCATGTCCACAGCGAGCGGCGGGAACTCACCGACGACAACTGGGGAGACGTGCCCTCGGTGATCCGGCTGGACGGGCGCCGGTTCACCCCCGAGGCGCTGCTCTCCCTCGACTCCTTCTCCCACCTGGAGGTCGTCTTCCACTTCCACCGGGTCCCGCCGGAGAAGGTGCAGACGTCGGCCCGGCATCCGCGCAACAACCCCGACTGGCCGCTCGCCGGGATCTTCGCCCAGCGCGGCAAGAACCGGCCCAACCGCATCGGGGTCTCGCGCTGCCGGCTGGTGAAGGTCGACGGGCTCGACGTGCACGTCGTGGGGCTCGACGCGGTGGACGGCACCCCGGTGCTCGACATCAAGCCCTATCTGCGGCAGTTCGGGCCTCGCGAGGAGGTCGTACAGCCGGAGTGGGTGGACGACCTGATGCGCGACTACTACGCCCCGTCCGACTGACGCGGTCGATGGGCTGATGCGATGCGTTGGGCTGATGCGGTGCGATGGGCTGATGCGGTGCATCGGGCTTACGCGCCGTTTTCGGCTTTTGTTTCGATCGACTACCGGGAGCCGGCATGAACAGTGACGCCGCACGGGAGCGGCTGCCGCGCACGGTGCTCGCCCTGCTCGCCGCCGTGTTCGTCGACGCGCTCGGCAGCGGGCTGTACATGTCGGTGTCCGTCGTGTTCCTCACCCGCTACCTGGACCTGGGCGACGGCCAGGTGGGCGTCGGGCTGTCCGTCGCGGGCGCGCTGTCGTTCGCGCTGCTGGTGCCCACCGGGATCCTGGCGGACCGGGCCGGTGCGCGCCGGATGCTGATCGCCGCGCACCTGGTGCGGGCGGCGCTGCTGACCGTGTACCCGTTCGCCTCCGGCTTCGTGCCGTTCCTGTGCGTGGTCTCCCTGCTCGCGGTGGCCGACCGGGCCGCCTCGCCGCTGGTGCAGGGGCTGTTCGGGGCGGCCGTGGACGGCGGGCAGCGGGTGCGGGCGATGGGCCGGGCGCGCTCACTGCAGAACCTGGGCCTGGCGCTGGGCGGTCTGGTGGCGGGCGCGGCGCTCGTCTCCGACAGCGACCCGGTGTACCTCGCGGTGGTGTACGCGAACTCGGCGTCGTTCGTGATCGCCGCGGTTCTGGTCGGCCGGCTGCGGACCGGGGCGCCGGGCGGGGCGGACGGGGCACGGGGCGGGGGCGGGGTGCCGAGTGGGGTGCCGAGTGGGGTGCCGAGTGGGGTGCCGAGTGGGAGTCGGCCGCTGCCCTGGCGGCAGCGTCTCGGAGTCTTCCGGGACCGGCGCTTCGCCGCGCTGACCGTGCTCAACTCCGTGGTGAGCCTGCACGTGACCGTGCTGACGGCGGGCGTTCCGCTGTGGGTGCTCGCCCATGACCGCCTGCCCCACGCCGTGATCGCCTGGGCCGTGGTGCTCAACACCGTCGTCGTGGTGCTCTTCCAGGTGCGGGCGACCCGGGCCACGCAGACCGCCGAGGACGGCGGGCGCGCCCTCCGGCTGAGCGGTGCGCTGCTCGCCGTGAGCTGCTGCGTGCTCGCCTTCACCGGCTCGCTGCCGACCGCTGCCGCCGTCGCGCTGCTGCTCGTCGCGGTGGCCTTCCAGGCGTTCGCGGAGATGCACCAGCAGGCGGGCGCCTGGGCGATCTCCTACGAACTCGCCCCCGACGACCGGCGCCAGGTCTACCTCGCCTTCTTCAGCCTGGGCAACGCCGCCCGCAACACCTACGGGCCGCTGGTCGTCACCTTCCTCGTGGTGCGGCCCGGCGCCCCGGGCTGGCTGCTGCTCGGCGCCCTCGTACTCGGCGCCGGTGCGTGGGCGGCCCGGTTCAGCGGTCCCGCCGCCGCACCCGGCGTCCGGCCCGTCCAGGCCGAACCGCTGACCGACGTCCAAGGAGGAACCCGTGGGCAACGCCCCTGAACAGTCCGTCATCATCGCCGGAGCCGGACCCACCGGACTCGCGCTGGCCTGTGAACTGGCCGCCGCCGGAGTCTCCTGCACCGTGCTCGAACGCCGCCTGACCACGTCCGAGCAGTCCCGTGCCATGGGCCTGTACAGCAGGACCATGGAGGTGCTCGACCTGCGCGGGCACGCCGACGCGCTGACGGCCGTCGGACGGCCGGTGGGCCGCATGGTGCCCGCGCGCGGCGCGGTCGTCGACTTCACCGAACTCGACACGCGCTTCCCCGCGCTGCACGTCGTGCCGCAGAGCCGTACCGAGGAGGTGCTGCAGCAGCGGGCCCTCGACCTCGGGGTGATCATCCAGCGCGGGGCCGAGGTGTACGGCCTGGAGCAGGACGGCTCCGGCGTCACGGTGCAGGTGCGGGGCGAGAGCGGGGAGTGGGAGGAGAGCGCCGACTACGTCGTCGGCTGCGACGGCGCGCACAGCGCCGTGCGCGAGCTGTCGGGCATCGCGTTCCGCGGCCGTACGTACGACATCTCGCCGGTCCTCGCCGACGTGCGGCTGCGCCGGCAGCCGCCGGACGACCTGCTGGTGGTGTCCGGCGACGGCGGGGTGGTGGTGACCGTGCCGTACGGCGACGGGCTGTACCGGATCGCGGTGGCGCGCCGGGACCGGCCGTGGACGCGGGAGCCGGTGACGGTGGAGGAACTGGCCGAGCTGATGAGCCGGTCGCTGGGTTTCGACCCGGAGCCGTACGATCCCGTCTGGCTCGCCCGGTTCAAGATCCATCAGCGGATCGCGGACCAGTACCGGTCCGGGCGGGTGCTGCTCGCCGGGGACGCGGCGCACCTGCACTCGCCGCTGGGCGGGCAGGGGCTGAACCTGGGCATCCAGGACGCCGTGAACCTGGGCTGGAAGCTGGCCGCCGCGGTGCAGGGATGGGCGCCGGCGGGACTGCTCGACTCCTACGAGTCCGAGCGGCGACCGCAGGCCGAGCGCATCCTGCGGGCCACCGACCGGGCGACCCGGATGGCCACCAGTCCGTCGGCGGCGGTGACGACGCTGCGCCGGTTGATGCTGGGGCGGCTCCTCGGGCAGCGCCGGATCCGCCGGTTCGCCGGGGAGGCGATCTCGGGGCTGCGGTCCGGTTACGGCGGGCAGGGCGGGCTCGGTGGCAATGGGCTCGGGCTCGGTGGCAGCGGGCTCGGGCTCGGGCTCGGTGGCAGCGGGCTCGGGCTCGGGCGTGGTGCGCGTCCGCGGGTGCGTTCGGGGCAGCGGGTGCCGGACATGACGGTGCCGCGGCCGGAGGCGGCTCCGGTACGGCTGTACGAGTTGATGCGCGACGGCCGCTTTCTGCTGCTCGACCTCACCGCGGACGGGCGTGCCGCCTCGCTCGCCGATGCGTGGGGGTCGCGGGTCTGTCCGGTCCGGGTCGCCGGGCCGGTGGCCGGACTCCGTGGTGTCGCCGCGCTGTTGGTCCGGCCTGACGGCTATGCGGCCTGGGTGGACGGCGAGTCGGATCCGGGCGGCTGCGCGGAGCGGGTGCGGCGGGCGCTGCATCAGTGGTGCGGTGCGGAGGGGCCTGTGGTCTCCTCGGGGTCCGGTGTTCTTCCGGCGGGCGGTGCCGTGGGCGGGGACGTCCGGGAGGCGGAGCCGTCGGATGCCGAGGTCGCGGGGGCCGAGCAGGTGTGATCGCTTCGCGTCCGCGGTGCGTGGTGCCTGCGGCGCCTGTACGGGTCTCGGGGGCGCGATTCGCTCGCGGTGCGTGGTGCCTGCGGCGGCCTGTCCCGGTTCGGTGGGGGTGCGCGGTGCCTGCGGCGCCTGCGCGGGTCTCGGGGGGTGCGCGGTGCGCTCGCGGTGCGTCGTGGGTCGGGGCCGGGCCGGGGTGTCCGTCCTCGGAACGGCGCGGAATCGGGCGTTGGAGAGGTGCCGGCGTTGACGCGCCAACCGCTGCGGGCGAACACCCCGGCCCGTCCCCTTCCCGCCGTGGGCGGCCGACGGCCCGTCCGGGCCGGGAGGCGTGGGCGGTCGACGGGCCCCTTCCGGGCCGCGAAGTGTGGGCGGTCGACGGGCCCCTTCCGGGCCGCGAGGAGTGGGCGGCCGACGGGCCCCTTCCGGGCCGGGAGGCGTGGGCGGTCGACGGCCCTTCCGGGCCGCGAAGTGTGGGCGGTCGGCGGCCTCTTCCGGGGCCGGCGGGGGGCGGGTGGCTGACAGGTGTCTTGGGGGCGGTGGGGAAGGAGAGGGTCATGACTCGGGCGCGGCGTACGCGTGAAGGGATACTGCGGGCCGCTCGGGTGCGGTTCGCCGCTGACGGGTATCAGCGGGCCACGATCAGGGCCATCGCGGCCGACGCCTCGATCGACCCCTCGATGGTGATGCGGTACTTCGGCAGCAAGGAGCGGCTGTTCGACGCGGCGCTCGATCTCGACCTGGGGCTGCCGGACCTGACGGGGACCGACCCGGAGCAGTTGCCGCAGTGTCTGATCGCCCATTTCCTGGCGCCGTGGGAGGAGGACTCCGACGAGGGGTCCCTGCGGTTGTTGCTGCGGTGCGCGGCGACCAACGAGCGGGCCGCCGAGCGGCTGCGGCAGATGCTGCACGAGCAGTTCACCAGCTGTCTGAGCGGCGTGCTGGGGCATGAACGCGCCGCCGCCGGCAGCGGGCTGCTGGCCGCCCAGCTGCTCGGCGTGGCGTTCACGCGGTACGTGCTGCGGCTGCGGCCGATCGCCGAGCTCTCGGTGCCGGCCCTGGCCGAGCTGGTCGCGCCGTCGATGCGGCTGGCGCTGGACACACCGTCAGTCGCGCCAGCTCACCGGTGAGCGGTAGACCGCGGGCCGCTCCCAGAGCGGTACGACCTGTACCGTCTCGGGTTCGTGGTGTTGCGCCGCGGCGGCGCGGGAGAGCAGGACGGCGGTGAGGGCGGCGAGTTCCTCGGCGCCGAGCTCGCCGCCCCGGACCACGCGGACGAGTGGTGTGGTCATCTGAGGCTCCTTCTACTGGGGCGGGTTGCCGTGCTTGCGGGGGGCCAGGTCGGCGTGCTTGGTGCGCAGCATGCGCAGCGCCTCGATCAGGACGCGACGGGTGTCGGCCGGGTCCACGACGTCGTCGAGCAGGCCGCGCTCGGCCGCGTGGTAGGGGTGCATCAGCTCCGCCTGGTACTCCTTGACGAGTTGGCGGCGCATGGCGTCGGGGTCGTCGGCGTTCTGGATGCGGCGGCGGAAGATGACGTTGGCGGCGCCTTCGGCTCCCATGACCGCGATCTCGTTGGTGGGCCAGGCGTAGGTGAGGTCGGCGCCGATGGAGCGGGAGTCCATGACGATGTAGGCGCCGCCGTACGCCTTGCGCAGGATGAGGGAGACGCGGGGGACGGTGGCGTTGCAGTAGGCGTAGAGGAGTTTGGCGCCGCGCCGGATGATGCCGTTGTGTTCCTGGTCGACGCCGGGCAGGAAGCCGGGGACGTCGACCAGGGTGACCAGGGGGATGCTGAAGGCGTCGCACAGCTGGACGAAGCGGGCCGCCTTTTCGCTGGCGTCGATGTCGAGCACGCCGGCCTGGACCAGCGGCTGGTTGGCCACGATGCCCACCACCTGGCCGCCGAGGCGGGCGAGCGCGCAGATGACGTTGGCCGCCCATCGTTCGTGAATTTCGAGGACCTCGCCGTCGTCGACGATCTCCTCGATGACGCGGCGCATGTCGTAGGGGCGGTTGCCGTCGGCGGGGACGAGGTCGAGCAGGGCGTCCGTGGGGCGGTCCGCCGGGTCCTCCGGCGGGGTGGTGGGCGGTGTCTCGCGGTTGTTCTGCGGGAGGAGGGAGAGCAGGTAGCGGACCTCCTCGAGGCAGGTCTCCTCGTCGTCGTAGGCGAAGTGGGCGACGCCGGACACCTCGGCGTGCACGTCGGCGCCGCCGAGGCCGCCGATGGACACCCGCTCGCCGGTGACGGCCTGCACGACGTCGGGTCCGGTGATGAACATCTGCGAGGTCTCGCGGACCATGAACACGAAGTCGGTGAGGGCGGGGCTGTAGGCGGCGCCGCCAGCGCACGGGCCCAGCATCACCGAGATCTGCGGGATGACGCCGGAGGCCTTGGTGTTGCGCCGGAAGATGCCGCCGTAGCCGGCGAGCGCGGTGACGCCCTCCTGGATGCGGGCGCCCGCGCCGTCGTTCAGGGAGACCAGCGGGGCGCCGGCGGTCAGGGCGCGGTCCATGATGCGGTGGATCTTCTGGGCGTGCGCCTCGCCGAGGGCGCCGCCGAAGATGCGGAAGTCGTGGGCGTAGACGAAGACGGTACGGCCGTGCACGGTGCCCCAGCCGGTGATCACGCCGTCGGTGTGGGGGCGCCGGTCCTCCAGGCCGAAGCCGGTGGCGCGGTGCCGGCGCAGGGGCTCCGCCTCGGTGAACGAGCCCTCGTCCAGGAGCAGGGCGATGCGTTCGCGGGCGGTCAGCTTGCCCTTGGCGTGCTGCGCCGCGGTCGCCTTCTCGTCTCCCTGCGCGATCTGCTCTTTGAGCGCCCGCAGGGCGGCCGCCCGGCCCTGTACGCCGCGGGCGGTCATGACGCCACCGTGGTGAGGAGTTCGGGGATCGCCCGGCCTGTCCCGGCCGCGCCGTCCAGCGTCCACTCCAGCAGGGCCGTGCCGACGCTCATGCCGCCGCCGAACGCGGCGAGGACGACGAGTTCGCCGGGGGCGACGGCGCCGGTGCGGTCCATCTCGGCCAGGGTGACGGGCACGGAGGCGGCGCCGGTGTTGGCGTAGCGCTCCAGGGTGAGGTGCAGGGCGGCGCCGTGCAGGCCGAGGCCGGGCCACAGTTCGGCGAGCATGATGCCGTTGGCCTGGTGGGGCACGAAGTGCTGGACGGCGTCCGCGGGGACGGCGGCGCCGCGCAGCAGACCCTCGACCTCCTGCGGCAGGGTGCGCTGGACGAAGGAGCGCACCGCGCGTCCGTCCATGCGGAAGTAGTGACCGCCCTCGGTGAGGGTGCGGGGAGAGGCGGGGCGGCGGCTGCCGCCGGCCTCCACGCTGATCAGCCGGTGCGCGTCGCCGCGCGAGGTCAGGGAGACGTGGCGCAGTCCCCGGCCGGCCGGGACGGGGCCGAGGACGACCGCGCCGGCGCCGTCGCCGAAGAGGGCGGCGGTGCGGCGGTCGCTGTAGTCGAGGATGCGGGAGTAGAGGTCGGCGCCGATCACCAGTCCGTGCCGCTGCTCGCCGGGGCCGGCGCCGGCCAGCAGTTTCTCCACGGTCTTGAGGGCGTAGACGAAGCCGCTGCACACCGCGTTGACGTCGAAGGCGGCGGCCCGGTGGGCGCCGATGCGGTCCTGGACGAGGGCCGCGGTGGCGGGCTGGGGGTGGTCGGGGGTGGAGGTGGCGACGACGACGTACGCGAGCCGGTCGGCCGTCAGACCGGCGCGGTCCAGGGCCTCCCGGGCGGCCGCCGCGGCCAGGTCCGAGGTGGCCTCGTGGGGAGCGGCCCGGCGCCGCTCACGGATGCCGGTCTTGCGGACGATCCACTCGTCGGTCACGCCGGCGTCGTGCGCGATCTCCTCGTTGCTGATGACCGTTTCGGGCAGGTACGAGCCCACTCCGGTGATGCCGATGGACTGCACGATTCCTCCTCGGGCAACGGCGAGCCTCAATAACTCACCATTCGTTGAAATCATCGCAGAGGCGCTTGACTAATTCAACACAGAGAGAGTTCACTTGCTCGTGAATTAGTGGTCGGCGCACCAGGGCGCCGTCCGGACGGCCACACCCGACGGGGGTTGCGGAAGATGACCACCATCAGCGAAGTGAGCACGGAGGACGCCCGGATCGAGGCGACCCAGTCCCTGATCTCCGCGGGCCGCGCGGTCTTCACCGAACTCGGCTACCGCCGGGCCGGGTTCACGGATCTCGCCGCGGCGGCCGGCCTGGACCCCGCGTACGCCCGCGAACTGCTGCCGGACAAGGCGGCGGTGTTCGGCGCGCTCGTCGAGCGGACGGTGCGGGTCGCCGGGCTGCTGGGCCCCGCGCTGGCCGAGGGCGTGGACGAGGACCTCCCCGCCCGGATCGCGCGCACCTACCTGGCCCTGTGGGAGCCCGGCGAGGAGGAGGAGTCCCCGCTGGTGCAGGTGTACCGGATCGGGCTCGCCGACAGGGAGGCCTCGGCGGTGCTGCGCGCACGCGTCGCGGAGATCCTCAACTCGGCGGTGGACCAGGGCCTGGGCGGCGACGACCCGGAACTGCGCACCGCGCTCTTCGGCGCCCAGCTCGGCGGCACGGCGATAGCCCGGCACCTGCTCGGCGTCAGGACACTGGCGTCCGTCGACGTCGGCACCGTGATAGAGACGATCACCCCTGGACTGCGGGCTACGCTACTGGGCACCGCGTCCGCCGGATGAGTCCGGCGACCGTACGACGAGGACCGCCCGGCCGGCAGGCGTCCGGGGCGTGAACGACCCGCGTCGGCTTTCGGGGGGCGTCCACGGATGGTCTCCATGGGCCCCGCCTGGTAGGGTGTATTCATTATGCAGTGAATTACTCGTCGGCAAGCCTCGTTGAAGTGCAGTGATCCCATGACATCCAAGGGCACGGACAGTTCCGCCACCCCCGCCCGCAAGTCCACTCCCGCCTCCCGGACGACCGCTTCCGCCGCGAAGCGGACCCGCCCGCAGCGGGCCCGCAGCGGGCGCCGCCCCGGCGACAGCGGCACCCGCGAGCAGATCCTGGAGTCGGCGCTCCACCTCTTCGCGGACCGCGGCTACGCCAGAACCACGATCCGCGCGATCGCCGAGGACGCCCAGGTCGACCCCGCGCTGGTGCACCACTTCTTCGACAACAAGGAGGGTGTGTTCAACGCCGCGATCAACTCGCCCTTCAGCGTGTCCTCGACCTTCGACACCATGGCGGACACGGAGACGGGCACGTCGGAGGCCGACTGGATCGCGCGCACGTACCTGGCCTTCTGGGAGAACGAGCGCACCCGCTACGCGATGACCGCCATCTACCGGGCCGGCCTCGCCGACAGCGCGACCTCGGACGTCCTCCGGATCCGCGTCGAGGAGAGCGCCAAGGCCTGGGCGAACCGCAGCGGTTACCAGGACCGCCCCGGTTCCGAGGTCCGACTGGCACTGGCCGCCAGCCATCTGGTCGGCCTGGCCATCATGCGCTACATCATCGGGCTGCACCCGCTGGCGGAGATGACCTACGAGGAGTTCATCTCCTGGGTCGTCCCGTCCCTGGAACTGCGCCTGTCCGCCGAGTTGCGGCCCCTCGAGGCACGGCAGCAGGACTGACCCCGCGGTCCGAGGAGCTGTGCGGGGCGCCGGAACGAGTGTCCGGCGCCCCCGCCTCATCAGACTCCCTGCCGCCAGGTGGCGCGGACGGCGGTCATGAAGATGCCCGGCCCGACGCCCAGCACGACTCCGCGCGCGCCCTCGGCGGGCGGCTTGGCGAAGGTCCTCTCCATCACCTCCAGCACCGAGGCGGAGCCGAGGTTGCCGACCTCCCGGAGCGAGTCGCGGGCCCGGTCGAACATCTCGGGCGGGCATCCGAAGCCCTCCGTGAAGCAGTCCAGGATCTTGGGGCTTCCGGTGTGCGAGACGATGAACTCCGGCGCGGCGTCCGGCCCGTCGGGCGCGGTCCGCGCCAGCCAGTCGCCGAGGCGTGGCAGGAGACCCCGGATCGCGCCCACCAGTCCGGCCGAGTTGTGGACGTGCCACCCGTCGCCGTGGGTGTCGGAACCGACGAGGTGGTGGCTGTCCGGCTGCACGCACTCCCAGGACCCGGTGAGTTCCATGTGCGGACCGCTGGCCCGCGAGCGGACCACGCAGGCGCCGGCGCCGTCCCCCAGGATGCCCTTGAAGATCATGCCGTCCATTCCCTGGTCGTCCCGGTGCAGATAGTGGCTGAACACGTCGGCACACACGACGAGAACGGTGGCGTCCGGGTGGGCGGTCACCAGGTCCATGGCCGTGGAGATGCCGAACACCCCGCCGGCACAGCCCAGTTGCGTCACCGGGACACGGCGCACCGACGGCCGCAGCCCCAGCCGCGCCATCAGCGGGATATCGAGTCCGGGCATGGTGTGCCCGGTGGCGCTGGCAACGACCAGGGCGTCGACGTCGGAAGGCTCCAGTCCGGCCTCCCGCAGCGTGCCGCGCGCGGCCTTCTCCGCGATGTCCAGGGAGTCGGCGAGGTGCTCGCGGGTCCGCTCCACGAGGGAGTACTCCTTGCGCAGCTGGTCGGCCAGGGGTCTGGTGTACCAGCGCGTACGCACGGTGGTGGCGCCTATGATCCGGCGGATGTCGGCCGATCTGGGGTGATCGGGGTACAACTCCGCGATGCGTTCGAGGACTTCATCAGTGGTGACCTGATGGTGGGGCAGAGCGACGACAGGTGCGCTGACGACTGGCACGACGTCTCCAAAACTGTGGGAGGTCTGCTGGAAAGTGCGGGTCGGTCGCACCCGCCCGGTCTGTCCGCGCCCGGGCTCCGGGCCCGGGCCATGGCCCGTCCGCTCTCGTCCTGGAAGTCTGCGCACGCCGAACACCCCCGGTGTCTGAGCATGCTCCCCCGTCGGGAGCGCCTTGCAGCGCGGAAAGAAGAACCTGGAACTGCTGCAGAACTGCAGAACTGCAGAACTGCAGAACTGCTGAAGTGCGGATGTGCAGGAATGCGGAAGCGCCGAACGGCGGAACGGTGGATCTGAGATCGCTGCGCCTGCCGGTGTACGGCGGTCCGGAGGATGCCCGTGAGACTCTCCGCTGCCGACCGGGTCCTGATTGACGGCACCCGGGATGCGCAGCCCGAAGCACGCCGGTGGACTCGCCCGGAACCGCTTCGGTCTCGGACCGTGTCCCCGACGTGACCGTACGGCAGAGCGGTTGCCGCGGCAAGACCGAATTTCAACGCCCGTGGAATCGATGCGGCGAACGCGTTCGTCCAGCTCTCAACCACATTCCCGCCACGGAGGGCCGCTCCGCGAATGGATATCAACAGGCATTGAAATCATCGCACGTTGAGTTTAACCTGGCGGTACGAGCAGCCCGCGTCCAGACCGAGGAAGGGCCGACCGCCATGTACGCACCGGCGCGCCACCGCGCGGACACCGACCCCTGGGTGGAGCGCGCGGTCTGCCGCGACGCCGACCCAGAGACCTTCTTCCCGCCCGCCGGCGGCACCGACGACTCCGACCGCGAGACGGCCGCCAAACGCCTGTGCGCCCGCTGCCCGGTGACCCGCGAATGTCTGCGCGAGGCGCTGCTGCACGAGGAGAGCACGGGGATCTGGGGCGGCCTCACCGTGCGGGAACGGCGCGAAGTGCTGCGGGTCGCCGCCACGTTGCGGGAGATGACCGACGAACTGGCCGCGTTCCTCGCCCACGGCGGACGCCGGATCACCGCGCCGCCGCGGGAACGGCCGGCGTACGTGTGGTTCCTGCACCGGCACGGCTGGGAACCGGGCCGGATCGCCGCCGCGCTGGGGCTCACCTTCAGCCAGGTCCAGCAGGCCTGGCGGGCGGCGGAGTACGCCTCCGCCTGCACCCGCGGGCCGGTGCACCGGATGCCGGGATTCAGCCCGGCGAAGATCCCCCCGGGCCGGACGCGGACGCCGGCGGCGCGGCCGGGTGCGCCCGGTGCCGCGACCGCCGGGGCGCGTGACGACGTCCGCCGTACGGGCGAGCCGGCTACGCCCGCGGTCCGCGCTCCGCGGCCGGCCGCGCCCAATGCCCGTACGCCCGACGGCCCACCCGGCGACGCCCCGGTGACCGGGAACCGTACGCCGGAGACCCGAGTGCCGAAGGTCCGCTCGGCGGAACCCGGTCGGCCCCACGGCCCCCGGCGCTGGGTGCGGCTGGGCGGCGCGGTCGGCGCCGGCACCGTGCGGGCGTCATGAGCGCGCTCGCGCCGGCGCAGCCGCGTCTGCTGACCCGGACCGTCACCACCGACGACGGCGCCGAGATCGTCGTCGACACCCACGGCGGACCCGACGCCCGGGCCACGGTCGTGCTGTGCCACGGCTGGACGCTGTCCGCCCGCGGCTGGCGGCCGCACATCGACGCGCTGACCCGGCCCCGCCCCGGCTTCCCGGCGGTGCGGACGGTCAGCTACGACCAGCGCGGACACGGCCGTTCCACCCGTGGCACCGCCCTGCTCGACATGGCCCTCCTCGGCCGCGACCTCGGCCGCGTGCTGACCGAGACCACGGCCGGGCTCGACGGTCCCGTGGTGCTGGTCGGCCACTCGATGGGCGGCATGGCGATCCAGCAGCTCGCCGCGCACCGGCCCGGCATGTTCGAGGCCCGGGTGGCCGGCGTCGCGCTGATCTCGACGTGCCTGGACCAGGTCGGAGCGGCGCCCGCCGCGCCCCGCGAACGGCAGGCGCAGCGCCGGGCCGAGGCCGGGCGCCGGGCGGTCGCCGCCGGCCTGCTGCGCTCCCCCGGCTGGGCCCGCACCGTGCACCGGCTGCTCACCGGCCCGCTCTCCCACCCGTCGACCGCTCCCGTGTGGCGCGCGCTGTTCGGCGCGGGGCCGCGGGGCGAGGGCGTCCGCACGGACGCGCGGGCGCTGCGCGACATCCCGCCGTTGACGGTCGCCGAGTTCTACGCGGCCCTGACCACCCACGACTGCGCCGGACGCCTGACCGCGCTGGGCCGGGTGCCCACCCGCGTCCTGGTCGGCGCCCTCGACGGGTACACCCCGCCGCAGCAGGCCGCGCGGCTGGCCGGCGACATCCCCGGCGCCGTCCTGCAGACGGTGCCGCACCAGGGCCACGACCTGCCGTACGAGCGGCCCGTGCTGGTCGTGGAGACCGTGCACGCGCTGCTGCGCGAACTGCGGCGGCCCGAAGACCCGCCGCGCGGCTCCCGCCCCCGTCCCGCCGAGCCGATGGCGACAGCGCGGTGACGCGCCCGCACACCGGCCCGGACGACGGGACGGGACTGCGCCCCGACGTGCTGGCGGCGCGCCGGATCGTGGTGAAGGTGGGCTCGTCGTCGCTGACGACGGCGCTCGGCGGACTCGACTCCGACCGGGTGGACGCCCTGGTGGACGTACTGGCGCGGGCCCGCGTCGCGGGCGCCGAGATCGTCCTGGTCTCCTCCGGCGCGATCGCCGCCGGCCTCGCCCCGCTGGGCCTCACCGAACGGCCCGCGGACCTGGCCCGCCAGCAGGCGGCGGCCTGCGTCGGGCAGGGGCTGCTGGTGGCCCGCTACACCGCCTCCTTCGCCCGCTATGGCCTGCGGGTGGGCCAGGTCCTGCTGACCGCGGACGACATGGGCCGCCGCACCCAGTACCGCAACGCCTACCGCGCGCTGGCCCAGGTGCTGACCATGGGCGCGGTGCCGGTCGTCAACGAGAACGACACGGTGGCCACCGCCGAGATCCGGTTCGGCGACAACGACCGGCTCGCCGCGCTGGTCGCCCACCTGGTCAGGGCCGACCTGCTGGTCCTGCTGTCGGACATCGACGGACTGTACGACGGCGACCCGCGCCGCCCCGGAGCCCGGCGGCTGAGCGAGGTGCGCGGCCCGCAGGACCTGCGGGACGTGGAGATCGGGGGCGCGGGCAGCGGCGTCGGCACCGGCGGCATGGTGACCAAGGTGGAGGCGGCGCGGATCGCGACCGCCGCGGGCGTCCCCGTCGTGCTGACGGCCGCCCGGCACGCCGCGGACGCGCTGGCCGGGCGGGAGACCGGGACGCTGTTCCACCGCACCGGCGACCGGGCCGCCGACCACCTGCTGTGGCTGGAGCACGCCAGCAGCCCGCGCGGCACGGTACAGCTCACCGACGGGGCGGTGCACGCGCTGGTGCAGGGACACGGGCCGCTGCCCGCGGAGGGCGTCACCCGGGTCGAGGGGCACTTCGTGGCCGGCGACCCGGTGGAGCTGGTGGACGAGGCGGGGCGGGTGGTGGGGCGCGGGCTGTCCTCGCTCGCCGTCCAGGAACTCGCCCTGCTGCGCGGCCGGTCCGGCCGGGAGGTGGTCGGCCAGGACGATCTGGTGCTGCTGCCGGCCGCCGCCCGCGCCGGACTCCCGGCCCAGCTGCGCCGACGGGTCAGCGTACGGATCCGGCCCGCCCACGAGCTGCCCGTCCACGAGACCGCCCGACCCGGCGCACCCGCGGGCCGCTCACCGCACCGGCCGACCGGCTGACACCGGGCCGGTCCGGGGCACGTCCGTCGGCGCCGACCGGAGCCGCCACGCGGGGAGCCCACGCGGCGGCTCCGGAGCCGGTGAGCCGGTCACCACACCGGCCGACCGGGATGACACCCAACCGGTACGGGATCCGCCCGGCGGAGCCGACCGGAGTCCCGCCACGCGCGAACCCCACACCCCGGCTCCAGAGCCGGCAAACCGGTCACCACACCAGCCGACCGGGCTGACACCCGGCCGGTCCGGGGGCCGCCCGGCGGAGCCGACCGGAGCAGCCGCTCGGCGGACAACCGGTCCCACTCCGCCACCCGCAACGGCCGTTCCTCGGCGGGCAGGGTGCAGGCCACGAAACCCGGTCCAGGTCGGTCATCGTGCTCACTTCCGTCGTCGTGTCCCGCTCGGGGACGTCTCCGACGGCGTTATGTGACCTGAAGACCTGTCTCAGACAGATGGTGTCTCATGGATTCTGCGGACCGATGATGTTGAATGCGAGCAGTGTGTGGTAAGCGGGGCAGCCAGGCCCCGACATCCGATTTGCGCGAGAAGCGCCATTTCTCAGTGCTGCCCTTGCAGCCCTGAGGGGGTTCGCACTCGTATGGACCTGTCAGCGGCGTCGCTGGTCGGCCCGCAGCTCGAAGTCTCCGTAGCTGTTGTCGACCGGGTTGACCGTGACGCCGGGTGCGACGATCTCGTCGATGGCGTCGAGGATGTCGGAAGAGAGGGTGATGTCGGCGGCGGGCAGGAACGCCTCCAACTGCTCCATGGTGCGTGGTCCGATGATCGCCGAGGTGACACCGGGGTGGTTGATGACGAAGGCGACGGCGAGTTCGATCAGGGAGATGCCGGCCTTCTCCGCCAGGACGGCAAGCTGTTCGACGGCGTCGAGCTTGCGCTGGTTGGCGGGTGTGTTCATGTCGAAGCGGGCCTGGGGGCGGGCGGCCGAGGCCGGCCCCTCGGCGGCGTTCTTGCGGTAGCGGCCCGAGAGCCAGCCGCCAGCCAGCGGGCTGTAGGTGAGGGTGCCCATGCCGTGGCGACGCACGGTCGGCAGCACGTCCTCTTCGATGCCGCGGACGAGGATCGAGTAGGGCGGCTGCTCGGTGACGAAGCGCTCCAGGTTCCGCTCGCGCGAGGTCCATTGGGCTTCGACGATCTGCGAGCCGGAGTAGGACGAGGAGCCGATGTAGCGGACCTTGCCCTGGCGGACGAGATCGGTGAGGGCGCCGAGGGTCTCCGAGACGTCTGTGTCGGGGCTGGGCCGGTGGACCTGGTACAGGTCGATGTGGTCGGTATTGAGCCGCTGCAGGGAGTTCTCGACCGCTCGGATGATCCAACGGCGCGAACCACCCCGCTGGTTGGGGTCGTCAGGGTCCATCGGCATGAAGAACTTGGTGGCCAGGAAGACGTCCTCGCGGCGGCCCTTCAGCGCCTTGCCGACGATCTCCTCCGAGACGCCGGCGGAGTAGACGTCCGCGGTGTCGACGAAGTTGACGCCCTCGTCGAGGGCACGGTGGATGATCCGGATCGAGTCGCTCTCGTCCTCGTTGCCCCAGGGGCCGAACATCATCGCGCCCAGGCACAGCGGGCTGACCTGGACGCCGGTACGGCCCAGCGGTCGGTACTGCATGGAGAGGTTCTCCTCTTTCGTGTGAGGGTCAGTCGTTGCCGGAGGGCACGACCGTTCCGGTGGTCGTCCAGCTCGCGAGCAGGTTCAGGGCCTGCTGCTCCGGGGAGTCCGGCTCGGGTGTGTAGAAGTTGAGGCGCAGGCCGGGGTCGGAGGGCAGCTCCATCGCCTCGTAGGGCAGGGCAAGATCGCCGACGAGCGGGTGGTGGAGGTTCTTCAGCCCGGAGCGGTGGAACTTCACGTCGTGCCGTGCCCACCTGCGGGCGAAGTCGCTGCTGCGGGTGGTCAGTTCGCCGATCAGGTCGGTGAGGGCCTTGTCGTGCGGCGCGCGGCCCGTCTCGGTGCGCAGGAAGGCGACGGCATCGTCGGCGCCCTTGTCCCAGTCGACCCAGAAGTCCTGGCTGGCGGGGTCGAGGAACAGGAAGCGGGCGCTGTTGACCGGCCCGCGCTGCGCGAACAGAGGTGAGTCGAACAGCGGCGCGTACAGCGCCCGGCCCAGGGCGTTGGCGGCCATGATGTCGAAGCGGGCGTTGCGGACGAACGCCGGCACGCCTGTCATCGAGTCGAGCAGCCGCAGGATCGTCGGCCGGACGCGTGAGGAGGTCACCGCCGGCCGCCGGCCGGACGGGCTGGCGGCGCGGGCCAGATCGTAGAGGTGGGTGCGTTCGGCCTCGTTGAGCTGCAGGGCTTGCGCGAGGGCTTCGAGGACCGAGTCGGAGGCGCCGGCGAGGTTGCCGCGCTCCAGGCGGACGTAATAGTCCACGCTCATGCCCGCCAGCAGGGCGACCTCTTCGCGCCGCAGCCCCGCGACACGGCGGTTTCCGCCGTAGACCGGCAGCCCGGCCTGCTCGGGGGTGATCCTGGCCCGCCGGGTGCTGAGGAACTCCCGCACCTCGGCAGCCACGTCCTTCTTGGTGTGGTCGGTCATGCTCATTTCCTGGTGTGGGTGCCCGGCTCTGACCGGGCTGGTCGCGTCGGCCGCCGGGCCGGACCCGACCTCGGGTAGAGGAGCACGGCGGACTCCTCTTCATCGGTCTGCTCGGTGTGCCGGCTCATCCACGGTAGGTCGGCCTGGAGGGGCCTGCGAGGTACTGCCAGTACCTGGAAGAGCAGTGACTCCCACCGCCCCGTCAAGGTGCCGTTACCTGGAAGAAGCCACAGACTGGCGGCCCGGGGTCGGGTCGCACTCCCGATCGACGCGAGGAAGATTGTGCGCACAGCAGCCACCCACGACACCGGCGATGCCCCCGCCGGGCCGGTCGCCGACTCGAGCCGTCCGGGCGGGCCGAGCGGCGACAGGACCAGCGCCCCGCGCCGCCAGGCACGGCGTTCCTCCGGGAGCCCGGCTCGTTCGACGCTGATCCTCGCGATCATCTGCGTCAGTTACTTCATGGTCATCCTGGACAACTCGATCGTGTTCACCGGGCTGCCGCAGATCCGCTCCGACATGGGGTTCTCCGAGACGGGCCTGTCGTGGATCACCAACGCCTATGTACTGGTCTTCGGCGGGCTTCTGCTCCTGGGAGCGCGCGCCGGTGATCTCTTCGGCCACCGCAAGGTCTTCCTGTACTCGCTGGTGGTCTTCTCGCTGGCCTCGCTCCTGGTAGGCGCCGCCCAGAGCGCCTGGTGGCTGATCGCCGCGCGTGCACTGCAGGGCGTCGGCGCCGCCGTTCTGGCTCCGTCCGCACTCTCCCTGCTCACGCGCAGCTTCGCAGAGGGCAAGGCCCGCAACCGGGCCATGGCCGCCTACAGCGCGGTGGCCGGCCTCGGCGCGGCGTTCGGGCTGGTCGTCGGAGGTCTGGTCGCGGACTTGATCTCGTGGCGGGCCGGGTTCTTCCTGAACGTCCCCATCGGCATCGTGATGATGGTGCCGGCGGTGCGCTTCCTGCCCGAGACCGCCCGCCGGCGGGGCCGTTTCGACATCGCAGGTGCGCTGCTGGCAACCGTGGGCTCGACCGCGCTGGTCTGGGGCATCGTGAACGCCGCAGACCACGGCTGGACGACGCCGGCCACTTGGCTCCCCCTCGCGTCGGGCGCGGTGATGCTGGTCTGGTTCGTCGGAGTGGAGCGGCGGGCCGCGCAGCCGATCGTGCCGCTGCGGCTGTTCGCGAGCCGGGAGCGTGCCGGCGCCTACGTCACCCGGATGCTCTACATGGGCGCGATGATCGGGTTCTTCTTCTTCACCGCGCAGTTCGTGCAGAGCGTCTACGGCTGGACACCGCTGCAGGCCGGCCTGGCCTTCCTGCCGATGACGCTGGTCAACTTCGTCTTCGCGGTCCGCGTACCCCGGCTGCTGGAAAGGTTCGGCAGGCCCCGGGTCCTGGCCGCGGGGGTCGTGCTGACGACGGTGGGCATGGCCTGGCTGAGCCGCCTGGACCTGCACACCCCCTACCTGACCGGTGTGGCCCTGCCGATGGTGATCATCGGCGCCGGCCAGGGCCTGGCACTGGCCCCGATGACCTCCAGCGGCGTCGACGGCGTCGCACCCGAGGACGCAGGGGCCGGCTCGGGCCTGGTCAACACCGTGCACCAGATCGGCAGCGCACTGGCCCTGAGCATCCTGACGGCCGTGGCCGCCACCGTCTCCACCGGTCACGCGGCCGCCGACATCGCGGCCCGCTCCGGCATGGCGCTGACGGGCTCCGCCGTCCTGCTCACCCTGGCCGTCGCCGCCGTCCTCACCCTGATCGTGCCCGCACAGGCGTCCCACAAGTAAAGGAACATGTGATGCAGACCCTCACCCTCAACAACGGCGTCGAGATGCCCGCCCTCGGCCTCGGTGTCTTCCAGACCCCGCCCGACGAGACGACCGCCGCGGTCACGGCCGCGCTGGAGCTCGGCTACCGGCACATCGACACCGCCGCCGCCTACGGCAACGAACGCGAGGTCGGCCAGGCCCTGCGCAACTCCGGCGTCCCGCGCGACGGCATCTTCGTCGAGACCAAGATCTGGATCAGCGACTACGGCTACCACGAGACCCTGCACGGCTTCGACAAGAGCGCCGCCAAGCTGGGCCTGGACCGCATCGACCTGCTCATCCTGCACCAAGCCCTGCCGTCGGACTTCGACAAGACCGTCGCCGCCTACCGGGCGCTGGAGAAGCTGCTGGCCGACGGCAAGGTCCGCGCCATCGGCGTCAGCAACTTCATGGTCGACCACCTGACCGCCCTGCTCGACGCCACCGATGTCGTGCCCGCCGTCAACCAGCTGGAGATCCACCCCTACTTCCAGCAGCGCGCCGTTCTCGACTTCGACGACGCCCACGGCATCCTCAACCAGGCGTGGTCCCCCATCGGGGGCATCACCTTCTACCGCGGCTACGGCGAGGACCGCCGAAGCGTCCTTCAGGACCCGGCCGTCACTGCCATCGCCGACGCCCACGGCAAGAGCCCCGCCCAGGTGCTCCTGCGCTGGGGCGTCCAGCAGGGCCGCTCCGTCATCCCCAAGTCCACCAAGCGGCACCGCATCGCCGAGAACATCGACGTCTTCGACTTCGACCTCACCGCCGCCGAGATGGCCGCCCTGGACGCGCTGGAGACCGGCCGGCGCGGCGGTCCCGAGCCCGAGAACATCACCCTCGCCGACTACGGCCGCGCTATCCCCGAAGCCTGACCTTCACCCCGTACGACCTGCAAGAAGGAACCACAGTGCCCACCACCGTCAGCGCGTTCGGCGCCCACGAGGCCGGCCGGCCGCTCGCCCCCGTCACCATCGAGCGCCGTGACGTCGGCCCCCACGACGTCAGGCTCGACATCCTGTACTGCGGGATCTGCCACTCCGACATGAACTTCGTCGACGGCTCCTTCGGCCCGCTCCCGGTCAGCCCGCTCGTCCCCGGCCACGAGATCGTCGGCCGCGTCACCGAAACCGGCTCCGCCGTCACCCGCCACCAGGTCGGCGACCTGGTCGGCATCGGCTGCATGGCCAACTCCTGCCGCGAGTGCGACAACTGCCGGGCCGGGCAGGAACAGTACTGCCTCAAGGGCAACACCCTCGTCTTCGGCAGCCCCGACCCCGCCGAGCCCGGCGCCCACACCCAGGGCGGCTACTCCGAGGCGATCGTCGCCCCCGAGGACTTCGTCGTCCGCGTGCCCGAGACCCTCGACCCGGCCGCCGCCGCGCCGCTGCTGTGCGCGGGCATCACCGTCTACGCCCCGCTCAAGCGGTTCGCCGCCGCTCCCGGCACCAAGGTCGCGGTCGTCGGCCTCGGCGGTCTCGGTCACCTCGGCGTGAAGATGGCCAAGGCCATGGGTGCCGACGTCACCGTGCTGTCCCGGTCGGAAAGCAAGCGCGAAGCCGCCGCGGCCCTCGGCGCCGACCACTACGCCGCGACCGGTGACGGCACCGCCTTCACCGAGCTGGCCAACACCTTCGACATCGTCCTCAACACCGTCAGCGCGCCCATCGATCTGGCGGACTACCTCGGCCTTCTGCGTCTGCACGGCACCATGATCAGCGTGGGTGTCACCACGCAGCCGATGCCACTGGACGTCTTCCCCCTGCTGCAGAACGGGCGCTCCTACGCCGGTTCCCTGTTCGGCGGTATCGCCGAGACGCAGGAGATGCTCCACTTCGCCGCCGAGCACCAGGTCACCGCCGACATCGAGCTGATCGGCGCACGGGACATCAACACGGCCTACGAGCGGATCAACGCCTCCGACGTCCGCTACCGGTTCGTGATCGACGGCTCGACCTTCAAGGGGCTCAACGCATGACGCAGCCAGCCCGTTCGGACATGCATCGCATCCTGATCATCGGCGGCACCGGCAGTATCGGACGACTCGTCGCCGCCCGCCTGCTCGAGCTGGATCGCCTGCCGCGCGTGCTCACCCGCGACCCCGACCGCGCCCAGCGGTCGCTGCCCAGCGGCGCCGAGGTGGCGGCAGGAGAGCTGGCCGACCCGCCGGCCGTGCGCGCCGCCGTCGCCGGCGTCGACGCCGTCGTGATGACCCACGGAGCGCCCTACGGATCCGGCGACTACGCCGCGGTCGACTACGGCGCCGTACCCGCGGTGCTCGACGCGCTGGACGGACATCGCGTGCCCGTGGTGCTGATGAGTTCGATCGGGGTCACCGCGACCGGCGGACAGTCGCGGGAGCTGCTGGAGTGGAAGCGCCGTGGTGAGCGCCTCCTGCGGGTCAGCGGCCTGCCGTACACGATCGTCCGGCCCGGCTGGTTCGACGCGGGCAGCAGCTCCCACCAGCAGGTGGACCTGCGCCAGGGCGACCTGACCGAGTACGGGCCCGTCCGCCGCGACCACGTCGCCGAGACGATCGTCCAGGCCCTGCTGACCCCGTCGGCGAGGGGCAGGACCGTGGAGGTCTTCTCGGCCGACGGCCCGGCCATCACCGACTGGCCGGGCGCGTTCCTCGCAACCGAACCCGACCGGCCGGGCGACCTGGACGGTGCCCGTGACCGGCCCGGACCGCGACCGGAGGCAGAACCCGAGCGTGTCCGCGCCGACCTGCGACGTTACGCCCACACCCCCTGACACCCCACACTTGAGGAGACAGTCATGAAGGCAGCCATCTTCCGAGGCGAGAAGCACATCGAGCTCGGAGAACGCCCTGACCCCGTCATCCGGGAGGCGACCGACGCCGTCGTCCGCGTCGTGCGGGGCTGCGTGTGCGGCTCCGACCTCTGGTACTACCGCGGCATCAACCCCCATAAGGTGGGCAGCATCGGCCACGAGTACGTCGGCGTCGTCGAGGCGGTGGGCGAGGACGTGCAGACCCTGGCGGTCGGCGACTTCGTGATCGCCCCCTTCACCTACAGCGACGGCACCTGTCCCGCCTGCCGGGCCGGGTTCGAGTCCAACTGCGAGCACGGAGGAGCCTTCGGCGACGGCGAGAGCGACGGCGGCCAGGGCGAGAAAGTCCGCGCACCCTACGCAGATGCGACCCTTGTGAAGGTCCCCGCGCCGGCCGACGGGTTCACCGACGCTCAGCTCGCCTCCTTCACCGCACTCTCCGACGTCATGTGCACCGGCTACCACGCCGCCGTGAGCGCGGGCGTGAAGCAGGGCGACACCGTCGCCGTCGTCGGTGACGGCGCAGTCGGCCTCTCGGCCGTGCTGGCCGCCCAGCTCCTCGGCGCCGGCCGGATCATCGCGCTGAGCCGTCACGCCGACCGGCAGGCTCTCGCGAGAGAGTTCGGCGCCACCGACATCGTCGCCGAACGCGGCGACGAAGCCGTCACGGCCGTACTCGGCCTCACCGACGGCGCCGGCGTCGACGCCGCGCTCGAATGCGTCGGCACCGACCAATCCATCCAGACCGCCGCAGGCATCGTCCGCGCCGGCGGCATGATCGGCGCCGTCGGCGTCCCGCTCTACGAAAAGTTCGACCACAAGACCCTCTTCTGGAAGAACATCGGCATCAAGGGCGGCGTCGCCCCCGCCCACCACTACATCCCCGAGCTGCTGCAGCACGTACTGGACGGAACGATCAACCCCGGACTCGTCTTCGACTACTCCACCGACCTCGACCACATCGCCGACGCCTACGCCGCCATGGACGAACGCCGCGCGATCAAGTCACTCCTCACGGTCAGCCAGCCGTAAGCCCGGACCCCTGCACCGGTCCGATGGGGCGACCAGCACAGCCGGTTCCCACAGTCGCCGGGACAGGTCCTCACTACGGGGTCGTGGCAGAAGCCATCGCCCCAGAGGGCGCCGTCCAAGTTCGGTGAGCGACCCGATCAATCCCAGGGGGCCGGACCCAACTCACAACCCCGACAAGGAGTCACCATGCCCGCCCCCGACGCAACGGCCACCGCGGATCTGCGGGAGGCCCACCGCGCCTACCTTGACGCCATGCTCGAAGGGGACACCGCAACTCTCGACGACCTGCTCGCGGAGAGTTTCACTCTCACCCACATGACGGGATACGTGCAGCCGAAGGCCGAGTGGCTGGCGCAGATGCGGCAGGGACGGTTCCGCTACCACTCCATCAAGGAGAAGGACACCGCTTGTGACGTCGATGACGACGGCACGGCCTGCCTGACGGTTCGGACCGTGACCGACGCCACCGTGTACGGCACCCGCGCAGAATGGCGTCTGCGCCTGGCCACCGACTACGCCCGTCAGGACGACGTATGGGTCGCCCAACGGACCGTCGCCACCACCTGGTGAACCCGGCCGCCGGCTCGGATCCGGTGCGCGCCGCTACAGCCGCCCGACATCGGCGTGCGACGCCGACGAACGGCGCGGCCCGCACCACGTGTGAGCATGACGCTCCGGAACACCACAAAGGGGCGCGCTACAGGCACGCCGACTGCCTGTCCCCGCTCACACCGCTCGCCCGACCCGTCCCTCGGAGGAAGACTCATGGCCGCGCTCGAGTTCATCGTGATCCTCGGGTGCGCCCTGCTCGTCAGCGGGGCCCTCGCCCACCGGCTCCGGGTGGCCGCACCCGTCCTGCAACTGGCCGCCGGCGTCGCCCTCGGCTTCGTGCCCGCCCTGCGTGAGACAGAACTGCCGCCGGATGTGCTGCTGCTCGTCTTCCTGCCAGTGCTGCTGTACTGGGAGAGCGTGACCACCTCGCTGCGTGCGATCCGGCGGGACCTGCGCGGCATCGTGCTGACCGGCACGCTTCTGGTCGCCGTCACCGCCTGGGCCGTGGCCGCGCTCGCCCACATGCTCGGTCTGCCGTGGGGCCCGGCCTGGGTGCTCGGCGCCGCCGTGGCACCGACGGACGCCACCGCCGTCAGCGTCGCCTCCCGGCTGCTGCCCCAGCGCAACGTCACACTGCTGCGCGCCGAATCTCTCATCAACGACGGCACCGCGCTGGTCGTCTACAGCCTCGCGGTCGGCGTCACCGTCGGCTCCGAGCACCTCAGCGCGGCCCACGTGAGCGGCCTGGTGACGCTGTCCTACGGTGGCGGCCTGGCGGCCGGAGCGGTGGTGGCATGGCTCGGCATCCAGCTGCGGCGTCGGGTGCGCCAACTCGGCGACACACTGCTGGACAACCTGACGATCATCCTGATCCCGTTCAGCGCCTACCTGGTGGCCGAGCAGATCGAGGCGTCAGGCGTGCTCGCAGTGGTGGTGTGCGGGCTGATCATGAGCCAGGCCGGGCCGAGCCTGGGCCGGGCTGCGGCCCGGCGGCAGACAGAAGCTTTCTGGTCGCTGGCGATGTACCTCCTGAACGGCGCCCTGTTCGTTCTGGTCGGGCTCGAAGCGCAAGCGGCGGTCCGCGCCCTGTCCGGTACCGCCCTGACCGAGGCCGTGGTGATGGTGGTGGCGGTGGCGTGTGCGCTGGTCATCGTCCGCTTCCTGTTCCTGTTCGTCGCGGTGTACACCATCAGGGCGCTGGACCGGCGTCCGCAGCAGCGCGGACGCCGGATGGGTCACCGTGCTCGGGCTGTCAGCGCTCTGGCGGGCTTCCGCGGAGCCGTCTCCCTGGCCCTGGCCCTGTCCGTGCCGTACACGCTCGACTCCGGCGTGCCGTTCCCCGACCGCGACACGATCGTCTTCGTCACCGCCGGTGTCGTCGTCGCCACCCTCGTGGTGCAGGGCCTGGTGCTTCCGGCCGTCGCCCGCTGGGCACGGCTGCCTCAGGACACGGACTCCGAGCAGGAGCTTGCCCTCGCCCGGACCGCTGCCTCCCGGGCCGCTCTGGACGCACTCCCCGCGACAGCGGCCGACCTCGGTACCGACGCCGAGACCGTCGAGAGGCTGAAGACCGAGTACGAAACGCACCTGAGTACAGTGCACGCCGCCGACGCCGCGAGCGGCCCGGAGTCCGAACCTCTCCTGCGACGCCGACGCCAGGAGACCTCCCTGCGCCTGGCGCTCCTGGAACACAAGCGCTCCGCCGTCATCGCCCTGCGCGATGGGCACCGCATCGACGACGCCGTTCTGCTGCGGGTACAGGAACAACTCGATGCAGAGGAGGTACGCCTCGCGCAGGTAAGCCAGGACCAGTAACTGCCCCCGCCAGTGCCGGTGCCCGATACGGGCGCCCTGGTCGGCCAGAAGGCGGCTCGACCGTCGTCGACCGAAACCACCGCGCCGTTGAAACAACGAGGAGTCTTCCGCCGGTGAATAGGCGACATGGGCCAGATCAGCGTTGACTGCGGCGCACCGGACTCGCCTGAGGCAATCGATCCGACGCGCGGCTGAGGGTCACCCCGCACGGATGCAAGTCCGGCCACGCGGGCGGGTGGTGTCAACCCCTGGGGTTACCACGGAAGTTGCAGAGGCCGGGCGGCTACCGCGGTGGTTTGCGGGGTCGTCAACCGCGGGTGGGACGCGGTTCGACCGGGTGGACCGTAGGTTCTGGGGTCACGGGGCGCCGGAGGACCACCGGGGCCGCGGTGGAGGGCGGCGCGGGAAAGCGCCGCCCTCGTGACCACCAGCCGGAAGCACGCGACTGCCGACCGCTTCCGGCCACGACCGAACACAGGGGGAACACCCATGTCCATGCGCAGGTTCTTCGTCGCCACCGCGGCGGTCGCCGCCGTTCTGACCGCCGGCGCCCAGGCCCCGGCCTGGGCCGCCCAGGACTCCGGCGCCGTCGCCGCGGCCACCTGCAACATCCACTGGAAGACCAGCGGGGGCTACTCCGGATTCACCGCCGGCTACAGCTGGGCCTGGAACACGGTGGTGCAGCGGGGCGACCAGGGCAACATCGTCCGTGAGATCCAGTGCCTGATCAACGACCACGCGTACTACGACGGCCCGAAGCTGACCGTCGACGGGGACTACGGCGCGAAGACGGAGGCGGCGGTCCACAGGCTCCAGGTCAACTGGAGTGCCGGTGGCGACCACCCCATCTCGATCGACGGCATGGTCGGCCCGCAGACCTGGCGGGCGCTGCGCTCCGCCTGATCCGTACCGATCGGACGCGCTCGGCTCGCCGCCGGGGCCGCAGCGACCGGCTCCGGCGGCGAGCCGTCAGTCGATGCCGCGGACGATGTGGGTCTCGGCCGGGTCCTCGTCCACGCCGGCGAGGGCCAGGTGCGGGGCCTCGGGCGCGGCGGGCCGGAAGGCGGCCGGCCGGGAGATCCCGTGCGGCTCGCGCTCGTACAGCGGCCGGCCCGCCGGTCTGGTCTCCGTGATGATCCGTATGTACATGGACCGACCTCCCGTCTACTGCACCGGGGCGGCGGCTCCGCCCCGGATGTGACCGTCGCCCACCAGGACGTACTTGGTGGTGGTCAGCGCGGTCACCCCCATGGGGCCGCGCGCGTGGAGTTTCTGGGTGGAGATGCCGAGTTCGGCGCCGAGGCCGAGTTCTCCGCCGTCGGCGAAGCGGGTGGAGGCGTTGACAGCGACGACCGCGGTGTCCAGCGACGCGACGAAGCGGCGGGCGGCGGCCTGCGATTCGGTGACGATCGCCTCGGTGTGGCCGCTGCCGTGCCGGCGGATGTGCTCGACCGCCTCGTCGAGGGAGCCGACGACGGCGGCCGCGAGTTCGAGGGCCAGGTACTCGCGGTCCCAGTCGGCGTCGGTGGCCGGCACGACCGCGTCGTGGAAGGAGCGCACCCGCGCGTCGCCGTGCACCAGCACGCGGTGCTCGGTCAGCGCCCGCAGCGCGCGGGGCAGGAAATCGGCCGCGACGGCCTCGTGCACCAGCAGGGACTCGGCCGCGTTGCACACGGACGGGCGCTGGGTCTTGGCGTTGAGCAGGATGGCGAGTGCCTTGTCGAGGTCGGCGTGCTCGTCGACGTAGACGTGGCAGTTGCCGACGCCCGTCTCGATGACCGGGACCGCGGCGTCCCGCACCGTGGCCTGGATCAGCGCGGCGCCGCCGCGCGGGACGAGGACGTCCACCAGGCCCCGCAGGGACATCAGTTCGCGTACGGAGGCGTGGGTGGTGCCGGGCACCGTCTGTACGGCGTCGGCGGGGACGCCGGTGTCGGCGAGGGCCTCGCGCAGGGCCGCGACCAGGGCGGCGTTGGTGTGGCGTGCGGTGGAGGAGCCGCGCAGGAGGGCGGCGTTGGCGCTCTTGAGGCAGAGGCCGGCGGCGTCGACGGTGACGTTGGGCCGCCCCTCGTAGATCACGCCGACCACGCCGAGGGGGACCCGGACGCGGCGCACCTCGAGACCGCTGGGCAGCACTCCCCCGCTGACGATCTCGCCGACCGGGTCGGGCTGGTCCGCCAGGGTGCGCAACATGGCCGCGAGGCCGTCGAGTTGGGCGCGGGTGAGGGTCAGCCGGTCGAGCACGGTCGCCGACCGGCCGGCGGCGCGGGCCGCGGCGAGGTCGCGTTCGTTGGCGGCGAGGATCCCGGCCGGGTCGAGGGCGAGCCGGCGCGCCATCGCGGACAGCGCGGCGTCCCGCTCGGCGCCGGTGGTGAGGGCGAGGCCGCGCGCGGCGGCCCGGGCGGCGAGCGCGGCCTCGCGGACGGTGGGGGCGGCCGCCGCGGACGGGTCGGGGGCGTCGCCGGTGCCGGGGTGCCGGGGTGCCGTGGTCGTCATCGGTCCTCCCCCTGTTCCGCGGGGGGCGTCGGGGCGTGCGGGGGCAGGACGTCCGCGGACGTCGGTGACCAGCCGATCAGTTCGGCCAGCAGCGCCCAGGCGAGGGCGTCCGCCGCGTCGCCGTGGGCGGTGGGTTCGGGGCCCGTGCTCTTCATAGGGGTTCTCCCTGTCCTTGGCGGAGTTGCCGGGCTCAGCCGTAGACCCGGAATCCGGCGCCCGTCTTGCGTCCCGCGCGGCCGGCCGCCACCAGATGGCCCAGCAGCGGTGCGGGCACGGTCCCGGGGCGGCGGTCGGCGTCGTGCAGCACGCGCTGGATGCTGAGCGACACGTCGAGGCCGATCACGTCGAGCAGTTCGAAGGGCCCGAGCGGATAGCCGCACCCCAGCCTCATCACGGCGTCGATCTCGTCGGCGCCGGCGTAGTGGCTCTCGGCGAGCCGTACCGCGCCGTTGAGGTAGGGGAACAGGAGCGCGTTGACGATGAAGCCGGGCCGGTCCATGCACTGCACCGGGTGCTTGCCGAGCCGCCGGCACATCTCCCGGGCGGTGTCGACGTGCCGGGTCGCGGTCTCCAGGGAGGGGATGACCTCGACGAGCCGCATTACCGGCGCCGGGTTGAAGAAGTGCAGGCCGATGACGTCCTCGGGCCGCCCGGAGGCCAGCCCGCACTCGATCACCGGCAGGCTGGAGGTGGTCGTCGCGAGCAGCGCGCCGGGCCTGCCGACCGCGCCGAGCCGGGCGAACAGCGGCTTCTTCACCGCCAGGTCCTCCGCGACGGCCTCGATGACCAGGTCGCGGTCGGCGAGCCGGTCCAGGTCGCTGGTCGGCGCCAGCCGTTCCAGCGCGGCCGTCTGGTCGGCCTCGGTGAGCCTGCCGCGGCGCACCGCGCGTCCGGTGGAGGCGGCGACCGCCTCCCAGGCGGACTTGGCGCGCTCGTCGCTCCGGCCGACGACCAGCGTGTCGACGCCGGCCTTGGCGAAGACCTCGGCGATGCCGGTGGCCATGGTGCCGGTGCCGACGACGCCGACCCGGCGCACCCGGGACGCGCCCTGCGAGGGGCGCGCGGGGGCGGGGCCGGTGGCGGAGGGTTCGCGGTAGTCGTAGAAGCCGCGGCCGGACTTGCGGCCGTGGAGACCGGCCAGGGCCATGTGGCGCAGCCGGCGGGCGGGTTCGAAGGCGGGCTCGTCGTAGCGGGCGGCCAGCGCGTCGAGGACGTCGCAGGCGGTGCCGGTGCCGATGACGTCGAGGAGTTCGAACGGGCCGCTGGGCAGCCCGCAGCCGTACCGCATGGCGGCGTCGATGTCGTCGCGTCCGGCGGCCCGCCGCTCGTACATGGTGACGGCCTGGTTGAGGAAGCCGAACAGGAGCGAGGCGGAGACCAGGCCGGGGCGGTCGCCCAGGATGACGGCCTCCAGGCCCAGCGCGCCCACGAGTTCGCGGACGCGTGCCACGGCGGACGACTCGGCGATGACGGTGCGGCCGATCTCCGCGAGGCCGGCGGCGGGCAGCGGCAGGTGCAGGCCGACGACCCGTCCGGGCCGCCCGGAGGCCGCCGCGAGGTCGGTGAGGGAGAGCGCCGAGGCGGTGGTGGCGAGGACGGTGTCGGGCGGGCAGGCCCCGTTCAGTGCGCGCAGCACCTCGGTCTTGACGTCCCGCCGCTCGGGCACGGCCTCCACCACGACCCGCGCCGAGGCGAACTCCGCCCAGCCGCGGGCGAGCCGGATGTGCCGGCCGGCGGCCCGGGCCTGCTCGGGCGTGTCGAACAGCTCGGTGATCCGGGCCCGCGCGTCGGGGCGCGGATCCCGTACGACGACGGCGTGCCCGGCGAGCACGGCCCGGCGCAGCAGCGCCCCGCCGATGACGCCGAGGCCGACGATCCCGAGCGCGGCGCCGCCCGGCTCCTCGGCGGCCGCGGGCGGGCGGGCGGCTGCCGGCTGTGGTGTGCCGTCCGGTTCCCGGTTGTCCGCCGCGCTCATGCCGCCACCCCGCTCAGCAGGGCCCGGTCCGACGGGGTGGCCGTCTCCCGGAAGCGGTGCAGGGCCGGTTCGTGGCGGGCGCGCAGTTCCGGGTCGCGGACGCCCAGGCCCTCGCCGGGTGCCAGGCACAGCACGCCGACCTTGCCGTGGTGCTCGTTGCGGTGGATGGACTCCACGGCGCGGGCGACGTCGTCGAGGGCGTAGGTGCGGGACAGGGTGGGGTGGATCCTGCCCTTGGCGATGAGGCGGTTGGCCTCCCACGCCTCGCGGTAGTTGGCGCAGTGCGTGCCGATGATCCGCTTCAGGGACATCCACAGGTAGCGGTTGTCGTACTCGTGGACGTATCCGGCGGTGGAGGCGCAGGTGACGATGGTGCCGCCCTTGCGGGTGACGTAGACGGAGGCGCCGAAGGTCTCGCGGCCGGGGTGCTCGAAGACGATGTCGACGTCCTCGCCGCCGGTCAGCTCGCGGATGCGGGAGCCGAGGCGCTTCCACTCCTTCGGGTCCTGGGTGTGCGGGTCGCTCCAGAAGCGGTAGCCCTCAGCGTTCCGGTCGATGATCAGCTCGGCGCCCAGCGAGCGTGCCAGGGCGGCCTTCTCGGGCGAGGAGACGACGCAGATCGGGTTCGCGCCGCCGGCCAGCGCGAGCTGGGTGGCGTAGGAGCCGAGGCCGCCGACCGCGCCCCAGATCAGCACGTTGTCGCCCTGCTTCATGCCGGCCCCGTTGGGCGTGACGAGCTGGCGGTAGGCGGTGGAGTTCACCAGGCCCGGTGCGGCGGCCTCCTCCCAGGTGAGGTGCTCCGCCTTGGGCAGCAGCTGGGTCGCCTTGACCAGCGCGAGGTCGGCGAGGCCGCCGTAGTTGGTCTCGTAGCCCCAGATGCGCTGCTCGGGGTCGAGCATGGGGTCGTTGTGGCCTTCGGCGGCCTCGAGTTCGACGGAGACGCAGTGCGCCACGACGCGGTCGCCGACGTTCCAGCGCCGTACGCCGGGGCCGCGCTTGACGACGACGCCGGCGAGGTCGGAGCCGATGACGTGGAACGGCCGGTCGTGGCGGGCGGCGAGCCCGCCGAGCCGGGCGTACCGCTCCAGCATGGCGAAGGTGGGCACCGGTGCGAACAGGGCGCTCCAGACCGTGTTGTAGTTCACGGCGCTCGCCATGACCGCCACCAGGACCTCGCCGGGGCCCGGTTCGGGGGTGGGCACCTCCTCGATGTGCAAGGAGTCGGCGGGTTTCCGGTCGTGCAGCGGCACGCCGTCGAACATGCCCGCGTCCGCCTTGTGCAGCACGGCCGCCCGGTAGGAGTCGGGAACCCCCAGGGCCGCCACGTCGGCCGGCACCGAGTCCGGTGACTCGATCGCCTCCACCAGTTCGCGCATGAGCAGGCACCGCCTTCCGCGGTTCTCGCCGGTGTGCGCCGAGGACGACCCGACTTCCCACCGGAAGAGAACTCAACAGAGAATGAACTCAACAGGCAAGGAGTTTTACACGAAGCCAGGACCCCGGCAAGCCCCGTCCCGACCCACCCGCGACGCGCCCGCGACCCGCCCCCGCGTCCGGACGCCCCTTGTCCGACATCGCCCGGCATGCAAAACTCACCAGCAGTTGAGTTCCTTGGTCGTTGAATTTTGTTCGTCTTCCCAGGCACCCGAGGGAGCTGCCGTGACACCGCACCAGCTCGAGTCCCTGCAGGCCACCGCGATCGCCGGCATCGCCGGCATCCTGATCGTCGGCACCGCCCTGGCGCACCTGGCCCGCAGAGTCCGTCAGCCTGCCGTCATCGGCGAGATCACCGCGGGCATCCTGCTCGGCCCGAGCCTGCTCGGACTGCTGCCGGGTGACCTGACGCACCGTCTCTTCCCGAACGATGTGCGGCCCTTGCTGTCGATGGTGGCCCAACTGGGCCTTCTGTTGTTCATGTTCACCGTCGGATGGGAGCTGGACTGGGCCTCCATGCGCCGCCGCAAGAGCTCGGTGGCCGCCGTCACGGCGGGCAGCATCCTCACGCCGCTCATCCTCGGCATGGGCGTCGCCGCGATCCTCTACCACAACCACTCGGTCGTCGACGGCGAGAAGGTCCCGATGACCTCCTTCACCCTCTACCTCGGCGTCAGCATGTCGATCACGGCGTTCCCGGTGCTGGCCCGCATCCTCAAGGACAACGGCATCAACCGTACGGCGGTCGGCGCGCTCGCCCTGACCAGCGCGGCCTTCGGCGACGTGCTCGCCTGGTGCCTGCTGGCCGCCGTGGTCGCGGTGGTCACCGCGTCCGGCCCCACCGGGTTCACCGACACCCTGTGGATGTCGGCCGGTTACGGCGCCGCGATGATCGTCGTCGTCCGTCCGCTGCTCGCCGGCGCCGTGGCCCGGCTGTTGCGGAAGGGCACCGGAGCCCAGCTCGCGGCCCTGGTCACGGCGGGCCTGCTGCTCTCCGCGTACACCACCTCGAAGATCGGCATCCACCCCATCTTCGGCGCCTTCGCCTTCGGCCTGGTCATGCCGCGCAAACCGCACGTCCCGCTGGAGGAGCGGATGCTCCGGCCGCTGCAGCACGCCGGGGAGCTGATGCTGCCGGTCTACTTCATCGTCACCGGGCTCTCCGTCGACATCGCGGACATGTCGCCGACCGCCTGGGGCGAGCTGGCCCTCATCCTGTGCGCCGCGATGTGCGGCAAGCTGCTCGGCGGCGGTCTGCCCGCCCGGTCGTTCGGCCTGAGCTGGCGGGAGTCCACCGGCGTGGGAGTGCTGATGAACACCCGCGGCCTGACCGAACTGATCATCCTCGGCGTGGGACTGAACCTGGGCGTGCTCGACGAGACGCTGTTCACCGAGATGGTCCTCATGGCGCTGATCACCACGGCGATGACCGGCCCGCTGCTGCCCTACCTCTTCCCCCACCGGCTCGGCCTGGTCGCCTCGCGCCACACCGCCTCCGTGGTCCGCATGCCGGAACCCGCGGAGCAGGCCACCGACCTGGCCGGGTGACCGGCCACCCATCCGGCCGGGTGACCGGCCGCGGGTCCGGTCCGGTGACCGGCCGCCCACCCGGCGGGCTACCGGCCGCGGGCCCGGCCCGGTGACCGGCCGCCGACCCGGCCGGTGACCGACCGCGGGCCGCCCCACGAGGGCGGGACGCGTCGAACGGCACCCGCACGACAAGCGGCGTCCGGAACCACAGAAGTGACGTCCAGACAAGGAGATGGTCCAGGTGCACCCCGTCATCAGCACGCTGTCCCGGGTCTTCGACATGCCGTCGGAGTTCATCGGCGACGAGATGCAGCTCCGCGCCGTGGCCAGCTGGGACGACCTCAGCGCCGTGGAGCTCCAGGTCCACCTGGAACACGAGTTGGGCACCACCCTCGACGACCACCTCATCGAACGCATCGACTCCGTCGGCCAGTTGCGGGAGTTCTACGACGAACGGCTGGCCGAGCTCAGCTCGATGAAGGCCCCGCGGGACGCATCCGCCATCGCCCCTCCCCTGCCCGGACCGGCCGACCGGCCCGCACCGGCCCCGGCTCCTGAGGCCGCCTCCGAGATGGTGATCGGCGAGACCAACATCTCCGAGGTGGACCCGGCGCGCGGCCGGCTGGCCTACCGCGGCTATCCCGTCCAGGAGCTGATCGGCCGGGTGACGTTCGAGGAGGTCGTCCACCTGCTGATCCGGGGCTGGCTGCCCGACCCGGACGAGCTGACCGCCTTCCGCGCCCGGCTGGCGGCCGCGCGGGAACTGCCCTCCATGGTCGCCACCAACCTCGTGCTGAACTCGGGCTGCAGCACGTCCTCGGTGCTGCGCACGGCGGTGTCGGCACTCGCGGTCGCCGCGGAGGCCGACGCCGACCCGGCGGCCCACATCGACCTCGGGGAGCGGCTCGTCGCCCGCATCCCGACCATCTTCGCCATCCAGCAGGCGGCCCGTACGGGGCGCAAACTCCCGCGCCCCGAACCGGAGTTGTCGCACGCGGAGAACATCCTGCACATGCTGGGCCTGCCCCGCGACCCGGAGCGGGTGAAGCTGGTCGACCTGTGCCTCATCCTCCAGGCCGAACATGGCTGCAACGCCTCGGCGTTCGCCGCCCGCGTCGCGGCCGGCACCGGCGCCGACACCTTCGCCACCATGACCGTGGCACTCGCCACCTTCACCGGCCCGCTGCACGGCGGCGC
Source organism: Streptomyces sp. NPDC031340 (assembly GCF_055569945.1). Taxonomy (NCBI): domain Bacteria; kingdom Bacillati; phylum Actinomycetota; class Actinomycetes; order Kitasatosporales; family Streptomycetaceae; genus Streptomyces; species Streptomyces sp. NPDC031340. Next base: position 55,472 of record NZ_JBVIIE010000042.1, read on the forward strand.
CGCCCACCAGGTCATCGAGCTGGCCCGGGAGGGCGACAGTCCGTCCGCCGCCGCCGCCTACCTGCGCGGCCGGGTCGACCAGGCCCGCGAGGGGCGCGCCCGTAACGGCTCGTACGCCGAGGAGGACCCCCGGGTCCGGCCGCTGCGCGAGGCGGCCCGGCGGCTGCGCGGCAACCCGGACGGCGAGCGCGTCCTGGAGGTGCTGGACGCCGTGCGGACCGCCGCCCACCCGTCGAAGGGCCCCCGCCCCTACCTGACCGTGGACTGCTACGCCGCCGCCATCTACCACATGCTCGGCATGCCCTCCGACCTGTTCGTCCCCATGTTCGCCGCCGCCCGGGTCCCCGGGTGGCTGGCGCACGTCGAGGAGCAGCGGGCCCAGCAGGGGCGCATTCACCCGCGCCTGCGCTACGTCGGCCCGCGCAACCTGCGGCTGCCCAAGGCCCTCGGGCCCGGACACAACTGACCACCGACCGACGGCGGGAGGGCGCCGCCTTCCCCGTACCCCAGGAGAAGACGTGGAGTTCGGCTGGAACGAAGAGCAACAGGCGCGCTACGACGAGGTGCTGGCGGCCACCCGGGCCGCCTTCCCCGCGCCGCCGGACGGCGGGTTCTACAGCCGCAAGGACTGGCTGCGCCTCGGTGAGATCGGCATGCTCGGGGCCTGCCTGCCCGCGGAGCACGGCGGGCGCGGCCTCGGCGCGCTGGACACCGCCCGCGTGGTGGAGGCGGTGGGCCGCGGCTGCCTGGACACCGGACTGGTGTTCGCGGCCGCGGCCCACACCTTCGCCTGCGCCGTGCCGATCGCCGAGTTCGGCAGCGAGCCGGTGCGGCGCCGGCTGCTTCCGGAGCTGGCCGCGGGCCGGCTCATCGCGGGCAACGCGATGACCGAGCCCGACGCCGGCTCGGACTCCTCACGGCTCAGCGTGACGGCGACGGCGGTCGACGGCGGGTACCTGCTCAACGGCACCAAGAGCTTCGTCAGCAACGGCCCGGCCGCCGACGTGTACGTGACGTACGGGACCGTGAACCCCAAGGCGGGCTTCCTCGGCGTGACCGGCTTCGTGGTGGAACGCGGCGCCGACGGCCTCATGGTCGGGCAGCCGTACGAGAAGATGGGCATGCTCTCCTGCCCGGCCGGCGCGATCACCTTCGAGGACTGCTTCGTCCCCGAGGAGCAGGTGCTCGGCGGCGTCGGCGCGGGCGCGGCGATCTTCCAGCACTCCATGGGCTGGGAGCGGGCCTGCCTGTTCGCCCTCTACGTGGGGCTGCTGGACCGGCTCGTGGAGCAGTGCGTGGCGCACGCCCGCGAGCGGCGCCAGTTCGGCCGCCGCATCGGTGAGTTCCAGTCGGTGTCCAACCGCATCGCCGACATCAAGCTGCGGCTGGAGAGCGCCCGGCTGCTGCTGTACCGCGCCTGCTGGTCGATGGACCGGGGCGAGCCGTCGGTGCTGGAGATCGCCCTGTCGAAGCTGGCCGTCTCCGAGGGCGTCCTGGCCTCCGCCGCCGACGCCGTACGGGTCTTCGGAGGGCGCGGATACCTGCGCGAGGACGGCATCGAGGCCGTCCTGCGTGACGCCGTGCCCAGCACGATCTTCTCCGGTACCTCCGACATCCAGCGCCAACTGATAGTGAAGGAGATAGGGCTGTGAGGCTGCACCAACTCGTCATCGACTCCGCACGGCGCGCCCCCGACGCCCCGGCCGTGCGCACCTCCCAGGGGATGCACACCTACGGGGAGCTGGACGAACTCGCCGACCGCTACGCCGCCGCGCTGCACCGGCGCGGTGTGCGGCCCGGCGACCGGGTGGTGCTGTGGACCCACAAGACCGTGGACGCCGTCGCCCTGATGCAGGGCGCGCTGCGCGTCGGCGCGGTCTACGTCCCGGTCAGCGCCAACAACCCGGCCGCCCGCGTCCAGCGCATCGCCGCGGGCTGCTCCCCGGCCCTGGTGGTGGCCGACGCCGACGGCGTCCGCCGCGCCGCCGACTCCGACTGGCCCGACACGGTGCCGCTGGCCGCCTTCGACGCCGTACGCGACGAGGCGCCCGCCGCGGACGCCCCGCCGGCGCACGACAGCCAGCCGGACGACCCGGCCTACATCCTGTACACGTCGGGTTCCACGGGCGAGCCCAAGGGCGTGTGCATCAGCCACCGCAACGCCCTGTCCTTCGTCCGCTGGGCCGTCGCGGAGACCGGGCTCACGGCCGCGGACCGGCTCTCCAATCACGCCCCGTTCAACTTCGACCTGTCCGTCTTCGACCTGTACGGCGCCTTCCAGGCGGGTGCCTCGGTCTTCCTGATCCCCGAGGGCCTCGCCTACGACCCGGCGCAGCTCGGCGCGCTGCTGCGCGAGCAGCGGATCAGCGTCTGGTACTCGGTGCCGTCGGCGCTGATCCTGATGATGCAGCGCGGCGACCTGCTGGCCGGTGACCCGCCCGAGGCGCTGCGGGTGTGCGTCTTCGCCGGCGAGCCCTTCCCGATCCAGCAGGTGCACGAGCTGCGCAAGGCGTGGCCGGACGTGCGGATGTTCAACTGGTACGGGCCGACCGAGACCAACGTGTGCACCAGTTACGAGGTCACCGAACGGGACCTGGGCAGCACCCGCGCGCTGCCGATCGGCGCGCCCGCCTCCGGCGACCGCATCCGGCTGCATCCGCCGCGGGCGCGGGAGGGCGAGATCGTGGTGAGCGGCCCGACGGTGATGCTCGGCTACTGGGGCCGTGAGCCGCAGCAGGGCCCGTACTTCACCGGGGACATCGGGCGGATGGGCCCGGACGGGATGCTGGAGTACGTGGGCCGGCGCGACCAGATGGTGAAGGTGCGCGGTCACCGGATCGAGCTCGGCGACGTCGAGTCCGTGGTCGCCGCGCACCCGAGGGTGCGGACCGCGGCGTGCGTCGTCGTGGGCGGCGGCCTGGACGCGCGCATCCACGCCGTGGTGGTGCCCGAGGGCCCCAAGGCGCCGGGCCTGCTGGAGCTCAAGCGCGACTGCGCCGACCGGCTGCCGCTGTACATGGTGGTGGACGCGGTGCACGTCGTCGACACGATGCCGCTCACGGCGAACGGCAAGACGGACCGTCAGGCCCTGGTGGAGCGCATCACGGCCGTCGATCCCGGGTGACCTGCGATGTCCGCGGCCCTGGCCTTCCTGGGCCTCACCGACGACGAGGATCTACAGATGCCCGAACAACTCCGTTCCTCCCTTACCCTGCCTGACCAGGTCGACCTGCACACCTTCCGTTCGGTGATGGGGTCGCTGCCCACCGGCGTCAGCGTGGTCACCAGCATCACGTCCGACGGTGAACCGCGCGGCCTGACGTGCAGCGCCGTGTGCAGCGTCTCGGCCTCCCCGCCGCTGCTGCTGGTGTGCGTGAAGCATCCCAGCGGCACGCTGGAGGCCATCCACGAGAGTTCCGTCTTCGCGGTGAACTTCCTGTCCTCCGGGATGGCCGAGACCGCCAGGACGTTCGCCTCTCCGGTGCCCGAGCGGTTCTCGAGCGTGGCCTGGACCCCGGGCAAACGGATCGCCGCGCCGGTACTGGACGCCAACGTGGCCACCGCCGAGTGCATCCTGACCAGCAGCTATCTGGCGGGCGACCACCAGATCCTGATCGGGCGCCTGGTGCACGGCGACGTCAGCACCACGCACACGCCGCTGGCCTACTGGCGGGCCCAGTTCTCGGAGGTGACCGCCCAGCCGGCCGCCTGAGCAGCCCGCGACGCCGCCGGCCTTCCCCTGCGTCCCGGGGAAGGCCGGCGGCGTCGTGGTGTCCGCCCTGGTGCTGCGGTGTCCCCCGTGGGGGTGGGGCGGGGCCGTCTCAGCGCCGGGCGTGCGGCCGCGGCAGCGCGCGCAGGACGCCGCCGACGTAGGCGTGGAAGGCCGGGTCGTCGAGCAGGAAGTGGCCGCCCGGCAGCCACTCGACGTGGACGTCGCCGGAGGCGTGGTTCTCCCAGTCGCGCAGGCCCGCGTCGTCCACCATCGGGTCGTCGGTGCCGGCGCACACCCACAGCGGGCAGCCGAGCGGGGGTCCGGGCAGCGCCTCGTACGTCTCCGACAGGGTGAAGTCGGCGCGCAGCACCGGCGCGAACAGCTCGATCAGCTCGGGGCGTTCGAACAGCTGCGGCGGGGTGCCGCCGAGCCGGCGTACCGCGTCCAGGAAGGCCGGGGCGGCGAGCCGGTGGATGTCGGGGAAGGTCTTCCGGGCGGTGGGGCCGTTGCGGCCGACGAGCACGACACCGCTCGGCGGCCGGCCCAACGCGCTCCAGTGACGCGCCAGTTCGTAGGCGAAGGCGGCGCCCATGCTGTAGCCGAGCAGGAGGTAGTGGCCGGTGGTGTGCGGCGCGGAGGAGCGCACCAGGTCGCTCAGCACCTCCGCGAAGTCGTCGCGCACGGGCTCGGCCATCCGGCGCCCGTGACCGGGCAGTTCGAGCAGCTCGGTGCGGGCGGCCGTGGAGAGGACGGTCCGCAGTCCGGTGAAGGCCTGCGCGGCCCCACCGGCGTACGGCAGGCACAACAGCGCCGGCGCGTCGGCGGGAGCGGTGGATGCAGCGGATGCGGCGGATGCGGCGGATGCGGCGGGTGGCACGGCGGCGGCCGTGCCGGGAGGGCTCACCTGCATGACGGGATCTCCTTCTGCTGAGCCACGCCGGCCGCGGAAGGCGCCGACGCGGGAGAGGGCGGGGAGGAAGCGAGGTGACCGGCCGTGGAGGGGGCGAGGTGAACGTCGGCGGCCGGGGCGAGGTGAACGGCCGTGGACGGGGCGAGGAGACCGGCCGTGGACGGGGCGAGGAGACCGGCCGTGGACGGGGCGAGCAGACGTACGCCCGCTCCTGCCGTGACCAGGGTGCGGATGTCCGGCGGCGCCGGGGCGGGCCGGCCGGCGTCTCCGGGGGCGGCCGCCGTGAGGAGCTCGTCGTCGTGGCCGGGGAGGCGGCCGAGGACCCGTACCACGTCGCCGCCGCCCGCCACGGCGACCGCCGCGCGGAATCCGGGGCCCGCGTCGAGCAGCCACAGCCGCCAGGCGCGCCGGGGATCACCGGGGGCGCGGTGGACGCGCACCGGGCCGCCGCGGCGCTCGCCCGGCGCGACCCACACCGCCGTGAGGTCGCCGGCCAGGCCGGTGCCCAGCGCCTTCAGGACCGCCTCCTTGCACGTCCAGTGCGTGAACAGGGCGCCGTGCGGCGGGTCTTCGGCGCTGCCGGGACAGCGCAGGTCCTCCCACGGGGAGAGGATCTGGCGGCGCAGGCCGGCCGGGTCGCGCAGCGGCGTGACGCGTTCCACGTCGACGCCGACGGGGCCGTCCCGGCTCACCGCGACGAGCGCCAGGCCGCCGGTGTGGGACAGGCTGACCCGCAGCCCGGGGTCGCCGCTGACGTAGGGCTTGCCGAACTTCCCCCGGACGAAGGCGACGCGGTCGGGGCCGCGGCCCGAGTACAGCGCCGTGACCGCCCGCAGCGCGGCGTGCGAGCAGGCGTACAGCGTGCGGGCGGAGGGGACGACCCGGCCGAAGCGGCGCCGTTCCTCGGGCGCCAGCAGCCCGGCGCAGCGCCGCAGCAGCGCCTCCCGCCGGGGCCCGGGGCCGGGTTCGGGGACCACCCAGACGTGCGTCTCACCTGGCGGCGGACCGTACCGTGCTCGGTTCATCGGGCCTCCAACCCCCTCGTTCGGCCGGTCATGGCCGGCCCCTTGACGCGGAACTCAACACTAGTAGAGTTCATCAGGAAATGACATCATCAGGCGTTGAAATCTACGAGTGTTGAGCTTCTCGCCGGCACCACTTCTCAACGCGTCTCAAGGAGGCACGGCGTGGCCAGTGACCGCGAAGAACTGCTCTCCCAGCTCACCGAGTTCGTCCAGGAACGGCTGCTCTCCGAGCCCGACTCGCAGGGCCTGGCCGCGGACACCCCCCTGCTGGAGTGGGGGATCCTCACCTCGATGAACACGGCTCAGCTGCTCACGTTCATCCGTGACGAGCTGGGGACCAACATCCCGCCGACCGAGCTGACCGGCGGCAACTTCCAGAACCTGGACAGCATCACCGACCTGGTGCTGACCCTCCGCTGACCCCGCGTGCGCACGGCCGGCACGCGACCTGAGCGGCCGCCACGGAACGCGCCCGACACCACATCACGACAGGAGATCACGTTGTCCGAGGCATCCGAGAACAACGGCTACGACTACGACATCGGCATCATCGGCGGCGGTCCGGCCGGTGCCACGGCGGCCGCGTACCTCGCCAAGGCGGGCCTGTCCGTGGTGGTCTTCGAATCGGAGACCTTTCCGCGCGAGCACGTCGGCGAGTCCCTCGTGCCGGCCACCACCCCGGTGCTCATCGAGACCGGAGCGATGGAGAAGGTGGAGGCCGCGGGCTTCCCCAAGAAGTACGGCGCCGCCTGGACGTCCGCGGAGGACCGGGACATCCCCCACAACGGCTTCACCGGGCTGGACCACGACTTCCGCTCCGCCGAGGTCCTCTTCAGCGAGCGGGACCAGAACGGCGTCGACCGGGACCACACCTTCCACGTGGACCGCGGCAAGTTCGACCAGATCCTGCTGCAGAACGCGGAGAGCCTGGGCGCGAAGGTGTACCACGGCGTCCGCGTCAACCGCGTCGACTTCTCCGACCGCGACCGGCCGGTCCTCGAGGCCAAGGTGGGCAACCAGGCGATCGGCGTGCCCGTCCGCATGGTGGTCGACGCCAGCGGCCGCCGCACCATGATGGGCGCCCAGCTCAAGTGCAAGGAGCCGGACCCGGTCTTCAACCAGTACGCGGTGCACACCTGGTTCGACGACTTCGACCGCAAGGCCCTCGCGGTCAACAAGGACCAGGCCGACTACATCTTCATCCACTTCCTGCCGCTCGAGGACACCTGGGTCTGGCAGATCCCGATCACCGACACCATCACCTCCATAGGCGTCGTGACGCAGAAGGCCCGCTTCAAGGCCGCCAAGAACGACCTGGAGACCTTCTTCTGGGACACCGTCGGCAGCCGCCCGGCGCTCAAGGAGGCCCTGCAGAACGCCCGCCAGGTCAAGCAGTTCAAGTCCGAGGGCGACTACAGCTACGCCCTGACGAAGATCGCCGACGACTCGCTCGTGATGATCGGCGACGCGGCCCGGTTCGTCGACCCGATCTTCTCCAGCGGCGTGAGCGTGGCGCTCAACAGCGCCCGGCTGGCCGCGGCGGACATCATCGCCGCCCACGAGGCCGGCGACTTCCGCAAGGAGCGCTTCGACACCTACGTGAAGACGCTGCGCAGCGCGGTGAGCAACTGGTACGAGTTCATCTCGATCTACTACCGCCTGAACATCCTCTTCACGGCGTTCGTCCAGGACCCGCGCTACCGCCTGGATGTCCTGAAGATGCTCCAGGGCGACGTGTACGACGGCGAGCCCAAGGCCCTCGCGGCGATGCGGGAGATCGTCGAGGCGGTGGAGAACGACCCGACCCACCTGTGGCACAAGTACCTGGGCAAGCTCAAGGCGCCCTCCGCCGCGGCCAAGTTCTAGGCGACAGAACCCAGTCGGCCGCTGCCGGGCCGTGGGGTCCAGGCACGCCCCACGGCCCGGCCGCTCGCGCACCTCCCTCGAGGCGCCTCCCTCGATGCACCTCCATTCAAGGCATCTCCATATCAAGGCATCTCCGTCAAGGCACCTCCCTGAAGGCACCACCAGCCCCATCCAGGCACCACCCACCCGATCGTCGCTCCTGACAAGGGGGATCCATGCCCGCCCGCAACGGAACCAGCTCCGACCCGGCCATCGCTCTCGTCGGCATCGGGTGCCGTTACCCGGGCGGGGTGGTCGACCCCGAGTCCTTCTGGCGCGTCCTGCGCGACGGCGTCGATGTCATCGGGGAGATACCGCCCGAGCGCTGGGGACCGGAGTACATCAGCGAGGACGGCTCGGCCCCCGGCACCGGCTACTGCCGCTGGGCCGGTGTCCTGCCCGGGCTCGACCGCTTCGACGCGGACTTCTTCGGCATCTCCTTCCGCGAGGCCCGCGAGATGGACCCGCAGCAGCGGCTGCTGCTCGAGGTCTCCTGGGAGGCCCTGGAACACGCGGGCCTGACCAAACCGCGCCTGTCCGGATCGAGGACCGGCGTGTTCTTCGGCATGCTCGGCATGGACTACACGCTGCTGCACTCCAAGACGCGCGGTGTGAAGGCCATCGACCCCTACTACGCCAGCGGCAAGGAGTTCAGCTTCGCGCCCGGCCGGGTCGCCTACACCCTGGGGCTGCACGGGCCGGCGCTCGCCGTGAACACCGCCTGCTCCTCGTCCCTGGTCGCCGTGCACCTTGCCTGCCGCTCCCTGGCCAGCGGCGAGGCCGACACCGCGCTGGCCGGCGGCGTCAACGTGCTGGCCACCCCCGAGCTGTCCATCTTCATGAGCAAGGTGCAGGCCCTGTCCCCCACCGGCCGCTGCAAGCCGTTCTCGGCCGCGGCGGACGGCATCGTCCGGGGCGAGGGCTGCGGTGTCGTCGTACTGAAGCGGCTCGACGACGCCCTCGCCGACGGCGACCGGGTGCTCGCCGTGATCCGCGGCAGCGCCTTCAACCACGACGGCCGCAGCGCCGGCCTCACGGTGCCCAACGCCTCCGCGCAGGAGTCCCTGCTGCGGGACGCGCTCACCCGCGCCGACGCCCGGCCGGAGCAGGTCGCCTTCGTCGAGGCGCACGGCACCGGCACCCCGCTCGGCGACCCGATCGAGGCATACGCGCTGCAGCAGGTGTTCGGACCGGGCCGCGAGCACCCGCTGCACATCGGCTCGCACAAGGCCAACTTCGGGCACACGGACGCGGCGGCCGGTGTCGCCGCGCTCATCAAGACCGTACTGACCGCCCGGCACCGCCTGGTCCCGCCGCAGCTGCACCTGGGCACCCCCAACCCGGCCATCCCCTGGAACGACGGCCCGCTGACCATCTCCCCCGAGGCCGTCCCGGTCGACGGCGCGGGCGAGGAGACGCTGTACGGGGTGAGCGCCTTCGGGCTCAGCGGCACCAACGCGCACCTGCTGCTGTCCGCCCCGGCCGAGGAGCCGCAGCCGGTGACGGGGCATCAGGAGCCGTCGCCGGCCGTGCTGTTGCTGTCCGGTTCCACCGAGCAGGCGCTGCGGGAGCGGGCCCGCGATCTCGCCGAGGCGCTGGACGGCGACCGCCCGCTGCCGGACGTGCTGCACACCGCGGCCGTACGGCGCACCCACCACGAGGCACGCGCCACCGTGATCGCCGCCGACGCCGCGCAGCTGCGCGCCTCGCTGCGGGAGCTCGCCGAGGGCGAGCCGGACGAGCGCACCGTCACCGGCACCGCCGAGCCGCGCCGCCGGCACCGTACCGTCTTCGTCTTCTCCGGCCAGGGCTCGCAGTGGCGCGGCATGGGCCTGGACCTGTGGGACCGGGAGCCGGTGGCCGCCGCCTCGCTGGAGCGCAGCGACGAGGTGCTGCGCGCCGCCGGGCTGCCGGGGCTGCGCGAGCTGCTCGGCGGCGACCGTCTCGCCGACACCGAGCTGGCCCAACCCGTTGTCGTAGCACTGCAGTTGGCGCTTGCGGAGGTGTGGCGGGCGCGGGGTGTGGAGCCGACGGACGTGATCGGCCACAGCCTCGGCGAGATCTCCGCCGCCTGCTTCACCGGCGCCCTCGACCTGCCCGCGGCGCTCGGCCTCGCCGTGCGGCGCGGCCGGATCATGGCCGCGGCCGCCGGAACCGGGCGGATGCTCGCGGTGGCGCTGCCCGAGGAGGAGGCGGTGGCCACCGCCGCCGGCACCGGCCGCGTGGTCACCGTCGCCACCGTCAACGGGCCGTCGGCCACCGTGCTGGCCGGGTCGGAGGAGGATCTGAGGGCCATCGCGGCGCTGCTGCGCGAGCGGAACGTCTCGGCCCGCTTCGTCCCCGGCGACTACGCCTTCCACAGCCCGGCGATGGCGCCCTTCGCCGAGCGACTGCGGGCGGAGCTGGACGGCCTGACACCGAGCCCGCGCCCGGAGGCGTTCGTCTCCACCGTCTTCCCCGACGCGCCGCCCGCCGTGCTGGACGCGGACTACTGGGCGGCCAACGTCCTCAGCCCGGTGCGCTTCTGGCCGGCGGTGAAGAACCTGATCGCCAACCAGGGCGCCGACTTCGTCGAGATCGGCCCGCACCCCACCCTGGTCCGCCCGATCGGCGACGGCCTGACCGCGCTGCGCCGCCCGGGCGTCGCGGTCGGCTCGCTGCGCCGCGACGCGGACGGGCCCGCCACCCTGCTCGCCGCGCTCGCCGAACTGCACTGCGCGGGCGCGGACGTCCGCTGGGACGGCCTGCTGCCCGGCAGGCCGACGGACCTGCCCCGGCACCCCTGGCAGCACGAGTCGTTCTGGCTGCCGGAGGTGACACCGGGCACGCAGTACGCGCCGGGCGCCGTGCCGGACGCGGTGGCGCGCCCCGCGCAGCTCGCGGTGCAGCTGATCGACGAGTCGGGCAACCCGCTGGGTCCGGCGCGCCGGCTCGACCTCGGCGGCGGCGCCCCGGGCGAGGCGCTCACCGGCGACCTGCCCGTCCCCGACCTCACGACCCCGGCGGAGCTCCCCCCCTCCGCCGGTGACTCCCCGGCCGCGGCCCCCACCCCCGACGGGTCCGGCCGGGAAGTCGATTCGTCCGCCGCCGCTTCCGCGAGGAGGCGGAGCGGGGCGGCGGCGGACATCACCGCACCGCGAGAGGGCGGCGCCACGGCCCCCGGCGGTACCGCGCCGGGCAGCGGCCCGGCCGGCGGGACCGACCGGCAGCGCCGCGGCCTGATGCGCCGCACCACCGAGGTGCTGGCCTCGGTGCTCGGCCAGGACCCGGGCCGGCGCATCCCGCCCCGGCGCGGCTTCGCCGACCTCGGCCTGGACTCGCTGACCATCGTGGAGTTCGTGGACCGGCTCGGCATGGAGCTGGGCCTGGACATCCCGCTGTCCACCCCGTTCGAGCGGCCTTGCCTGGACGAACTGGTCGACCACCTGCTGCCGCTGGTGGCACAGCGTGAGGCAGCGGCCGCCGGGCCGGGCGAAGCGGCGCGGACCGGCGTGGACACACCGGCCGAGCAGCAGCCGGCCGAACCCGCCGCGGCCGCCGCTCCGGCCTCCCCCGCCGACGACCCGATCGCCGTCGTGGGCATGAGCTGCCGCTTCCCCGGCAGCCCCACCGTCGGCGACTACTGGCAACTGCTGCGCGACGGCCGCGTCGTCATCCGGGACGTGCCGCCGGACCGCTGGGACGGTCAGGCGTTCCTGTCCGACGGCGCCTGGACGCCCGGCACCATCACCTCGCTGCGCGGCGGCTACCTCGACGACGTCCGCGGCTTCGACGCGGCCTTCTTCCGGGTCTCCCCCCGCGAGGCGCGCAGCCTCGACCCGCAGCACCGGCTGTTCCTGGAGGTCGCCTACGAGGCGCTGGAGGACGCGGGCGCCACCCGGGACCGGCTGCGCGGCTCGGCGACCGGCGTCTTCGTCGGGATGAACAGCTCCGACCACTCCCAGCAGGTGGCGGGCCGGCTGCAGGACGTCGACCTGTACTACGGCACCGGCAACTCCTTCGCCGGGGCGGCCGGACGGCTGTCGTACTTCCTGGGCCTGACCGGTCCCAGCATGGCGGTGGACACCGCCTGCTCGTCCTCGCTGACCGCGGTGCACCTGGCGATCCAGAGCCTGCGCTCCGGGGAGAGCGACCTCGCGGTGGCCGGCGGCGTCAACGTGATCCTCAGCCCGGTCATCCCCGTCTCGGTGTCGGCCGGCGGCGCCCTGTCGCCCTCCGGGCAGTGCCGCACCTTCGACGACGCGGCCGACGGCTACCTGCGCGGCGAGGGTTCCGGAGCGGTCGTGCTGAAGCGGCTGTCGCAGGCCCTGGCCGACGGCGACCGCGTCTACGCCGTGCTGCCCGGCAGCGCGGTCAACCAGGACGGCGCGAGCAGCGGACTGACCGTGCCCAACGGCACCGCGCAGCGTGCGCTGATCGAACAGGCCCTGGACCAGGCCGGGTTGAGCGGTCGCGAGGTCGGTTACGCGGAGGCGCACGGCACCGGCACCCCGCTCGGCGACCCGATCGAGCTGCGGGCGCTCGCCCAGTCGCTCAGGCCCGAAGGCGCCGACGGCGCGCCGCTGCTGGTCGGTTCGGCCAAGCCCAACATCGGGCACCTGGAGGCGTCCGCGGGCATGGCGGGCCTGATCAAGGCCGTCCTCGCGGTGCACCACGGTCAGATCCCGCCGCACGTCGGTGTCACCACCCGCCCGACGTCCCAAGTGCGCTGGGAGGAGATGGGACTGGCGATCGCCGAGGGCGGCGAGAGCTGGCCCGAGCCGGACCGGCGCCGCATCGCGGGCGTCAGCTCCTTCGGCTTCACCGGCACCAACGCGCACATCGTCGTCGCCGAGCCGCCCGTCGCACCGGAGACCGGGCGCTCCGGGGGCCGCGCGCCGGAGACGGACCGGCCCGCGGACCGCTTCGCGCTGCCCCTGTCGACGGCGCAGGAGTCCGCGCTGCCCGCCGCCGCCCGGCAGTACCTCGACCTGCTGGAGTCGGCCGACACGGACGTCCTGGCCGACCTCGCGTACACCGCGGGAGCGCGCCGCAGCCACCTGGAGCACCGGGCCGTCGCGGTGGGCCGGGACCTGGTCTCGGTCCGCTCGGCGCTGCGCGCCCTGGCCAAGGGCGGCGAGCACCCCGGCGTGCTCACCGGCACCGCCGACACCGTCCGCTCCTGCGTGTTCGTCTTCTCCGGCTTCGGCTCCCAGTGGGCCGGCATGGGCCGCCGGCTCCTCGTCAGCGAGCCGGTGTTCCGGGACGCGGTGCTGGCGTGCGAGGAGGAGATGCGCAAGTGGATCGCCTGGTCGCCGCTGGCCTCGCTGCGCGGCGAGCCGGACAGCCGGCCCTTCGACCAGGGCATCCCGCAGGAGCTGATCTTCGCCGTGCAGGTCGGCCTGGTGGAGCTGTGGCGCAGCTGGGGCGTGGAGCCGGCGGCGGTCGTCGGCCACAGCATGGGCGAGGTCGCCGCCGCCTGGGCGGCCGGGGCTCTGACGCTGGCGCAGGCCGCGGAGGTGCTGTGCCTGCGCTCGCGGCTGCTGGACACCCTGGTCGGCACCGGCGGCTCGGTCGTGGTGGGGCTGAGCCGCGAGGAACTCGCCCCCTACCTGGTGCTGTACGAGGACAAGCTGGGCATCGCCACCGTCAACGGCCCGCGCACCACGGTCGTCGCCGGCGCCCTCGACGCGCTGGAGGAGCTGACCGAGGAGCTGACCGAGGCGAACGTGTTCGTGCGGCGGGTGAAGGTGCCGGTGGCGCCGCACTCCCCGCTGATGGACCCGCTGCGCGAGCGGCTGGTGTCCGGGCTGGCGCACCTGACGCCGTCCGAGGCCCGCGTGCCGGTGTACTCGGCGGTGGCCGGCGGCGAGGTGTCCGGGCTCGACCTGACCGCCGAGTACTGGGGCCGCAACCTGCGCGACACCGTCCTCTTCCAGGACGCGGTGAGCGCGGTGGAGGACGCCGAGGAGCGGGTGTTCGTCGAGATCTCCCCGCACCCGGTGCTGGTGTCCGGCACCGAGGAGTCCCTCGCCGCGGCCGGGGCCGGTCGCCCGCTGGCGCTGCCCTCGCTGGTCCGCGACGAGGACGAGGTGGGCGCGCTGCTCACCACCTTCGGCGCGCTGCACGCGCACGGCGTGCCGGTCGACTGGGCCGCGTTCGCGGGAGACGGCCGCCGCGTGGTGGACCTTCCCCTGTACCCGTGGCAGCGCAAGGAGCACCGCCTGCCGGACCTGCCGGCGGACCGCACGGGCGGTTCGGGCAGCCTGGTCGGCACCCCGGTCCGGCCGGCCCACGCGCCGTGGACCGCGCTCGTCCCGGTGAGCGTCGACGGCACCCGCAGCCCCTGGCAGACGACCGGCGAGGGACCCCGTACGGCGGTGTCGGCGGCCGCCCTGCTGGAGGCCGCGCTCGGCACGGCCGCCGCCACCGGACCGGCCGCGCCGGCGCTGAACGGGGTGCGGTTCGGCACGCCGCCGCGCACGGACGGCGAGAGCCGGGCGGAGCTGCAGGCGGTCGCCGACACCCGGCAGGGCACGCTGGTGCTGCACTGCCTCGCCGAGGACGCGCCCGCCGAACCGGCGCTGACCGCGGCGATGGGCCTGCCGGAGGACTTCGCCGCGCCCGCCGCCGATCCGGCGCCGCTCGCCGACGACGAGCCGCTGCGGGCCACGCTCGCCGAGGCGTTCCCGGCGTTCGGCGTGGAGTCGGCGGGCAGCGGACGGGGCTGCGCGGAGGTCACCGTCCGGGTGCCCGACGCGGCCGCCCGGCACCGGCTGCCCGCCGAACTGCTGCGCCTGGCCCTGCACCTGATCGCCGACGCGCCGGCGGACGGAGTCGCGGCGATCGGCTCGGTGCGGGTGAAGGCGGCCGTCGACGGCACCGTACGACTGCGCCGCGGGCCGGTGCGCCGGGCGGCCGACGGGCCGGCGGAGGCGGACGTGACGGTGCTGGACGCCGCGGGCCGGACGGTGCTGGAGCTGACCGGGCTGCGGCCGGCCGCCGCCGCGTCGCCGGTGCCCGCGGACGCCGGCCGCGACCGGCTGGAGAGCCTGCTGTACCGGATGGTGTGGACCCCGGCGGGGCAGCGCCCGGCCGGTGCCGAGCAGGACGCCGCAACGCCGCCCGCGACGCGCTGGCTGGTGTGCGGCGACACCGAGCACCTGGCCGGAGCGGTGGCGGAGCAGCTGAGGGCGGCCGGGTGCGAGGTGCGCCGGGTGCGCTCGCAGGCCGCGCCGCCGTCCGCCGATCCGCACGACCTCGCCCTGGACCCGGCCGACCGGGACGCCTGGCGGACCCTGCTCGCCGTGCACGCCAACTCGCCGACCACCGGCATCTGCGACCTGTGGCCGCTGGAGGACCTCGACTCGCGCCCGGACGGCTGGCCGGCCACGGTCGCGCTGACCGCGGCCCTCGCCGACGCCGAGGGTCCCGCGCCCCGGCTGTGGCTGGTCACCCGGCACGCGCTGCTGCCGACCGGCCACGCCGGCTACCCCGACGGCAACCAGGGCGCGCACGCCGGCCTCGGCCGGACGCTGGCGATGACCCGCCCCGACGCGTGGGGCGGCCATGTCGACCTGACGCACGGCAGCGCCGAGGAACTGCGCGTGCTGGTGACCCGGATGCTGGGCGTGCCCGGCGACGAGCACGTCCGCGTCGAGCATTCCGCGGTGCTGGTCGGCTCCCTGGTGCGCGGCGTCGCGCCGCGGCCCGCCGAGCGCGGGCCGCTGTCCGCGGACCGCTGGCACCTGGTGACCGGCGGAGGCGGCGCGCTGGCGCCGTGCGCGGTGGACTGGCTGGTGGGCGCCGGTGCCCGGCGGATCGTCCTGGTGGACACGGACCCGGCGGACGCGGCGCGTGCCACGCCCGCCGACCGGATCGCCGCCTGGCGTGCCGCGGGCGCCGAGGTCCGCACCGTCGCCACGCACGGCTCACGCGGTGAACTGTCCTCGCTGGTGGAGGAGTTGCGCGCGGAGTGCGGGATCGCGTCGGTGGTGTGCGCCGGCTCGCCGGGGGCCGCCGTGCCGCTGGAGGAGACGACGGAGGCGCTGCTACGGGCCGAGCTGAACCGGGGCGGGACCGCCGAGCTGCTGCACCGGCTGACCGCGAAGGACCCGGTGGGCCTGTTCGTCCTGCTGGGCTCGGTGCCGGGCACCTGGGGCGGCGCGGTCACCGGCGCCTCGGCGCCGTCGGACTGGGCGCTGCGGGCGCTGGCGGCGCGCCGCCGGGCGACCGGCCTGCCGGTCACCCACCTGGAGCTGATGCCCCTGGCGGGCAGCGAACTCCTCGACGAACGGACGACTTTACTGCTGAAGACCAGCGGCATCGGCCCGCTGCGGGAGGAGGACCTGATCGCCGCGCTCGACCTGCTGGCCGGGGAGGACTCGGTGCACTGGGCGGTCGCCGACGTGGACTGGGAGCAGTTCCGCGCGGCGCTCGCCGACGCCCCGCACCGGCGGCTGTTCGCCGAGGTGCTGGGGTCGGGGCGGCGGGAGGACGGCACCGGTTTCGTGGCCGGGCTCGACGCGCTCGACCCGGACCAGCGCCGGGACCGGACGCTGGACTGGGTGTGCGGGCAGGTCGCGGCGGTGCTCGGCCTGTCGGAGGACGAACTCCGCGCCGACCAGGGCTTCTTCGACCTCGGCATGGACTCGGTGATGTCGCTGACGCTGCGCCTCAGGCTGTCCCGGGAGCTGGATGTGGAGCTGTCCTCGACGGTCGCCTTCGAGCACCCCACCGCCCTGGCGCTGACCGCGCACCTGCTGGAACGCCTCGGTTATCCGGCCGACGCCGCGGACGGCGGCGGCCCGCACGACCCCGCGGCCGAGCCGTCGGCGGCGGAGGGCGCCGCCGACGCCTCCGACCTCGACGAGCTCGACGACGACGAACTGCTACGCCAGTTGGAGGCGGAGATCTCCGACTCGCAGAACTTCGGGTTTGAGGAGAACCGATGACGAAGAGCCCCGCCGAGCAGCCCAGCCAGGACGTCCTGCGCGGCCGGCTGAAGGACTCCCTCGGCACCATCCGCACTCTGCGCGCCCGGGTTCAGGAGCTGCAACGGCCGCAGCCGCTCGCGGTGATCGGCATGTCCTGCCGGCTGCCGGGCGGCGCGAGTCCCGAGGAGTTCTGGCAGTCGCTCACCGACGGCCGTTCCCTGACGGCGCAGTTCCCCGAGGAGCGGCACTCCGTCGCCGGTTTCTACCATCCCGACCCCGATCACCCGGGGACCGCCTACACGCTGGCCGGCAACTTCCTCGAAGGGCCGGTGGACACCTTCGACCCCACCGTCTTCGGCATCTCACCGCGCGAGGCGGCGGGCATGGACCCGCAGCAGCGGCTGGTGCTGGAACTCGCCTGGGAGGCCATGGAGAACGCCTGCCTGCCGCCCGCCGAGCTGGAGGGCAGCCGGGTCGGCGTGTTCCTGGGCGCCAGCACCAGTGACTACGTGCGGATGCGGCAGCAGAAGGGCGCGCTCGCGGACGTCGACGCCTACCAGCTGATCGGCGAGCCGAGCTTCCTGGCGGGCCGGGTGTCGTACACGTTCGGCTTCCAGGGCCCCAGCATGGTCATCGACACGGCGTGCTCCTCCTCGCTGGTGGCGCTGGAGCAGGCGGTGCTCAGCCTGCGCTCGCGGGCCTGCGACATGGCGCTGGTCGGCGGGGTGAACCTGATGCTGTCGCCGTACGGCTTCGTGCTGGTCAGCAAGTTGCGGGCGCTGTCGCCCGACGGCCGCTGCAAGACCTTCGACTCCTCGGCGGACGGGTACGCGCGCGGCGAGGGCGGCGCGCTGTTCGTGTTGAAGCGGCTCGCGGACGCGGAGGCGGACGGCGACCGGGTCCTGGCGGTGGTGCGCGGGGTGGCGACCGAGCACGACGGGCGCAGCAGCGGGCTGACGGTGCCCAACCCGGCGGCGCAGCAGAACGTGATCAGCTCGGCGCTGAAGAACGCCGAGATCTCCGCCGAGCAGCTGTCCTACGTCGAGGCGCACGGCACCGGCACCCAGCTCGGCGATCCGATCGAGCTGCAGGCGCTGAACGCGATCACCAGTGTGGGCCGCCCGGCCGACCGTCCGCTGCTGGTCGGCTCGGTGAAGACGAACATCGGCCACCTGGAGCCGGCCGCGGGCGCGGCGGGCATGCTGAAGGTGGTGCTGGCCCTGCAGCACGAGAAGCTGCCCAGGCACCTGCACCTGAACGACCCCAACCCGCAGATCCCCTGGGACCTGCTGAACGTACGGGTGACCACCGAGGACACCCCGTGGCCGCAGGGCCCCCGGCTGGCCGGCGTGTCCAGCTTCGGCGCGAGCGGCACCAACGCGCACGCGGTGCTCGGCGAGGCGCCCCGGCCCGCGCCCCGCGAGGGCGCGCCGCGCGAGGTGGGTCTGCTCACGCTGAGCGCCAACAGCCCCGAGGCGCTGCGGGAGATGGCGCGGGCGTACGAGGCGCCGGTGCGGTCGGCCGACGCGCGCGCCCTGTCGGACATCTGCTACTCGACCCACATCGGGCGCGCCCGCATGAAGCACGGGCTCAGCGTCACCGGCGACCGCGACGAACTCGCCGCGGGACTGGCCGCGTTCGCCGCCGGGGAGCGGGCCGAGCAGGCGATCGCGCACGGCCCTGCGGGCGCCAAGGCACGCCGGGTGGGCTGGATGTTCACCGGGCAGGGCTCCCAGTACGCCGGGATGGCCGCCCGCCTCGCGGCGACGGAGCCGGTGTTCGCGGAGGCCCTGGCGGAGTGCGTCGCGGCGCTCGACGAGCACCTCGACGAGCCGCTCGGCCCGGTGCTCGCCGGTGACGCGGCCGACGGGCGCATCGACCGCACGGGCTTCACGCAGCCCGCGCTGTTCGCGGTGGAGTACGCGCTGGCCCGGATGTGGGAGGCGTGGGGCGTGCGGCCGAGCGCGCTGATCGGGCACTCCCTGGGTGAGATCACCGCGGCCTGCGTGGCGGGGGTGCACTCGCTGAAGGACGCGGCGAGGCTGGTCACCGCGCGGGCCCGGCTGATGGAGGCGCTGCCCTCGGGCGGGGTGATGGAGACCCTGGTGTGCGACGAGGAGACGGTGCGCGCGGCGATCGCGGAGGCCGGGCCGGTGCCGGGCACGACGCTCGCCGCCGTGAACGGGCCCACCGACGTGGTGCTGTCCGGCCCCGCGGAGGAGGTCTCCCGGGTGGTGGAGCTGCTCGCCGCGCGCGGGGTCAAGCACCGCCCGCTGAAGGTGTCGCACGCCTTCCACTCGCCGCTGATGGCGCCGATGCTCGAGGAGTTCCGGGCCGTCACCGAGACCCTGGCCTACAACCAGCCCAAGTACCCGGTCATCTCCAACGTGACGGGCCGCGAGTGGGGCCCCGACCAGTTGCGGCCGGCCTACTGGTCGGAGCACGTGCTGGCGCCGGTGCGCTTCTACCAGGGCGTGACCCGGCTGTACGAGACCGGCTGCCGCACCTTCCTGGAGCTCGGCCCCGCCCCGGTGCTGCTGGGCCTGGGCGCCCGCTGCCTGCCCGAGGACGGGGTCGCCTGGATCCCGTCGCTGCGCAAGGACCGGGAGGACGGGCACATCGTCGGCCAGGCCCTCGGCACGCTGCACCACCGCGGCGTGGCCGTCGACTGGCAGGCCGTGCACGCCGCCGAGCGGCCGCGCCGCACCTCGCTGCCCAGCTACCCGTGGCAGCGTGAGCGGTACTGGTTCAACGACGGTGACCCAGCCGCCGACCCAGCCCTGCTGACCGCCGACGACGCGCCCGGCGCACTCTTCGAGGGGCACATGCTGTCCGGGCCGCCCACCTTCTCCCCCCGGCTCGACCAGCTCGACGAGGTGTTCGTGCAGACCGGCCAGGACGGCCGCCGTCAGGTGTCGGCGGGCGGGTTCTGCAACTGGGCGCTGGCCGGCGCGGCGAAGCTGCCCGGCGCGCAGCCGAGGCTGGTGGACCGATTCGTGGTGGGCGAGCCGCTGCTGCTCGACCCCGAGCACCGGCCGGCGAAGATCCGCGTGTACGTGCTGCCGCAGGACGACGAGGGACGCTCGCTGTTCCTGTGCTTCTCGCGGCAGGGCGTGGAGTCCGCGGAGAGCGGCAGTTGGCGGCTGCACGCCCGCGGTGTGCTGGTGCGCCGCCCGCCCGCCGACGCCGGCGGCGACCTCGCGGCCATCCGCGCCCGCTGCGTGCCGGTCGGCCGGGACACGATCACCGTGCCGGGCTGGGCCGAGGCCGTCGTGGGCGAGGTGTACCAGGGTCCGGGCGAGGTCCTCGCGGAGGTCAGCCAGGCGGCGGAGCGGCTGCCCCGGGGGGCCCTGCTGGACGTGACGCTGGGCCTGCTGCGCCAGTCGGAGCACGCCCCCGAGCCGGGCGAGCCGCAGCCCACGGCGGTCCCCTCGGGCACCCGCCGCTACGTGCACGGCTGGCTGGCCCCGTCCGCGGGCGACGGCGAGCTGCGCGGCGGCCTGGAGATCCTGGGCGCCGACGGCAGCGTACTGATCGCGATGCGGGACGTGCAGCTGCGCCCGCAGGCCGCGCCCGCCGCGCCGGAACCGGCCCGCGGAGCGCACGAGGACACGGTGTGGCAGGAGGTGTGGCGGCCCGCCGACGCGGCCCGGTTCACGCAGCGCGGCCTGCGCGGCGAGCGGGTGCTGCTGCTCGGCGGTGAGACGGCCGCCCGGGCGGTCACCGAGCGGCTGGTGCTGCGCGGCGCCGACGTCACCCGCACCGACTCCACCGCCGAGGCTGCCGTACGGGCGCTGCGGGCGAACGGGGCGTACCAGCACGTGGTCCTGCTCGGCGGGCTCGATCTGCCGCTGTCCGGCTTCGACTCCGGTTCGGTGCGCCAGGCCCGGGAGAGCGTCGAGCACGTCTTCCTGGCGGTGGCCCGGACGCTGGCCGAGGCGGAGACGGGGACCCGGATCTGGGCGGTGACCCGGGGCGCCCAGTGGACGGGCACCGGGCAGCGCGAACTGTGCGTGCCGGCGGGCCCGTTGTGGGGTCTGGGCAAGGTGACCGCGCTGGAGCACCCCGAGCTGTGGGGCGGTCTGCTGGACCTGGACCCGGCGGGCGGCGCCGACGAGGCGGAGCAGATCGCCGAGCTGCTGGCCACCGAGACGGTGGAGGACCTCACGGCGCGGCGCGGCGAGGAGCTGCTGGTGCCGCGTCTGGTGGCGGTGCCGCAGGCGGAGGAGCCGGTCCCGCCGCGCCTGAGCGACCTCGGCAGCTATCTCGTCACCGGCGGCCTCGGCAGCCTGGGCCTGCTGGTCGGCGAGTGGCTCGCCCGGTCCGGCGCGGGCACGGTCGTGCTCATCGGCCGCACCGGACTGCCGGACCGGTCGCGCTGGGACGCGCCGGACCTCGACGACGCGACCGGCGCGAAGATCGCCGGGGTGCGGCGGATCGAGGCCCAGGGCGCGGACGTGCGGATCGAGGCGATCGATGTGTGCGACGAGACGGCCCTGCGCTCTCTGACCGATCAACTCGGCCTGGCGGGGCGCCCGTTGCGCGGTGTGGTGCACGCGGCCGGCCTGTCGGAGCCGCAGTTCCTGCGGGAGAGCGACCCCGAGACGTACGACCGCTGCCTGCGTCCCAAGGCGGACGGCACCTGGGCGCTGCACAACGCGACCGTCGACCAGGACCTGGACCTGTTCGTGTCGTTCTCCTCGATCGCCTCGGTGTGGGGCTCGCAGCACCTGGCGGGCTACGCGGCGGCAAACGCCTTCCTCGACTCCTTCGCGCACCACCGCAAGCTGCGGGGCCTGGCCGCCACGACCGTCAGCTGGGGGCCGTGGGGCGCCCGGTCGGGGCTCGCGGACGACTCGGTGATGGCGTTCCTGCGCTCCATCGGGCTGGTGCAGCTCGATCCGGAGCACGCGCTGGAGCTGCTCGGCGAGGCCATCGCCGACGGCGTGGCGCACCGCACGGTGTGCTCGGCGGACTGGGCGCTGTTCCGGGACCTGATGGAGGCTCGCCGGGAACGGCCGATCCTCAGCGAGATACGCAGCGCGCCCGCTCAGGCCGGGGGGACCGATCCCGAACTGGGCCCGCTGACGGCGAAGTTGATCGGGCTCGACCATGCCGACCGGCTCGCCGAGCTCAACGAGTACATCCGGGTACAGCTCTCCGCGATCCTGCGCATGGAGCTGGACACCCTCACCGAGGACACGCGCCTCGCCGACATGGGTCTGGACAGCCTGATGGTCATGGAGCTCATCAGCCGCTGCCGGGACGACCTGCGCCTGGAGATCAACAGCCGCGACTTCTTCGCCTGCCCGGGCATCCACTGGGGCGCCCATCTCCTGGAGCTGGTCGAACAGCGGTACCCGGCCGGCCGGAAGACACCGGCAGCCCGGGCGTGACCGCCGGGGCCCGTCTTCCGGGGTGTTGAAGGAAGACGGGCCCGGACCCAGCAATCCGCCTCGACCACTGGAGGAACGAGCATCATGCAGCCACTGCCCGCGTCCCATCCGTCCGGCAGGGCGGACCATGACGTCGCCATTCTGGGCGCCGGCATCGCCGGGTCCGTCCTGGCCGCCATCCTGTCCCGCAACGGCGTGAAGACCGTGCTGATCGACGCGGGGACGCACCCCCGGTTCGCGGTGGGCGAGTCCACGATCCCCTACACCTCGGTGATGCTGCGCATCCTCGCCGCCCGCTACCGGGTGCCGGAGATCGCCCACCTGAGCCACTTCTCCACGATGCGCTCCAAGGTGTCCTCCAACTCCGGGCAGAAGCGCAACTTCGGCTTCGTGTACCACCGCGAGGGCCAGAAGCAGGACCCGCACGAGATCAACCAGTTCGTGATCCCGGTGGCCCTGTCCACCGAGTCGCACATGTTCCGCCAGGACGTCGACGCCTACATGTACAACGTGGCGCTGCGCTACGGCACCACGGGCCGGCTGGCCACCCGGGTCACCGACGTCGCCATCGACGGCTCCGGCGTCACGCTCGCGGTGGACAACGGGCCGGACGTCCGCGCCCGTTACATCGTGGACGCCGGCGGGCACAACTCGCCGCTGGCCCGCAAGTTCGGCCTGCGCGACGAGGTCCCGCAGCAGCGCACCCACTCGCGCACCCTCTTCACCCACATGATCGGGGTGCGCCCCTACGACGACTGCCCGGCCGCCCGGGGGCACGACAACCCCAGCCCCTGGCACGAGGGCACGCTGCACCACATCTTCGACGGCGGCTGGCTGTGGGTGATCCCCTTCGACAACCACAAGGGCGCCACCAACCGGCTGTGCAGCGTCGGCCTCACGCTGGACCCGCGCCGCCACCCGAAGACGGACACCCCGCCCGAGCAGGAGTTCGCCCGGTTCCTGGAGCGTTTCCCGGCCATCGCCCCGCAGTTCAAGAACGCGACGGCGGCCCGCCCGTGGGTGTCCACGGGCCGGCTGCAGTACTCGTCGAAGAGAATCGTCGGCGACCGCTTCTGCCTCACCTCGCACGCGGCCGGGTTCGTCGACGCGCTGTACTCGCGCGGCCTGACCAACACCACCGACGTGGTGAACTCGCTGGCCTGGCGGCTCATCGAGGCCGCCCGGGACGACGATTTCTCCGCGGAGCGCTTCGCCCACGTCGAGACCCTTCAGCAGGGCCTGGTGCGGGCCCACGACGACGTCGTCGGGTCCTCCTTCACGTCGTTCCGCGACTACGGCATGTGGAACGCGACGTTTCGCATGTGGGCCCTGGGCACGGTGCTCGGCACCCTCAACGCCCAGGACGCGCTGACCCGTTTCCAGCGCACCGGCGACCACATGATCTGGCGGGAGCTGGAGGCCCAGCCGCACCCGGGCGCCCTCTTCCCGGCCAGCGTCGGCTTCAACAAGATCACCGACGCGGCCTGGTCGGCCTGCCGGGACGTCGAGGCCGGCCTGATGACGCCGGACCGGGCCACCGGCGAGCTGTTCGACCTGCTGCAGGACGACGCCTACGCCCCGCCGCCGTTCGGCCTGCACGACCCGGCCAACCGGTTCTACAACCCCAACCCGCCGCGGATGCTGCGCACCATGCACTGGGCCAGGCGCGGCCCGGCGGCTCCCGACACCGGACCCGTCGTGGCCAGCGCGCTGGGCGGCTTCCTGCGCTCCCGATTCCACAAGAGCGCCTGAGGGCGAAGGAGGAGAGCACCATGCCCAAGGACGAAGAGGCGCCGAGGCCGACGAAAAACAGAGCGACGGACAGAGCGACGGACAACCCGGGTACGCGCGGCCGCCGGTCGCGGCCGGCCGCGACCCCGAAGGACGTCCGGGCGCGCCGCCCGGCCCGCCCGGCGGACGACAGGAGCACGGCCGGCCCGGCAGACGGCAAGGGCGGGCGGACGACGCCCGGAACGGCGGCGGACGCGGCCCGGGACAGCGGCTGGCTGGAGGGCGCCGAGGCAGTGGGCGCCGCCGAGTCCGCCCTCCCCGACGAACCGGACGACACCTGGCCGGAGGACATCCGGACGGCGAGCGTCCAGCTCGCAGCCACCCGGACCGGAGGCGACCTGGCCGGAGGCGCCCGGGCCGGAGGCGACCTGGCCGGGAGCGCCCGGGCCGGAGGCGACCTGGCCGGGGACGCCCGGACCAGAGGCAACCTGGCCGGGGACGCCCCTGCCGGGGGCGCCCTGGCCGGGGCCGACCGCGCCGTATCCGTCCGCGCCGGAGGCGACCGTGCCGCGGGCGACGCCGTGGTGGACGGGTCGTCGCGGATCGTGGCCGCGGCGGCGGAGGAGGCTCGGGCCGCCGTCGCGGCGGCACCCGCGTCCCGCCACAAGGTCGCCGTGCTCGGCGCGCATCTGGGCGGCGGCATGCTCGCCGCGATCCTGGCCCGCGCCGGCCTCGACGTGGTCCTGGTGGACTCGGCGCACGACGCCTCGATCCCGGCGGGCGAGACGACGGTCCCGTACACCGCGGAGGTGTTCGAACTGCTCGCGCGCCGCTACGGCGTACCGGAGCTCGCGGCGCTCGGCCACTTCGGGCAGCTGCCCGCGTCGGTGCGCGCCGGATCCGGGCTGAAGTCGAGCATCGGCTTCGTCTACGCCCGCCCCGGCGCCCGCGTCCGCCCGCACCAGAAGCTGCAGTTCAACGTGCCCAGCGAGCACGGCGAGTCGCACCTGTACCGCCCGGAGGTGGACGCCTGGGTGCACCGTGTCGCCGTCGGCCACGGGGCGAAGGCGCCGCAGGGCCGTCCCGCGCTGAAGGACGTGCGGGGCGAGGCGGGCGACTTCACGATCGAACTGGCCGACGGCAGCAGCGTGGCCGCCGAGTTCGTGGTCGACGTGTCCGGGCCGGACGCCCCGATGCTGGCCCGTCTGGGGCCGGAGCCGGCGCTGCGTCCGCTGCGCCACTCCTCTCGGGTGCTCACCGCGCACCTGCGGGGCGTGCGCCCGCTGGAGCGGCGGGTGGACCCGGGCCCCGGCGGCACGGCGTGGACGGGCGGCACGACCCAGGTGGTCTTCCCCGGGGGGTGGATCCAGCTGGTGCCGTTCGGCTCCGAGCGGGACGCGGACGACGCGCTGACCAGTGTGGCGGTCAGTCTGGACACCAAGCTGTGGCCGCAGGGTTCGGCGTCCCCGGAGGAGGACTTCCAGGAGCTGGTCCGTCAGTTCCCGGATCTGGCCTGGCAGTTCGAGAAGGCGACCACGGTGCGCCCGTGGACGAGCGCGGAGCCGTGGCAGTACGCGGCGACCGCGGCGGCGGGCCCCGGCTTCGTCGTCCTCGACCGCTCCGCCGTACGCTGCGACTTCACGCTCTCCCGGGACGTCACGCTGACCGCGGAACTCGTGCACGAGGCGGCGGCGCACATCATGGCGGCGGCGGCCGAGGACGACTGGTCGGTGGCGCGGTTCACGGCCCTGGAGTCCTTCCAGGCGGCCCTGATCGAGCACAGCGAGCGGCTGCTGGGCACGGCGCTCGCGGCCACCACGGACTTCCGGCTGTGGAACGCCTTCTGCCGGGTGTGGCTGCTGCACTCGATGTTCGCCGCACTGTCCCTGAAGCGGGCCCGCAACGACGCCCTGGCGTGGGCCGGTCATCCCGGACAGTGGCGGGAGCTGGGCAAGCAGCGGGGCGCGGGGCTGTGGTTCCCGGTGTATCCCGGTTTCGTCGCGCTGTTCGACGACATGGACCGGCTGGTGCGCCAGGTCGCCGACAACCGGATGGACGCGGGCGCCGCGGCCGAGCGGATCTTCGGCCAATTGCGTCAGGCCTCGTTCGTGCCGCCGCTGTTCGGCTTCGGCGATCCGACCGACCGCTACTACAACTTCACTCCCCTCAAGCGGATCAAGACCCTGCTGTGGGCCAAGCGCCGGGCCCCGCACATGGTCCGGCGGGTGCTCACGCCGGGGGCCACCGTTTCCCCCAGCGTCGAGCGGTGACCGGCCGGCCGGGCGTCTCCTGACGGCACCCGGCCGCGAGCCGCCGTTCCGTGCCCGCCGGGCGGGCGGAGAGCGGAACGGCGGCTTCGTATGCGGGCGTCCGGTGGCGGCGCGGTGCGCCTCGTGTGCGGACGGCGACTGCCGGTTCCGGCCAGCCCGCCCACCGGCGCGTCCGGCGTGGCTGGACACGGCGCACGGCCAACGGAATGCTCCCTACCGGGGAGTCACCGCATGTGGAATGCTGGTAACGTTGATTTCCACATCCCATGAATTAACGGAGGGGCAATGAGTAACGGAGCCGGGAGCCCCTGCCCGAACAGCACCGGCAGCCGTCGCGGCGCCACCCCCCGCGCGGGCCGCCCCACCCGGGGCGGAGGCCGGCGGCCGGGTCAGAGCGGCACCAGGAACCAGATCCTCGCCGCCGCTCTCGAACTCTTCGCGGACAAGGGCTACTCGGGCACCACGATGCGCGGCATCGCCCAGCAGGCCCGGGTCGACCCGGCGCTCATCCACCACTTCTTCAACAACAAGGACGGCCTGTTCCAGGACGCGGTCTCCTCGCGCCTCGACATGTCCGCCCTCTTCGACTCCCTGACCGACGACGAGGTGCAGGCGGGCCTGCAGAGCCGCGGCGAGTGGGTCGCGCGCGCGTTCCTCTCCTTCTGGGAGGACGAGGCGACCCGGCCCGCGCTGGTCGCCGTCTACCGCACCAGCCTGTCGGACGAGGCGACGGCCAGGACCTTCCGGGACCAGATCGAGTCGTCCTTCGAGGCCTGCCTGAGCCGGTTCGTCCCCGAACGGTACGACCGCGCACCGGCGTTCACCTCGCTGGTCTCCGCGCAGCTGGCGGGTCTGGTGATGCTGCGCTACGTGCTCGCGGTGGAGCCGCTCGCCTCACTGGACTTCGAGGAGCTGATGGACTGGCTCGCGCCGGCCATCCAGGTCCACTTCGACCGCCTGGCGCAGGAGTAGCCGCCGGCGGCAACGGCCCGTCCGGCACGCCCGTCCGCCCCGGCGGCGGTCCCGGAGGCCCGCGTCGCGGCGCCCTCCGCCCGCGCCAGGACGAAGACTCCCCGCCCGGCCACCAGCGCGGCGGCGGCTCCGGCCAGCGCGGTGGCCGTGCCCGCGGCGCAGCGGTCGCCGAGGACGAGGACTCCGACGACGACCGCGAACACCGGGTTGACCAGGGTGACCGTGGCCAGCGGCGCCTCCAGGCCGGTGCGGTAGGCGCGCTGGCACAGCAGGAGCCCGCCGGGCGCCAGGCAGACCACGCCGACGGCGAGCAGGACGGCCGTACCCGGCGCCCCCGTCCCCCGTCCGGTCACCTCGAGGACGGCGGTCTGGGCCAGCGCGGAGGCCGCGCCGAACGCGACACCGGCGGCGGCCGCGTACGCCAGACTGCTGACCGCCGCCCGGCGCGCGGCGAGGGCCGCCACCGTCAGGACGCCGAGGGCCACGGCGGCCAGCGCCCCGACGCCCAGCGCCTCCCGCCCCTCCAGCGGACGGCTGACGCCCGCCGAGGGGACCAGCATCAGCAGCCCGACGACGCCGGCCACGGTCGCCGCCGTGCCCGACCACTGTTCGGAGGTCATCCGGTGCCGCAGCACCGGGACCGACAGCAGCGGCGCCGCGACCAGGGTGAGCACCCCCAGCATCTGCACGGCCACCAGGGAGCCGTAGCGCAGGGCCGCGGTGTGCAGCAGCGCGCCGAGCGCGTTGAGCAGGACGGCGGCCCACCACGCGGGCGAGCGGCCGAGGCTCCGGCCGCCCGCCGCGCCGGACCGCGCGGCCGTCGACCGCTGCGCGACGGCCGCGGCCGCGTACACCAGGGCCGAGGCCGTACCGAGCGCGAGAACCGTCCACACGGTGTCAGCGATGTCCTTTCGCCGCACGGAGGCGGCATCAGCGGATCGCCGCACGGAGGCGGCATCAGCGGGCCGCCGCACGGAAGGCGGCGGTAGCAGGTCTCCGCACGGGAGACGGCGGTAGCGGGCCGCCGCACGGAAGACGGCATCAGCGGGTCGCCGCCCGGGAGGCGGTAGCGGTCGCCGCGCGGAAGGCAGCGGCAGTGGGTCGCCGCGCGGGAGACGGCGGTAGCGGGAGAAGGCGACGGGCCGGGGTGCCGCCGTCGGGCGGCGCCCCGGCCCGGACGCACGGGGGTTCCGGGGGGGGGGGGGGGGGGGTCCCCCCCCCCCCCCCCCGGGTAGTCGCTTCCGCATATTCCCGCGCGGCGGCGGGATTCCCCCGCCGGGACCTTGGGAGAGCGGGCAACAACAGGGAAGAAAAAGCAAA
>NZ_JBVIIE010000043.1:0-9306 GCF_055569945.1 Streptomyces sp. NPDC031340
ATCGTTTCTCCCAGCCGCCCCCTTCCCCCCCCTTCTCCCCCCCCCCCCCCCCCCCCCGCCCCCCCCCCCCCCCCCCCCCCCGCCCCCCCCCCCTCCCCCCCCCCCCCCCCGGAACGGGGGAATGACCGCGTGTGCCGCGCCTGCGCGGCCGGCGCTCCTACCGCGCGTCCGCCGCCTGCGCCTTCAGCGCGCGCTCCACGCCCGAGCGGGACTCGGAGACCAGGCGCCGCAGCGCCGCGACCGGCTCGGCGGAGTCCAGCCAGGCGTCCGTGCGGTCCAGGGTGTCCTGGGACACCTGGATCGACGGGTACAGCCCGACGGCGATCTGCTGGGCCATCTCGTGCGAGCGCGATCCCCAGATGCCCTTGACCACCTCGAAGTATTTCGCGGTGTACGGCGCCAGCAGCTCGCGCTGGTCCGTCTGCACGAACCCGCCGATGACCGCCTCCTGCACGGCGTTGGGCAGCTTGTCGGACTCCACGACCGACGCCCAGGCCTCCGCCTTCGCCTCCGGGGTCGGGCGGGCGGCACGGGCGGCCGCCGCGTGGCGCTCGCCGGCGGCCGTCTTGTCCCGCTCGTACTCGGCCGCGATCTCCGCCTCGTCGAAACGGCCGACGGCGGCGAGCCGCTCCACGAACGCCCACCGCAGCTCGGTGTCGACGACCAGGCCCTCGATCGTCTGCGAGCCGTCCAGCAGGGCCTCCAGCAGGTCCAGCTGCTCCGGCGTGCGGGCCGTCGCCGCGAACGCGCGCGCCCACGCCAGCTGGTGGTCGCCGCCCGGCGCGGCCGACCGCAGGTGGGCCAGCGTGGCGTCGGTCCAGCGGGTCAGCAGGGCCTCACGGGCGGCCGGGTCGGCGTACAGGTCGATCGCCAGCTTCACCTGGCGCTGCAGCGACTGCACGACGCCGATGTCGGACTCCTTGCCGATGCCGGACAGCACCAGCGACAGGTAGTCGTGGGTGGCCAGCTCCGCGTCCCGGGTCATGTCCCAGGCCGACGCCCAGCACAGGGCGCGGGGGAGGGAGGACTCGAAGTCGCCGAGGTGCTCGGTGACGAACGCCAGGGACGCCTCGTCCAGCCGGACCTTGGCGTAGGACAGGTCGTCGTCGTTGAGCAGCACGACGTCCGGGCGGCGCCGGCCGGTCAGCTCCGGTACGGCGGTCAGCTCGCCGTCGACGTCCAGCTCGACGCGGTCCGTGCGCACCAGCTTGCCGCTCGTGTCGTCGCGGTCGTACAGGCCGATCGCGATGCGGTGCGGGCGCAGGGTCGGCTCGCCCTTGGCGCCGGCGGGCAGCGCGGGGGCCTCCTGGCGGATCGCGAAGGACGTGATGACGCCCCCGCCGTCGGTCTCGATCCCGGGGCGCAGGACGTTGATGCCCGCGGTCTCCAGCCACGCCTTCGACCAGGCCTTCAGATCGCGGCCCGAGGTCTCCTCCAGCGCGCCGAGCAGGTCGGACAGGCGGGTGTTGCCGAAGGCGTGCGCCTTGAAGTACGCCTGCACGCCACGGAAGAACTCGTCCATGCCGACGTACGCCACCAGCTGCTTCAGGACGCTGGCGCCCTTGGCGTAGGTGATGCCGTCGAAGTTGACGAGCACGTCGTCCAGGTCGCGGATGTCCGCCATGATCGGGTGCGTGGACGGCAGCTGGTCCTGCCGGTACGCCCACGTCTTCATGGAGTTGGCGAACGTCGTCCAGGAGTGCGGCCAGCGCGACTCGGGGTGGTGCGCCTGGCAGGCGATGGAGGTGTAGGTGGCGAACGACTCGTTCAGCCACAGGTCGTTCCACCACTCCATGGTGACCAGGTCGCCGAACCACATGTGGGCCAGCTCGTGCAGGATGGTCTCCGCCCGCACCTCGTACGCGGCGTCGGTCACCTTGGAGCGGAAGACGTACTGGTCCCGGATGGTGACCGCGCCCGCGTTCTCCATCGCGCCCGCGTTGAACTCCGGCACGAACAGCTGGTCGTACTTCTTGAACGGGTAGGCGTAGTCGAACTTCTCCTGGAACCAGTCGAAGCCCTGCCGAGTCACCTCGAAGATGGCGTCCGAGTCGAGGAACTCGGCGAGCGAGGGACGGCAGTAGACGCCGAGCGGGACGGACACGCCGTCCTTCTCGTACACGCTGTGGACGCTGTGGTACGGGCCGACGATCAGCGCCGTGATGTACGTCGAGATCCGCGGCGTCGGCTCGAAGACCCAGACGTCGTCCTTCGGCTCGGGCGTCGGGGAGTTGGAGACGACGGTCCAGCCGGCCGGCGCCTTCACGGTGAACTGGAAGGTGGCCTTCAGGTCGGGCTGCTCGAACGACGCGAACACCCGGCGCGCGTCCGGCACCTCGAACTGGGTGTACAGGTACGCCTGGTCGTCGACCGGGTCGACGAACCGGTGCAGGCCCTCACCGGTGTTGGTGTACGCGCAGTCGGCCACCACCCGCAGGACGTTGGGTCCCTCCAGCAGGCCGGGAAGCGCGATCCGGGAGTCCTTGAAGACGTCCGCCGGGTCGAGCGCGTCGCCGTTGAGGGTGACCTCGTGGACCGTCGGGGCCACCAGGTCGATGAAGGACTCGGCGCCGGTTTCGGCGACGTCGAAGCGCACCGTGGTCACGGACCGGTAGGTGCCGCCCTCCTGCGCGCCGGTGAGGTCGAGATCGATCTCGTACGAGTCAACGGTGAGCAGCTTCGCCCGCTGCTGCGCCTCTTCGCGAGTCAGGTTTGTGCCAGGCACGCGGTCATCTCCTCGTTATGTGTGGGTTCGGTCATCCTTCCATGAGGCACGCCCGGATGCGGGGTGGCCAACAGGATGCTACCGAAGGTAGCATTGACGGTATGAAGATCAGTGTGAGTCTGCCCCAGGAGGATGTCGCCTTCGTCGACGAGTACGCGTCCAGAACGGAAGCCGAATCGCGGTCGGCCGTGATACACGCCGCCATCGAATTGCTGAGGGCCGCTCAGCTGGAGGCCGAGTACACGGAGGCCTTCGCCGAGTGGGACTCGAGCGAGGACGCCGAGTTCTGGGACGGGTTCAGCGGAGACGGGCTCACTGATGAGGCGCGGTGACATCTACCTGGTCGACTACGAGCCCGTACGCGGCAGCGAGGTCAACAAGGCGCGCCCCTCGGTCATCGTGTCCAACGACGGAGCCAATCAGGCGGTCGAACGCCACGGCCGGGGCGTGATCACCGTAGTGCCGCTGACCTCCAACACCGCGCGGGTCCTGTCGTTCCAGGTACTCCTCCGCGCGGCCGAGTGTCATCTGCCGAAGGACTCGAAGGCCCAGTGCGAGCAGGTGCGGGCCGTTGCTCAGGAACGGATGCTCAGACGGCTCGGCGCGGTGCCCCGACAGCGGATGGCCGAGATCGACGCCGCGCTCCGGCGGCACCTGGGGCTCTGAGGGCGCGGACGGCGAAGGGGCGGTCACCGGTTCGCGGTGACCGCCCCTTCCTCGTACCGCCTACTGGGCATCTCGTAAGCGGTACCTCGTACGTGCTACTCGCCGCTGAGCTCCGCCGCCACCAGCTCCGCGATCTGCACCGCGTTCAGGGCCGCGCCCTTGCGCAGGTTGTCGTTGGAGATGAACAGCGACAGGCCGTTGTCCACCGTCTCGTCGCGGCGGATGCGGCCGACGTAGGAGGGGTCCTGGCCGGCCGCCTGCAGCGGGGTCGGGATGTCCGACAGCTCCACGCCGGGGGCGCCGGCCAGCAGCTCCGTCGCGCGCTCCGGGGAGATCGGGCGGGCGAAGCGGGCGTTGACCTGGAGGGAGTGGCCGGTGAAGACCGGGACGCGCACGCAGGTGCCGGAGACCTTCAGTTCCGGGATCTCCAGGATCTTGCGGGACTCGTTGCGCAGCTTCTGCTCCTCGTCGGTCTCGTTCAGACCGTCGTCGACGAGGTTGCCCGCGAAGGGCAGCACGTTGAAGGCGATGGGCCGCTTGTAGACCTGCGGCTCCGGGAAATCGACCGCCGAGCCGTCGTGGGTGAGCTTGTCGGCGTCGGCGACGACCTTCTGCGTCTGCCCGTGCAGCTCGGCCACGCCCGCCAGGCCGGAGCCGGAGACGGCCTGGTAGGTGGAGACCACGAGCGCCTCCAGGCCGGCCTCCTGGTGCAGCACCTTCAGCACCGGCATCGCGGCCATGGTGGTGCAGTTCGGGTTGGCGATGATGCCCTTGGGGCGGTCCGCGATCGCGTGCGGGTTCACCTCGGAGACCACCAGGGGCACCTCCGGGTCCTTGCGCCAGGCGGAGGAGTTGTCGATCACGACCGGGCCCTGCGAGGCGACCTTCTCGGCCAGCGCCTTCGAGGTGGCGCCGCCCGCGGAGAACAGGACGATGTCCAGGCCGGAGTAGTCGGCGGTGGCCGCGTCCTCCACCGTCACCCCGTCCAGCTCGGTCCCGGCCGAACGGGCCGAGGCGAACAGCCGCAGCTCCGTGACGGGAAAGCCACGCTCCGCGAGGATCCTGCGCATGACCGTGCCGACCTGACCGGTGGCTCCGACGATTCCGACCCTCACTGCGACTCCTTCTCCGTGGCTGGCGGACGCCCCCGCATGGCCGGGGCCTTTCCATCATGCGTCCCACCCCGGCCGGTGTGTCCAATCGTTTGCCCGAGGAGTGGACAGGCACTCCGGCCGGTCGCGCGCCCCGGGCGTCCGGCCGCCGGGCGATCCGACGCGGAGGAATGAGCCCGATGTGCGGCACCGACCGGAAGATGCGGTGCCTCCGCGGTGCGGGAACGGCCTTTTTCGCCCGGCCCGACGGCACGGCTGACCAGCCCCGGCCGGGCGGTCACCGGCACCGCGCCCGCGCCCGGTGTGACGTACGACTCCGTGGCGGCCCCCACCGGTTCAGCCGGATCCCCCGGAAGGGCGTGGCTCACCGGGGGAGGGGGTGCCGGAGAGCAGCGCGCGGGCCTGGAAGGCGAGCCACAGGTCGGTGAGGTCCGCCGTCTCCGCCAGAGTGCGGCCGGTGAGCTGCTCGACGCGCTGCATGCGGTACATGACGGTCTGCTTGTGCACGCTCAGGGCGGCGGCGGTCCGCTGCCAGGAGCGCCGGTGCGCCAGGAACGCCTCCAGCGAACCGGTCAGCTCGGTTCCGTGGTTCCCGTCGTAGGCGAGCAGCGGACCGAGGACGCGGTCGACGAGCGCCTGCGCCTCCTCGGTGTCGCGCAGCACCGTGAAGGTGGTCTCCTCCCCGTAGCGGGAGATTCCGGCCGGTGCCCTGCGGGCCAGGGACAGGGCCCAGACGGCCTCGCGCCGGGCCGCGGGCAACCGCCCGGGGGCGTCGGCCGGGGAGCTCACCCCGAGGGCGGTGTCCGGCCCGAGCTTGCGGCGGACCGCCTCGATGTCCGGAACGGCGTCCCGGACCAGGGCGTACAGCAGCTCACCGCGTCGCAGGAGCAGGTGGGGGATGCGGCGGCGGCCCAGGGCCAGATGCAGGTCGCGCTGGCCGGCCCCCTCGTCGGACGGAGTGGCGACGACCACGGCGTGCGCGAGGTCGATCCCGGCGGCGGTCAGCTCGCGGCGCGCGACGGCGTCGTCGATGCGGGTGTCGAAGAGGTGGGCGAGAAGCTCCCCGCCGAGCCGTCGTTCGTGTTCCCGCAGCATCGCCTGACGGGCCGTTTCCACGGCGGCGGCGGTGGCCAGGTGGTGCAGCAGCGATGTGTCCGTGCCGGGGAACCGCACGGCGAGCAGGACGGTGGGCTCTTCCGCGGGGACTTCGACCGCGAGCGCCGTGCCGCCGCCGGCGAGCGGAATGTGCAGCACGCCGGGAATCCGGCCGTCATGGGCGCGGACCCCGGCGAGCAGGGCCGAGCGCAGGGCCTCGTCCGGCGCCGGGGCCGCCGGGTCGACCGGGTTCCCGGTGGTGGTGTCCAGGAGCAGCAGCCGGCAGCCCAGGTCGCGTCCCAGCCGGGCGGTCGGGGACTCGCCGGTCCGTCCGCCGAGGGTGTCCCGCAACGCGCCGTAGATCCGCTCGATCTGGCCGACGCGGGCGGGCGCCTCCCCCGCGTTGGCGTCGGCGACCGCTCTGGCGAGGGCGGCGAAGCTGACCGAGTACGGCACCGTGAGCACGGCCAGGTCGCGCTCCCGCGCCGCCGTCGCCAGTTCAACGGTGAGCGGCGGGGTGTCGGGGTCCTCGCCGATCACGATCCCGCTCGCGCCCGCGTCCGCGCACCGGTGGAGCAGCTCCGCCTGAGCGGGGCCGCCGCGTGGCAGCGTGCGCCCGTTGCGCATGAGCAGCTCACCGCCCGCCATCCAGTCCCATGGGCTGTCGAGATCGGAGGCATGGGCCCAGGAGACGCCCTTCTCCAGGCCCCCTTCGCCTGCGAAGAGCTTCAGCCGCAGGTGGGGGAGGTTCAGCAGGTCCACCGCGGTCACCGGCATGCGTACTCCGACGTTGTTTGTGTGTTACAGGAAAGTCTGTTGTGCGATCGCTCAGAAAGCAACGGGCGATTGTGGCTTTCGTGCGGTAGAGGGATCCGTTCGCGGGGTCGCAGACTCGCTGCATTCCGGCCGACAGAACCGGGCGACACAACCGGGCGACACAACCGGACCGGTACAACCGGACCGGCATCAACCGGACCGACGCGTGGCCGGAGGGCAGCCGACGCGGATCCCTGGAGGACACGCACCGGCACCACGTCCAGGCACCCCGCTCGCACGCTTCCGCGCCGGCTTCCCTGCGCGCCAGACCATCCAGAACAACGGAGGCAACCCGATGCCGCGCGTGACCCGCCTCGACGAGGACAACGACACCGCAGGCACGCCACCCGTCGGCCAGACCGACGGGCAGGCGAGCCCCCGCTACGCGGGCCTGACCACCTTCGCGCGGCTGCCCCGCATCGAGGACGTACCGGCACACGACGTCGCCGTCGTCGGCGTCCCCTTCGACGCCGGGGTGACCTACCGCCCCGGAGCACGCTTCGGACCCGGAGCGATCCGCGAGGCCTCCCGGCTGCTGCGCCCCTACAACCCGCACCTCGACGTCATGCCCTTCCGCGACCAGCAGGTCGTCGACGCGGGCGATCTGCCCTGCAACCCCTTCGACATCGCGGCCGCGAGCAAGGAGATCGAGGAGGGCGCCCACGAGCTGGTCCGCGGCGGCGGCCGGCTGGTTACCCTCGGAGGCGACCACACCATCGCCTATCCGCTGCTCCGCGCGATGAACCGGGTCCACGGCCCCGTCGCCCTGGTGCACTTCGACGCCCACCTCGACACCTGGGACACCTACTTCGACGCACCGCTCACCCACGGCACCCCGTTCCGCCGCGCCGCGGAGGAAGGCCTGTTCCTGCCCGGCGCCAGCGCGCACGTCGGCATACGGGGCTCGCTCTACGACCCCCAGGACCTCCGCGACGACGCGGAGCTGGGATTCACCGTCGTGCACTGCGCCGACCTGGAGACCACCGGCGTACGCGAGGTCGTGGCCCGGCTGCGCCGCCGGATCGGCACGGCACCGCTGTACGTGTCCGTCGACATCGACGTCCTCGACCCCGCCCACGCACCGGCGACGGGCACCCCGGAAGCGGGCGGCATGACCAGCCGGGAACTGCTCGGCATCATCCGCGGCTTCAAGGGCCTCAACCTGGTCGGCGCCGACGTCGTCGAAGTCTCCCCGGCCTACGACCACGCGGACATCACCAGCGTCGCCGCGGCCAACCTCGCCTACGAACTCGTCTCCCTGTGCGCCGGAGCTCCCCGGTGAGCCTCCGGCCGCCGCGCGATCCAGCCGCCGCGCAACCCGATCCAGCCGCCGCGCAACCCAGGAAAGGAACGCGTCGCATGAACAGATCCGAAGACCGCGCCACACACATCGAACAGCACTCCATCGAGTGGATTCCCGCGGCCGAGCGTCATGGCACGCCACGGGGGCTGTTCCCCGTCTGGTTCGGAGCCAACGTCCAGCTCACCACGCTGATCACCGGCGCGCTCGCCGTCGAGCTGGGGCTCTCCCTGCCCTGGGGCCTGCTCGCGATCGTGGCGGGGAACCTCTTCGGTGCGGTCTTCATGGCCCTGCACTCCGCGCAGGGCCCCAAGCTCGGTGTCCCGCAGATGATCCAGAGCCGGGCCCAGTTCGGCTTCTACGGCGCCGTCGTGCCCATCGTCCTGGTCATCCTGATGTACATCGGGTTCTTCGCCAGCAGCGGTGTCCTGGCCGGCGACGCGCTGTCGGCCGCGACGCCGCTCGGCCCCGACGCCGCCATCGTGGGTGTCTCGGTCGTCTGCGTCGTCGTCACGGTCTTCGGCTACCGGATGATCCACCTCCTCGAACGGGCCAGCAGTGTGCTGAGCGGCCTCGTGCTCGCCTACCTCACCGTGCTCGTCGTCACCAGCGGGGACCTGGGCTCCGTGTGGCACCCGGGCCCGTTCCACGGCGGTGTTTTCCTGCTGATGCTCGCCATCGCCGCGACCTGGCAGATCGCGTACGCGCCCTATGTCGCCGACTACTCCCGCTACCTCCCGGAGCACAGCTCCACCGGCCGCTGCTTCTGGTGGAGCTACGCGGGCACGGTGACGTCGTCCGTGTGGATGATGGCGCTCGGCGCTGTCGGCGCGGCGCTCGCTCCGCAGGCGCTGAAGGAGGGCTTCACCGGCTACCTGCTCGACCTCGTGCCCGGCGCCCTCCGATGGCCGGTGGCAGCGGCCCTGGTGCTCGGCATCATCGCCGTCAACGTGCTCAACCTCTACGGCGCCTTCATGTCGTTCACCACGACCGCGACCGCGATCCGGCGCTTCTCCGTCACCCGCACGGTGCGCACGGTCACGGTGCTCGCGGCCGGCGGGATCGGTACCTACCTCGCTGTCGCCGGACGGACCAGTTTCATCGACAGCTACGAGAACTTCATCCTCTTCCTCACCTACTTCCTGGTCCCCTGGACCTCCATCAACCTGGTGGACTTCTACTTCATCCGCCGCGAGCGCTACGACATCGCCGCGCTGTTCCGCCCGGACGGCCGCTACGGGCTGATCTCCTGGCGCACCATGGCCGCCTACGTCGCCGGCGTCGCGATCGAGATCCCGTTCATGAGCGCCTCGTTCTACACCGGTCCCATGGTGGCCCGGCTCGGGGGCGCCGACATCTCCTGGATCCTCGGCCTCCTCGTCTCGGCGGTGCTCTACTACCTGGTGATGAGGGACCAGCGCGAGGCCGTCCCGCACGAGGACGAGGCCGAGCAGGTGCTGTCCCTCTGATCCCGGCCCCGACCCCGACCCCGACCCCGTCGACGGTTCGGCGGGGGGGGGGGGGGGGGGGGGGGGGGGGGGTGGGCGGGGGGGGGGGGGGGGGGGGGGGGGGGGGGGGGGGGGGGGGTGGTC
>NZ_JBVIIE010000043.1:9316-82503 GCF_055569945.1 Streptomyces sp. NPDC031340
GAGAAGGAAGGGCGAACGGCTTGGTTCCTCCCCCCGGCTCCCCCCCCCCACCCCCCCCCCCCGCCATGCGCCGCCTCCCCCCCCGCCGCAGATGCCACCCCCCCCCCCCCCCCTGCCCCCGTCGGCGTGGAGGGGACTCGGTGGAGACGGCCGGAGAAATTCCGGGCACCGCACCGAACGTTTCCGCGCGCTCCGGCGTCGTAGAGGAAACGCGGTGAGGGGGTGGCTTGTGCTGCGCGGAAAGGCCCGCCGGGCCCAGGAGGACGACGATCCCCTGGACGCGGCGCTGGAACGCCGGGTGCGGGCGGTGCTCGCGCTGGGCGGAGTGCCGCAGACGGACCTGCCGGACGGGGTGCAGCAGGTCCGGCTGCGGCTGCTGGAGCGGGCCGCGAGCGGCAAGGAGGCGCCGCGCGACGTGTCCGCGTGGGCGGCCGTCGTCGCCTCCAACCTGGCCATGGACTGGCACCGGGCCAAACGCCGCCAGGAGCGGCTCGGCGAGCGGCTCGCCGCCCTGCGCCAGCCGGAACACCCCTCCGGCGAGGACACCCGGGTGCTCTCCCTCGCCGTGGCCCGAGGCCTGGACGAACTGCCCGACGCCCAGCGCCAGGTTCTCGTCCTGCGCTTCTACGCCGACCTGCCGGTCCGCTCGATCGCCGACGAGCTCGGCGTCCCGGAGGGCACGGTCAAGAGCCGGCTGCACACGGCGGTCCGGGCCCTGCGCGCCCGCCTGCACGAGGACGAGGTGGTGTGACATGCCCGCCGAACACGACAGCCACGACGGACACGACGACTCCGGCGGCTACGCCGGCGTCGACGCCCTGATGGCCGCGATCACCGGCGAGGACCTGCCCGACGACGCCCGCGCGGACGCCGCCTTCCTGGCCGACCACCGCAGGGCGGAAGCGGACGTGACGCTGCTGCGCGAACAGCTCCGCCTGATCGGTGACGCACTGGCCGAGCCCCCGGCGCCCGCCGAGGTCCCCGCGCCCGCCGCAATCCGCGCGCCCGCACCCGTACGGCGGCCACGCACCCGGCGCCGGGTGCGCGCGCTCGCCTTCGGCGCGCTGGCCGCGGCGGCCGTCGCGACCGTGCTGTCCGGCCTGGGCTGGCTGGTCGCGCAGGGCGGGACAGGCGCGAGCTCGGATGCCCGGGGCGGAAGCGCCGACAAGGCCGCCTCCGAAGCCGGCTCCACCCTCGCCGACCCCGGCTACCTCGCCTGCGCCCGCGTGGTCGCCGAGGGCCGGGTCACCGGCGTGGAGCAGCTCCCCGCGGGCACCGGCCAGGAGCGGATCGTCCTGCACGTGAACCGCTCGTACAAGCCGGCGAAGGGGAAGCCGGAGATCACCTTCCTGCTCGACGAGGGCGTGGTGCCCAAGGGCCTCCACAAGGGCGACCACGTCCTGGTGGCCCTCCCGCAGCACTCGGCCACCGCGGACCAGGTGCTCGTCGGCGAGCAGGTCATCGCCCGCGAACGCCCCGCTCTCACCCGCGCGCTGCCCGCGTCGCGGGAGATCGCCTGCGGGTGACCGGCCTTCGAACGATCGGTGCGGCTCCCACGTCATAGGGGAAACACGACGAGGGAGACACCGTTGCCGATCAGGAGACCGCGGCGTGCGAAGGCGGAGGCGGACGCGGACCCGTTGGACGCGGCGCAGGCCGATCGGGTCCGCGCCGTCCTCGCTCTCGGCGGGGTCCCGCAGGACGATCTCCAGGACGGGCTCCAGCAGGTCCGGCTGCGGCTGCTGGAACGCCGGGCGCGGGGCGAGGACCCGCCGCGGGACGTGGGGGCCTGGGCCGCGGTGGTGGCTTCGAACCTCGCCGTGGACTGGCACCGCACCCGCAACCGGCAGGAGCGCGTCAGCGCGCGGCTCACCCTGCTGAGCGCACCGGAGGAGCGGGCGCCGGACAGCACGGAGAACAGCCTGCGGGCCCTGGCCGTCGCCGAGGGGCTCGACGCCCTGCCCGCCACACAGCGGCAGGTGCTGGTCCTGCGTTATTACGCGGATCTCTCGGTGCCGCAGATCGCCGAGCAACTCGGCATTCCCCTGGGCACGGTCAAGAGCAGGCTGTAC
This sequence comes from Streptomyces sp. NPDC031340, assembly GCF_055569945.1. NCBI lineage: Bacteria > Bacillati > Actinomycetota > Actinomycetes > Kitasatosporales > Streptomycetaceae > Streptomyces > Streptomyces sp. NPDC031340. The sequence goes on from NZ_JBVIIE010000043.1 coordinate 11,389, forward strand.
GCGGCGGCGCGGCTCCTGCGCGAGCGGCTGCACGTCGAAGAGGCGGTATGAGGGTGGAGAAGGACGACGAGCTGATGGCGGTTCTGCTGGGTGAGCCCTCACCCGCATCGGACGGGGACCCGGCGGACCGGTACGCGGCCGCGGAACGCGACATGGCCGCCGTGCGGGAACAGCTGCGGTGGATGGGGGACGGGCTCGCCCGGAAGGCCCCCGGACGGGCGGAGCCCGTTCCGGTGCGCGGGCGACGGCCCGGGCGCCGGAGCCTGCTCGCCCTCGCGGCGTGCGCGGCCGCCGCGCTGCTGGGCACGGGCACGGCGTACCTAGTGGCGCACAACGGGGCCGTGGACGGCGGGTCCGCCGCCTCGCTCACCTACCCGGGGCTCATCGCCTGCTCCGCCCATGTCGTCGAGGGCACGGTGGAACGGGTCGAGCCCATGGGCGGCGACCACCGGTACCGGATCGTCCTGGACGTGGACCGCTGGTACAAACCGGCGAGCGGTGAACGGCGGCTGGCCTTCACAGACGAGGGGGCGAACGTCCCGTCCTACTACCGGACCGGGGTGCGGATGCTCGTCCTGGTGTCGAGCCTGCCCGGGGAGGGACCCGACACCTACCGCGCGGGCGATCCGCCCTACGGCGAGGGCCGTACCGGGACCGTCCGCGACGCCCTGGAGGAAGGGCGCCAGCGCGTCGAGCGGGCCCTGCCGGAAGCCCGCGGACTCGAGTGCGACGGCGCCGGATGACCGCGCACACGACGAAGGGGCGGGCGCCCGTACGGACGCCCGCCCCCATGGCCGTACTCGATGGTGCTACTGCGTGACCTTCTCGATCGCCACGTTGCCGAGGCCGGCGACCGTGCCGTTCGCGTTCACCAGCTGCACCTGGCCGAAGAACTCGCGGCCCTCCGGAGCGGCCGCCGCGGCGGTGACGTTCGCGGAGACGGTCGCCGAGGCGCCCGTGCCGAGCTGTACCGCGGCCGGGTCACCGACGGTGACGGTGCCGAGCGCGGAGGAGAAGAACACGTCCTGGTAGTTGTACTCGGTCGAGCCGGACGGGACGGAGTAGCCCGCGACCTCGATCGTGTACGTACCGGCTGCGGGCGAGGCGATCGAGACCGCCTCCTCCGAGTCGCCGTCGGCTGACTGGCCGACGACCTTGCCTGCGGAGTCCTTCACGGTGAGGTCGAGGTCGGCCGCCGCGTCCGAGACGTTGCCGATCGCCACGTCCAGGGACTTGGCGCCCTCGGGGACCTCGACCGTGGTGGTCCGGGTCTCGCCCTCCGCGATCGTCGGGCGGGCGTTCTTGGACGAGCCGAGCGGGCCGCCGACCAGCTTGCCGTCGAGGGCGGCGAGCTGGTTCGTCACCTTCCAGGAGACGGCGGCCGGGGTGCCGACCTGGGCCTCGGGCACGGTCACGGTCTCCGGGTCGAAGGCCGCGCCGTAGACGGCGACGTCGAGCTTGTAGGGGTTGTCGAGCAGCGGCGAGGTGCGGCGCGACTCGACCTCGATCTCCCAGACGCCGGGCTGCGGGTCGGCGTACGCGCGCACGTCGGGCCTGCAGCCGTTGCCGTCGAGGTAGTTATTGTAGCAGAACGGCGTCGAGGTGGTGTCGACCGGCGTGCCGTACGGGTGGATCGCGATGAACCGGGTCTGGCTCTTGTCCTTCAGCCCGCCGATCGCGACCTCGAGGGACTTGGCGCCCTCGGGCACGGTCACGAAGTACGACTGCGAGCTGTTGCGCTGCACGGTGTCGGCGGCGGAGAAGGTGTACGCCACCGGCGCGGAGACGACGACCGTGGTGAGGATCTGCTCGTCGGTGCCCTCGGTCCTCGGGTCGTCGACCTCGAGGATCGCGCTCTTGATGCCCGCGGACCGCGGCGCGGCCTGCACCTTGACGGTGACCGGCTGGTTCAGCGGCAGCTTCACCTCGTCGGAGCCGACGATCCGGAAGGTGTCACCGGCGTTGTTGGCGAGGTTCAGCTCGTGCCGGACGGCCCGGTCGGGGCCGGAGGTGCGGGTGACGGTGACGTCGTACGTCTTCTTCTGGCCCGCCTTCAGGCCGCCCTCGCGGTCGTACAGGCCCGTGCCGTAGCCCGGCGTCTTCAGGAACTGGTCGATCGCGGTGTCGACGGGCGCCTTGACGGTGTAGTCGTGCGCGGTGGCGCCGTCCCTGATGGCGTCCCAGGCGTCGATGATGTCGATGCGGCCGGCACCCTCCTCGTAGGCCTGGACGCCCTTGATGTGGTGGGCCGTCGAGGTCAGCGCGGTGCGCAGAGTGGCGGGCGTCAGGTCGATGCCCTTCTGCTTGGCGGCGCTCAGCAGCAGCGCGCTCGCACCGGCGGCCTGCGGGGACGCCATGGACGTGCCCTGCAGCATCGAGTAGCCGGCCGGCAGCGAGTAGCCCGCCTCGGCGACCGGGGAGCCCGGCAGCCAGGTCTGGGTGGTGTTGATCGAGGCGCCCGGGGCGACCAGGGTCGGCGTGAAGCCGCCGTCCTCACGCGGGCCGCGCGAGGAGAACGGCATCATGGCGTACTTCTTCTCCACGCCAGAGCCGTAGTTGGAGGCCCAGGTCGCGCGGGAGATGCCGGCGCCGACCGAGATCACCTTGTCGGCCAGGCCGGGGTCGCCGATGGTGTTGGCGCCGGGGCCGGAGTTGCCGGCCGAGATCACCAGCTGGACGCCGTAGGTGTCGATGAGCCGCGTGTACAGCTCGGCGCGGGCGTTGTTGCCGTCGTTGAGCGCCGGCAGACCGCCGATCGACATGTTGACGATGTCGACGCCGCGGTTGACGACGAGGTCGATCATGCCCTCGGTGAGCGCGACGTTGGTGCAGCCGCCGCTCCAGGTGCAGGCGCGGGAGGAGACGATCTTCGCGCCCGGCGCCGCGCCGTTCATCTTGCCGCCGAACAGGCCGTTGGCGGAGGTGATGCCGGCGACGTGCGTGCCGTGCTCGGACTCGATGACGCCGATGTTGACGAAGTCGGCCTTCTTGCCGACCCAGTCGCCGCCGTAGGGGTCCATCGGCACGTCCTTGCGGATCTGCACGACGAACGGCTGGCGCTCCACGACGTCGGTGGACGGGTCGTCGGTGCCGAAGTACCCGACCTGGAAACCGTCCTTGTACGGCTTCATCGGCGTGTCGTCGCTGAAGTCGTTGTTGTTGTTGAGGTCGACGCGCACCGTGCCGGCGGCGGCGTCGTACAGCACGCCCCAGCTGTCGGTGGTGTCGCCGTCCCGGTTGGCGTCGCCCTTGGCGTCGCCGCCCGCGGTGGCGGACTCACGGAACAGGCTGACCTGGTACGACCCGGCGGGTGCCGTCCAGGACTTGCCGCCGTAGGTGAAGCTCGGGCCGGACACCGAGGTGACCATCGGGCGCCAGGTGGCGTCGCTGTCGACGATCGGGTCGGTCGCGGTCACCCAGTCGACGATCTTCCGCTCACCGGTGGTGGTCTTCTGCAGGGCCGGGTGGCCGAGGTCGACGCCGGAGTCGAGGATGCCGATGGTGACCCCGCGGCCGTCCGCCTTCGGGTGGTCCTGCACGAAGTCGACGGCGCCCGTCTCGAAGGACGGGTTGTACGGGTTCTTCGCGGGGGTGTTCTTGTCCGGTGCCGGGTAACTGGTCGCCGTCGTGGCCGACTTGGCGGTGCCGGTGGCGCTCGGGTCGTCGAGCGGGATCTCCTCGCGCAGGTCGATGCCGTGCACGGAGGAGAGCTTGGCGGCGGCGGCGATGGCCGCGTCCGCCTTGGCGGTGGGGACCGTGGCGCGGACGTAGCCGAGCTTGTCGTAGGTCCGGCCCACCGAGCCGCCCTTGACCGCGTCCAGCTCCCCGGCGACCTGCTCGGTCTTTCCGGGCGCTGTGGCGATCATCATCGTGACGTTCTTGTCGCCGGCCGCCTTGGCCGCGGCGAGCAGGTCCGCGTCGTCCGAACCCAGCTTGGCGTCGGCGGACTTGACGGTGCCGTCCGACGGGGCCGCGGCGGCCGGGCCGTCGGCGGAGAAGGCCATGGGTATCGGGCCCGCGGCGGAGAGCGCGGTGACGAGACCTGCGGCCACGGCGACGCGGGCCACGCGTCTCGCGCCCGATATCGGATCGCGCTGGGGGGTGTGGGTCATCGGCATCCCTTGTAGGTAAAGGAACGAGCTGGGTACGACCGGGCCGATCGGCCCTGGCCGCGGCAGTCCGGAAGGCGATCCCGGACGATCGCTCAGCTTTACGCAACCATCACTTGTTTGGGGAGTGTTGACCGAAACGATATGGATGTATGGGGAAAACCCGCGATACCTATTGGGGTCAGAAACGTTCAACCCGGGCAAAACACCCAGGAGTTCCGGTTGCGGGCCGACGGGCGTGGTGACGCGAAGCTTTCGCCGGTGGGCCGAACCCCGCGCCGGGACACCGGCATGATCCGAGCGGCAGCGGCTAACGTCCCGGTGTGCGCGAGACGTTGCGGGTGGCGGCCTACGCCATATGCGTCCGGGACGGGCAACTGCTGCTGGCCCGCTGGATCAACCCGGACGGTGAGCCGGAGTGGACGCTGCCCGGCGGCGGCATGGACCACGGCGAGCATCCCGGCGACACCGTGCTGCGGGAGGTGGAGGAGGAGACCGGCTACCACGTCGAGGTGACCGGCCTGCTCGGCGTCGACTCCTTCCGCCGCGGCATCCCGCGCCGCTTCCGGCGTACCGCCGACCACCACGCCCTGCGGCTGTTCTACGAGGCGAGGATCACCGGCGGGCGACTGCGCAACGAGGTCGGCGGCTCGACGGACATGGCGGCCTGGCACGCGCTGGAGGAGGTGCCCGGCCTGACCCGGGTCCCGATGGTCGACCTGGGACTGCGGCTGCTGCGGGAGCGGCCGGTCACCGGACGGCTGGACGAGGTCCGCTACCCCGGCGGATGAACACGGCGTGACCGTCTCCCGGCCGTCCGGGGAGCGCTCGAGGGCGCGCGGGGTGGCCCGAGATCCACGTCCGGTGATCGGCGTCGCGCGTTGCCGTCTCGTTCACGCGCAGGCCATTCCCGGTGCCAAGCATCCAAGGAGAGCGGGCCGTTCGCGACAGCGAGCGCCCGCGACCCTGCCGACGCGTTCGCACCCGGGGAGATCGCGCCATGTCGCGCACACGCTCTGTCGCCGCCCTCACGCCGGGCGTCAACCGCCGTACCGTCCTCGCCGTCACCGGCGCCGCGGCCGTCTCCGCGGGCGTCGGCCACGCCCTGCGGCCCACCGACAGCCAGGCCGCCACCAACAGCGCCACCACCGGAGCCACCCGCGTCGTGGCCCAGTCCCGCACGGCCCCGGCGGCGCCCCTGGCCCCCTACACCAGGGGCACCACCCTGGCCTCCGTCGCCACCCCGCGCACCGGCTCCGGCTACCGCCGCCTCGGCGACGGCCCCGGCTGGGCCCGCGTCGTCCGCGGCGAACTCGCCGCCCCGAAGTCCGGCCGGGCCGGCCGCCGCACCGCGCTCGCCGCCTTCGTACAGCTCACCGACCTGCACCTGGTCGACACCCAGCACCCGATGCGCCTGGAGTACCTGCGCTCCGCCGACCCGCACGCCTGGCGCCCGCAGGAGGCGCTCACCGTGCAGGGCGCGATCGCGCTGGTGGAGCGGATCAACTCGCTGCGCGGCGCGCCGGTCACCGGCTCCCCGCTGCACTTCGCCATGACCACCGGCGACAACACCGACAACAACGCCAAGTCCGAGCTGGAGTGGTTCCTGACGGTCATGAGCGGCGGCCGGATCACCCCGGACTCCGGCGATCCGCGCCACTACGAGGGCGTGCAGAACAGCGGCCTCAAGCAGTACTGGCAGCCCGACTCCGCCGTCCGCGACGCCGACAAGCAGCTCGGCTTCCCGCACCTGGACGGCTTCCTCGCCGCCGCCGTCCGCGAGGTCCGCAGCCCCGGCCTCAACCTGCCCTGGTACTCCACCGTCGGCAACCATGACGCGATGCCGCTGGGCTGCTACGGCCACGGCGACTCCTGGCTCGCCGAGTACGCCGTCGGCGGGAAGAAGCTGATGAGCCTGCCCGCCGCCGAGGCCAAGAAGCTCAAGAGCGCGATCAAGAACGGTTCGGACCCCCGGGGCACCGCCTTCCGCGACCTGCTCAAGGCCCACGCCCGCGACATGCGCTCCGTCACGCCGGACGAGCGGCGCGCCCCCTACACCCCCGCCGACTACCTCAAGGCCCACCTCGACCCCGCCCACCGCGGCGTCGGCCCGGTCGGCCACGGCTACTCCACCGCCAACCTCGCGGCGGGCACCCAGTACTACGCCTTCCGCATCGCCGACGACGTCGTCGGCATCAGCCTCGACACCACCGACCCGGGCGGCCACTACGAAGGGTCCGTCGGAAGCGCCCAGCTGAAGTGGCTGGACCGGCAGCTGCGCGACAACAAGGACTCCTACGTCGTCGTCTTCAGCCACCACACCAGCAGGACGATGACGAACACGGGCGTCGCCGACCCCGCCCGCCCCGGCGAACGCCGCCACGGCGGTCAGGAGGTCCTCGCCCTCCTGGGCAGCCACCGCAACGTCCTGGCCTGGGTCAACGGCCACATCCACCGCAACGAGATCACCCCGCACTCGGCGCCCGACGGCCGCTCCTTCTGGGAGATCTCCACCGCCTCCCACGTCGACCACCCGCAGCTCGCCCGTGTCATCGAGATCGCCGACAACAAGGACGGCACCCTGTCCCTGTTCACCACCCTGGTGGAGTCCTCCGCCCCGCACCGCACGGACTTCGCCGACCTCTCCCAGACGGGCCTGGCCGCCCTGTACCGGGAGCTGTCGTACAACGCCCCGGGCGCCAACCTGACGCTGGGCGGCGACCCGGACGACCGCAACACCGAACTGGTCCTGCGCAAGGCCTGAAACGCGCGCACGCGTCCACACGCGGGGGCCTGTGCCGGGAGGCGCCGGCGGCCCCCGCGCGTGGACGATCCGGCCACCACGGCCTAACGGGGCTCCACCACGACGTGCGCGGGTGGCTCCCGGTCCGAGGCGGCCATCAGCGCCGTACGGACGATCGCCGCCTGCTGCCGCATGGCGTCCCGCAGCTTTCTGGGCGTGACGTGGACGACCGTGATGCCCAGGCGCTCCAGGTGCTCGCGCTTGCGGACGTACTCCGACCAGGGCGCGTCCTCGTCGTGGCGCGGGGCGCGGGTGTCGAGCTCCACCGCCACGGCCTCCCGCGGCCAGTAGGCGTCGAGGCCGCCCAGGTGCGGTCCGCCCGGCAGGCGCAGTTCGACGTTCCACACCGGCTCGGGCAGGCCGTACTCGCGCACCATCCGGTACAGGCGGTCCTCCGCGACCGCCCGGCTCTCGGCCAGCAGGGAGTCCACCGCGTCCAGCACGTGCGGCCGGTCCAGCAGCTTCGCCCGGTCCAGCTCCCGGACGACGGCGGCCGGTTCGCAGTGGCCGTCGCGCACCGCCTCGGTCAGCAGCCTGCGCACCCGGCCCGGGTCCGTCAGCCGGGCCACCGCGTCCGCCAGGGCGCGCGGCACCGGCGCCACCGGAACGCCGGTCACCAGGCGGGCGGCCGGCAGCGCGGACGTGCGGACGATCCGCGCGCAGCCGGCCGACCGCAGCCTGCGCAGCCGGGGGACCAGGACGTCGATCTTCTCCAGCGCCAGCAGCGAGGGCGCGGCGGCGAAGCCGTGCAGCGCCAGGGCGGCCAGGCCGGTGATCACCGCGCCCGGGTACACCGGCCGGTGTGACTGCCCGGCGCCCGGCTGCACCGGCACGGCGGCGCCCGGCTGCCCGGAAGCCGCGGCGTCCGGCTGCGCGGGCCGGTGCGACCGCCCGGCGGCCGGCCGTACCGGCATCGCGGATCCCGGCTGTACCTGCACAGCGGCTCCCGGCTGCGCCGGCACCGCGGTGGCCGGCTGTCCGGGCGACGCGGCGTCAGGTTCGCGCGCCGCGTACCTCAGCACCGCGTGCAGCCGCTCCTCGCTGGTCGCCGGACCCGGGTGCAGCAGGAAGACGCCCGGCAGGATCTGCTGCCAGGGGCCGCCGGGACGGCAGCGCTCGTTCGTCTCCACGGGCGACACACCGAGCGAGCGCAACTGCGCCGACGTCAGCACGCGGCGGCTCACCTCGGGGAGGGGACGGGCGGAAAGGGGAGTGCGGGGGGTGTTGTGGTTCATGCTCCCGCCATTCCCCCCACCCGATGGCCCGCTAACCGCTGTTACACGCTCGTCGACAAATGCGGACAAGGTAGCGCTAAAGGACGGATGTTCGGATGCCGAAGACAAAGGAAAACCCCTGGTCCGTTCGGGTGGGACCAGGGGTTACGGCTACTGTTGCCCGGATTCCGTAACGGTCGCGGACCGGCCGCGACCGGGCCGCGAACCCGGGACGGTCGGCCCGCGACCGTGCCGCAGACCTACGACGGTCGGCCCGCGACCGCGACCTACGGCGGTCAGCCGGCGGCCGCGCCGCAGACCTGCGACGGTCAGCCCGCGGCCGCGTCGCACGCCTGTCCGCGCAGCCCGCGCGCCAGGTCGTCCCGCGCCTCCAGCACCAGCCGTCGCAGGGCCGGAGCGGCCTGCTCGTGGGCGGCGAGCCACGCGTCCGTCGCCTCCAGCGTCGCCTGCGAGTCCTGCAAGGCCGGGAACAGGCCCTGGACGACGCTCATGCCGATCTGGATCGACCGCTCGCTCCACACCCGCTCGATCGCCTCGAAGTACTTCGCCGCGTACGGTGCGAGCAGCTCCCGCTGCGACGGCTGGGCGAACCCCGCGATCGTCGCCTCCACCAGGGCGTTGGACAGCGCGTCGGACTCCACCACCTGCGCCCACGCCTGCGCCTTCACCGCCGCCGACGGGCGGGCGGCCAGGCAGCGAACCTGGTGCCGCTTGCCGGACGCCGTGTCGTCGCGGGCCAGCTCGGCCGCCAGCACCGACTCGTCCGCCGCCCCGTGCGCGGCGAGCGGCTCCAGGAACGCCCACCGCAGCTCCTGGTCGACCTCCAGGCCCTCGACCTTCTCCGCGCCGTCCAGCAGGTCCCGCAGCAGCCGCAGGTCGTCCGGCGCCGACGCCGTCGTCGCGAAGAACCGCGCCCACGCCAGCTGGTGCTCGCTGCCCGGCTCGGCGGCCCGCAGCTCCCGGAGCGCCCCCTCGGCGAGCAGCCGCTCGCCCGTCGGCCGCCATTCCGGCGTGACGTAGTGGACCAGCGACGACGTCGCCCACGCGTGCAGCATCTGCAGCACGCCGATGTCGGACTCGCGGCCCGCGAACCGCAGCACCAGGCCGACGAAGTCCCGGGCCGGCAGCAGCGCGTCGCGGGTCATGTTCCACAGCGCGGACCAGCACAGCGCCCGCGCCAGCGGGTCGGTCACCGCGCCCAGGTGCTCCCGCAGGGTGTCCAGCGACATCCCGTCGAAGCGGATCTTGCAGTACGTCAGGTCGTCGTCGTTGACCAGCACCAGATCCGGCGCCTGGGCGCCGGCCAGCTCCGTGACGACCGTCCGCGCGCCGTCGACGTCCGCCTCGGCGCGCGCGTACCGCACCAGACGGTCGTCCTCACGCCGGTACAGGCCCACCGCCACCCGGTGCGGCCGCAGCTCCGGCTGCGACTCGGCGGCCTCCTGCTCCACCGCCAGCTCCTCCACCCGGCCGTCGGTGCTCAGCAGCACCCGCGGGGTCAGCGAGTTGACGCCGGCCGTCTGCAGCCACGCCCGCGCCCACGCGCCCATGTCCCGGCCGCTGGTCTCCTCCAGCACCGACAGCAGGTCGCCCAGGCGCGTGTTGCCGTACGCGTGCCGCTTGAAGTAGCGCCGGGCGCCCTCCAGGAACGCGTCCTGGCCGACGTACGCCACCAGCTGCTTCAGGACGCTGGCGCCCTTGGCGTACGTGATGCCGTCGAAGTTCAGCTTGGCGTCCTGAAGGTCGCGGATGTCGGCCGTGATCGGGTGCGTGGACGGCAGCTGGTCGGCGCGGTAGGCCCACGCCTTGCGGCGGTTGGCGAAGGTGATCCAGCCGTCGGTGAAGCGGGTGGCGCCGACCAGCGAGAACGCGCCCATGAAGTCGGCGAAGGACTCCTTCAGCCACAGGTCGTCCCACCACTCCATGGTGACCAGGTCGCCGAACCACATGTGCGCCATCTCGTGCAGCACCACGTTCGCCCGGCCCTCGTACGACGCCCGGGTCACCTTCCCGCGGAAGATGAACTCCTCCCGGAAGGTCACCAGCCCCGGGTTCTCCATCGCGCCGAGGTTGTACTCGGGCACGAACGCCTGGTCGTACTTCCCGAACGGGTACGGGTAGTCGAAGCGCTCGTGGAAGAAGTCCAGGCCCTGCTTGGTGACCAGGAAGACGTCGTCGGCGTCGAAGTGGGGCGCCAGGCCCTTGCGGCACATGGCGCCCAGCGGGATCCGCAGCGTGCTGCCGTCGGGGAGGGTGCGCTCGTAGGCGTCGGTCACGTAGTGGTACGGGCCGGCCACCACGCAGGTGATGTACGTCGAGATCGGCTTGGTCTCGGCGAACCTCCAGACGCCGCCGGCGAGTTCGCCGACGCCGTTGCTCCACACCGTCCAGCCCTCGGGCGCGCGCACCTCGAAGCGGAACGGCGCCTTGAGGTCCGGCTGCTCGAAGTTCGCGAACACCCGCCGGGAGTCGGCCGGTTCGTACTGCGTGTACAGGTAGACCTCGTCGTCCTCCGGGTCGACGAAGCGGTGCATGCCCTCACCGGTGCGGGAGTAGGCGCACTGCGCGTCGACGACCAGCTCGTTGTCGGCGGCCAGGTCCTCCAGCAGGATCCGCGAGCCGTCGAAGACGGCGCCCGGGTCGAGGTCGCGGCCGTTGAGCGAGACGGCGGTCACCCGCGGCGCCACCAGGTCGGCGAAACTGGACGCGCCCGGCTCGTTGCAGCGGAAGCGGATCGTCGTGACGGAGCGGAAGGTGCGCGGCCCGTCGTCCGCGGCGCCGACGGCGGAGCGCAGGTCGAGGGACACCTCGTACCCGTCGACGGCCAGCAGGGCGGCCCGCTCCCGGGCCTCGTCGCGGGACAGATTCTCACCGGGCACGGGCGGCACTCCCTCAAGATCCTGGGCAGGGCTGGACAGGACCGATCCTGCCACGTGCTGCTGACCGCGGGCATCCGGGAATGGCGCGGACGATCAGTGGCGTTGTCCGGGAAAAGGCTTCCCGCTGAGGAGAGACATGTCGGACAAGACTCCCGTCGACTTCTGGTTCGATCCGCTGTGCCCCTGGGCCTGGATGACCTCGCGCTGGATGACGGAGGTGGAGAAGGTCCGGGACGTCCACGTCCGCTGGCACGTGATGAGTCTCGCCGTGCTCAACGAGGACAAGCTCGACGACCTCCCCGAGGAGTACCGCGAGATGCTCGCGACGAAGGCGTGGGGCCCGGTCCGCGTCGTCATCGCGGCGCAGCAGGAGCACGGCGCCGAGGTGCTCGGCGACCTCTACACCGCGCTGGGCACCCGCATCCACAACCAGGGCGAGGGCGCGGAGAAGGCGGCCGTCGCCGCCGCGCTGAAGGACGTCGGGCTGCCCGAGTCCCTGATGGACCACTGGGACTCCACCCCCTACGAGGCGGAGCTGCGCGCCTCCCACAAGGAGGGCATCGACAAGGTCGGCCAGGAGGTGGGCACCCCGGTCATCGCCGTGCCCGGCGCCGACGGCGAGCAGATCGCCTTCTTCGGCCCGGTCGTCACCCCCGCGCCCAAGGGCGAGGAGGCCGCCCGGCTCTGGGACGGCACGCTCGCGGTCGCCTCGATCCCGGGCTTCTACGAGATCAAGCGCACGCGGACCGCGGGACCGGACTTCAGCAACCTCTGAGGCGCCCTCCGAGGCACCTCCCAGGCAACCTCTGAGACAACCTCCGAGGCCCGTCACCCGGCGGCGTCGGTCTCCTCCGTACGGAACCTCTCGGGCAGGAGACCGCCGCCGCCGCGGTGGAGGTGGGGCTGGTACCACAGGCAGCGCGGCGCGGTGCAGCGCCACAGGTCGCCCACGAAGTGGCGGGGCCCCTTCGCCTCGCGCACCGCCGCCTTCTCCGCCGCGTCGAGCATCCGGAACTTCTGCCTGCTGCCGCAGGTCGGGCACTCCCGCTCGATCTCGGTCACGTACGCCTCCTCACACCGGCCCCCGCTCCGTGGTACCGCGCGCGCCCGCCGCCCGCACCCCGAACGGCCGCCGCTTCCCCCTTTGGTGGGAACCGACAGTCGGCGTGCACGCGCCGCACGTGAGCGAAACGTCCCTGCCTCAGTGACTGTTATCACTCCGCCCCCGGTGTCGCCCGGCGGCTTTGTCTGGAACCCACCAATCCGCCGACACCCCCTTTGTCGAGCGCTGACGGTGATCGGCGCCGGAGCCCTGGGTTAGCGTCGCGGTGTCCCCAGCTGCCCGACCCGCGGAGTCCCCATGAGCACCGCCACCGCCACGACCGCCCGCACCGGGCAGGTTCTCGCCGACCTCCTGCCCGCCTCCCGCGTCCGGGACGCCGCCCTCGTGCTCGGCGGCGCGGTGCTCACCGGCATCGCCGCCCAGATCGCCGTTCCCGTCCCGGGCTCCCCGGTGCCGGTGACCGGCCAGACCTTCGCCGCGCTGCTCGTCGGGACGACGCTGGGAGCCCGCCGCGGCTTCCTCTCGCTCGCCCTGTACGCGCTGGCCGGCCTCGCGGGCGTGCCGTGGTTCGCCGAGGGCTCCTCGGGCGTGGCCGTCTCCTTCGGCTACATCCTCGGCATGATGCTCGCGTCCACCGTCGTCGGCGCCCTGGCCCGCCGCGGCGCCGACCGCTCGGCGCTGCGCATGGCCGGCACGATGCTGCTGGGCGAGGCCGTCATCTACGCGATCGGCGTCCCGTACCTGGCCGCCGCCGCCCACCTCTCGGCGGGCGCCGCGATCGCGGCCGGCCTGACCCCGTTCCTGATCGGCGACGCCCTGAAGGCGGCGCTGGCGATGGGCCTGCTGCCCACCGCCTGGAAGCTCGTCAAGCGGTGACGCGGTAGTCCCCTGGTCCCCTCGACCGAGAAGAGGCCCGCCGGGCAGAAGCGCGACTTCTGCCCGGCGGGCCTCTTGCACGTCCGCACGTCCGCACGTCTGCGCGGCGCACGGCCCGTCGGCCCGGCCGCCGAGTCAGCCCGTCCTGACCTCGTCCCGCGCCGCCACGGACGCCGACCCGGCGGACGCCCGCCCGCCGGCGGCCCGCTCCTTCACCACGGCGACGACGAGGACCACCGCGGCGACCAGCAGCGACAGCAGCACCGTCACCCGGCCGTCGTGCTCGGTGTCGGTGAGCATGTAGCCGAGCACCAGCACGATCAGCGCGGCCGTCGCCCACGTCAGGTACGGGTACAGCCATATCTTGAGGACCAGCCTCTCGGGCGCCTCCGCCTGGACGATCCGCCGCATCCGCAGCTGCGAGAAGCAGATCACCAGCCACACGAACAGGGCGACCGCACCGCTGGAGTTGACCAGGAAGAGGAAGATGGAGTCCGGGAACTCGTAGTTGAAGAACACGGCGAGGAAGCCGAACACGACCGACGCGACGATCGCCGCCATTGGCACACCGCGGGACGTGGTCCGCGCGAACGCCCGCGGCGCGTCCCCGCGCTCGCCGAGCGAGAAGGCCATCCGGGAGGCCGTGTAGAGGCCCGAGTTGAGGCAGGACAGCACCGAGGTCAGCACGATGAAGTTCATGATCTGACCGGCGTGCGCGATGCCGAGGGAGTCGAGGGCGGCGACGTACGAGCCCTTCTCGGCGATCGACTTGTCGTCCCACGGCACCAGGGTGACGACCACGAGGACCGAGCCGAGGTAGAAGACGGCGATGCGCCAGATGATGCTGTTGGTCGACTTGGTGACCGCCCGCTGCGGGTCCTCCGACTCGCCCGCGGCCAGGGTGGCGATCTCGCTGCCCATGAAGGAGAACACCACGAGCAGGACGCCGGTGAGGATGGCGCCGGGCCCGTTCGGCAGGAAGCCGCCGTGGCCGGTGAGGTTGGACAGGCCCGCCCTGTCGTCGTCCACGCCGGGCAGCACGCCGAGGACCGCGAGGGCGCCGATGACGATGAACGCCCCGATCGCGACGACCTTGATCCCGGCGAACCAGAACTCGAACTCGCCGTAGGAGCCGACCGACACGAGGTTGGTGGCGGTGAGCACCACCATCACGATGAGCGCCCAGCCCCACTGCGGGACGGCCGGCATCCAGCCTTCCAGGATCTTGGCGCCGGCGGTGGCCTCCACGGCGAGCACCACGACCCAGAAGAACCAGTACAGCCAGCCGATGGTGAAACCGGCCCAGCGGCCGAGCGCCCGGTCCGCGTGCGCCGAGAAGGAACCCGACGTCGGATTGGCGGCGGACATCTCGCCCAGCATCCGCATCACCAGGACGACCAGCGTCCCGACGAGGGCGTACGACAGGAGGATGCCGGGGCCCGCGGTGGCGATGCCGGAAGCGGATCCGACGAACAGGCCGGCGCCGATGACGCCGCCGATGGCGATCATCGTCAGGTGCCGGTTCTTGAGTCCGGCCTGGAGGCCGGAGCCGGGGTCGCCGGCCTTGGCCGGGGTCGGCTGCGCAGTCATACGGGGAATTCCTTCGCGCCGGGTGAGCGGTCTTCCGTCCCGGCCCTGTACAGGCCGGTCCAGGGGGGTGACACCCGACGCTGCTTCCCCGAAACGGTCGTGTCACACTCGGAGCATGCGCGTGTATCTCGGCTCCGACCATGCCGGCTTCGAACTGAAGAACCACCTCGTCGAGTGGTTGAAGGCGGCCGGCCACGACCCCGTCGACTGCGGCCCGCACATCTACGACGCCCAGGACGACTACCCGCCCTTCTGCCTGCGTGCCGCGGAGCGGACGGCCGCGGACCCCGACTCCCTCGGCATCGTGATCGGCGGCTCCGGCAACGGCGAGCAGATCGCCGCCAACAAGGTCAAGGGCGTGCGGGCGGCTCTCGCCTGGAGCGAGGAGACCGCGTCGCTGGGCCGCCAGCACAACAACGCGAACGTCGTCGCCGTGGGCGCGCGCATGCACACGACGGACGAGGCGACCAAGTTCGTCGAGACCTTCCTGAGCACCCCGTTCTCCGGTGACGAGCGGCACATCCGCCGCATCGACATGCTGGCGGAGTACGAGACGACGGGCGAACTGCCCCCGATCCCGGCGCACCACCCGCAGCAGGACTGACCGCCGCCCGGGGGTACAGGAAGGGAACCGGCACGTGCCAGAGGGGCACACGATCCACCGGCTGGCGCTCGACTACGCCGACCGCTTCTCCGGCACGGCACCCCGGGTGACCAGCCCGCAGGGCAAGTTCTCCGACGCCGCCGCCCTCCTGGACGGCGCGGAACTCACCCGCACCGAGGCCCACGGCAAGCACCTCTTCCTCGGCTTCCGCGACACCGACTGGGTCCACATCCACCTGGGCCTGTTCGGCAAGGTGACCTTCGGCGGCCGGCCCGCCCCGCCGCCGACGGACACCGTCCGCCTCCGCCTCGCGCACGAGAGCGCCTACGTGGACCTGCGCGGCCCCACCACCTGCGTGCTGATCACGGACGCCGAGAAGCAGGCGGTACACGCGCGCCTGGGCCCCGACCCGCTCCGCGCGGACGCCGACCCGCAGGCCGCCTACCGGCGCGTCCGCGGCAGCCGGACCACGATCGCCGCGCTGCTCATGGACCAGAAGGTGATCGCCGGGGTCGGCAACGTCTACCGCGCCGAGGTCCTCTTCCGGCACGGCATCGACCCCTACCGGGCCGGCCGGGACATCACCCCGGCCGAGTGGGACGCCGTCTGGCACGACCTGGTCGCGCTCATGCGCGAGGGCGTCCGCAACAACCGCATCGACACCGTCCGCCCGGAGCACACCCCCGAGGCGATGGGCCGCCCGCCCCGCGTCGACGACCACGGCGGCGAGGTGTACGTGTACCGCAGGGCCGGCCTGCCGTGCCACGTCTGCGGCGGCGAGATCCGCACCGTCGGCCTCGCCGCCCGCAACCTCTTCTGGTGCCCCGCCTGCCAGCCGGCCTGAACGGTCCCCGCGAGCGTTGCTGGAACCGCTGGAACCGCTGGAACGGTTGGAACCGCTGGAACGGTTGGAACCGCTGGAACGGTTGGAACCGCTAGAACCCGTGCGGCAGCCAGGGCGCCACCGTGGAGGCGAACGCCACCGACGCCTCCGCCAGCGCGCCCTGCCGCAGTTCCCGTATCCGCCCGGCCGCGGCGAGCGCGCCAAGCGTCACCCCGCCGAGATAGGCCGCGCCCAACTCCCGCACCGACAGCGCCAGATCGGCGGCGTCCTCGGTCCGCTCGCAGGACGCGCCCTTCGCGTCCCCGGTCAGCCGCCAACGCCCCCCGTTCCACGGGCAGAACGCGTCCTCCACCGCCAACACCACGTCCACCGGGGCCTGGTAGGTGCGCGCCTCCAGCGCCGCCCCGACGTCCACCAGCCGCACGTACAGCGCGTCACGCAGCCGCGGGCGGCACCGGCGCGGGTCGGACACCAGGTACTGCCACGGCTCGTCCACCGGACGGCCCCGCGCGGTCAGCGTGCACGTCAGGTCGATGTCGAACAGGAACCGCCACAGCGCGGCGTGCGCCGCCGGGTCCAGCGCCTCGGTGTCCTCCAGGATCACCGTGCCCCGCGGCCCGCCCTCGTCCGACTCCGGCTTCACCCGGAAGCGGGCGTACCCGACCACCTCGCCGTCCCGCTCCGCGAGAACGCACTGCAGTGGCGACGCCCCCGCCCGGCCAGCCTCCGGGTCGAGCAGCGGCAGCCGTTCCCAGCCGGGCAGCCGGGCCAGCATCCCGGGCCGGCCCGGCACCCTGCGGGCGTACACCGCCTCGCACACGTCGAGCACGTCGGCCGGTGCCGCGTAGCGCAGCCGCACCTCGTCGGTGCCCGGCGGCACGGACAGCCGTACCCGCGCGGTGTCGACCTCGACGTCGACGCGGTGCGTGGCGACGGCGTACCCGAAACGGCCGTAGATGTCCGGTTCGGAGGCCGTCAGCGCGGCCAGCGGCCAGCCCCAGGACCGCACGTCGTCCAGCTGCCGGCGCATCAGCGACGTCAGCAGGCCACGCCGCCGGTGGGTGGCCGCCACGCCGACCATGGTCACGCCCGCGGTGGGCACCGCGGCGCCACCCGGCACGGTCAGCCGGAAGCTGAACGCCCCCGCCGTCCCCACGCACGTCTCCCCGTCCCACGCGCCGAGCGAACGGTCGACCTCCGTGAGCGAGTCGTACAGTTCCCGCTCTTCGGCCGGCTCCGGGACCCCGCCGAAGGCGCGCAGCAGGGTGTCGTACCAGGGGTCCCACTCGTCCCGCGTCAGCCCCCGGACGACGATTCCGTCGCTCCGCCCGTCCCTCGCCGCGTCAGTCGCCATGCATCATGCCTATCAAGGAGGTGCGGGACGGGCGAGGTATTTTCCCCGGGGGCGCCGGAGCGGGAACACCGCCTCCGGCGTTGTGAAGTTGGGCTCCTACGGGGGGATAAGTCGGACCTCGCGTGCCAACCGCGGCCTGCGATGGATAGGGTCCCGAACTAATGGCAGCAGGACGACAGCGGCGCTCGGCAGCCGAGACGTTCACGGCCCGGTTGAAGATGCAGTGGCACCGGGCCCGCGTCGGCGTGCGCAGAAGCGCCGTCGACTACTTCCGCGGCGACGGCTCGGACTGGGTCGCGCTCGCCGGACTGCTGCTGCTGGTGCCCGTCATCACGGCGGCGACGCTGGCCAACTCGGTGTGGTTCTCGCCGGCCGCGCTGGTGCTGCCGGTCGTCGTCGGCGGTCTGGTGCTGCGTCCGGCGAGCCTGCTCGGGCTGTACGCGGCGGCGGCCACCGCGCTGATCGTGGAGTCGGTGTGGCTGGGCCCGTACACCGAGGGTCCGTCCCGCGTGACGCCCGGCGTGGTCCTCGTGGTCGCCGCGTGCGGGTTCTTCGGGCTGCTGCTCGCGCAGTTCCGCAGCCGGGTGGGCGTGCCGTGGCGGCGCGGCGGCACGATGCTGTTCGACCTGCGCGAACGCATCCGGGTGCAGAGCAAGCTGCCGAAGCTGCCGGTCGGCTGGCACCGGGAGATGGCGCTGCGGCCCGCGGGCGGCCAGTCCTTCTCGGGCGACTTCGTGGTCGCCGCCCGCACCAACGGCGGCCGCACGCTGGAGGTCGTCCTCACCGACGTCTCCGGCAAGGGCATGGACGCCGGTTCGCGGGCCCTGCTGCTGTCGGGCGCGTTCGGCGGCCTGCTGGGCTCGCTCCCGCCGCACGCCTTCCTCCCGGCCGCCAACGGCTACCTGCTCCGCCAGGACTGGCAGGAGGGCTTCGCGACCTCCATCCACCTGGTCCTGGACCTCGACTCCGGCGACTACGAGCTCTACTCCGCCGGGCATCCGCCGGGGCTCCAGCTCAGCGCGGGCAGCGGACGGTGGGAGGAGAAGGCCGCCGAGGGGCCGCTCCTCGGCGTGTACGACGGCGCCCAGTTCGACCCCGTGAAGGGCTCGCTGCGGCCCGGCGACGTGCTGATGCTGTTCACGGACGGCCTGGTGGAGACCTCCGACCGCGACATCGTCGAGGGCATCGACCGGCTGACCGGCGAGGCCGACCGGTACGTGGCCGGCGGCTTCCACGGGGCGGCCTGGCACCTCATCGAGGCGGTCGCCAAGGACGTCAACGACGACCGGGCCCTGCTGCTGATCTGCCGCGAAGGACCGACGGCGGCGGGCGTGCGCTGAGCGGCGCGCGTTGAGCGGCGTGCGCCCTGCCGTGTGCCGAGCCGCGGTGTTGCCGAACCGCCGCGTGCCGATCCGCCGTGTGCCGATCCGGTCCGCGCCGTGATGGGCGACACTGGCGGCGTGACCGAGACGCAGCGGACCATGACCCTGGCCGAGGTGGAGGCCGTCGCCCGCGCCGCCCACGAGGGGCAGACCGACAAGGCGGGGCGCCCCTACGCCGAGCACCTCCGGGCGGTCGCCGAGGGCGTCCGGGCGCGGGGCGGCGACGACGACCAGATCGCCGCGGCCTGGCTGCACGACGCCGTGGAGGACGACGCGCTCTCCGGGCGGTGGCTCGACGAGGCCGCGCTGAGCCGGCGCACGAAGGACATCGTCCGCGCGGTCACCAAGCGGGCGGGGGAGACGCCGGAAACGTACGCCGGGCGCGTCCTGGCCACGCCGGGCGCGCTGCTGGTGAAGGAGGCGGATCTGGCGCACAACGCGGATCCGGCCCGCATCGCCCGCCTCGACGACCCGGCCACCCGGAAACGACTGACCGAGAAGTACGCGCGGATGCGCGCGCTTCTCGGTCTGACGGGCGGCTGAAGGACGGCTGACGGACGGCTGACCGGGGTCTAGGCGGGCACCTTCGCGCGCGGTTCGCTCTTCTCCCGGGCCCGGGCGAGCTCCGCCGCGTCCCGTTTGAAGGCCCACTTCATCTCGGGCTCCATCGCGAACCGGAAGACACGCTGCACCGGCCGGGTGCACAGCACGGTGACGACGGCGGCGGCGACGACCGTCACGGCGATCTCGCCGAGCGGCCGGTGCAGCCACGAGGGCTCGAACCAGCCGTAGAAGTCGCCGGCCTTCACCAGGAACCCGTGCAGCAGGTAGCCGTAGAGCGTGCCGGCGCCGAGCGCCGTGAACCACATGCGGCGGCGCGGCACCCAGGCGAAGAAGCAGGCGGTCAGCAGCAGCGAGCAGCCGAACAGCGCGAGCACCATGACGGGGCCGGTCCACCAGGGGGCGCCCAGCTCCTGGGCGGCGTCGCGGTGGTAGAACCAGGCGGTGTTCATGCGCGGCACGGCCCACCAGCCGATGGCCAGGGCCACCGCGAACACCGGCACCGACCCGATGCGCATCGCCCGCGTGCGGACCCGCTGGAAGTGCTCGGGCTTCATGCACAGGCCCAGCACGAAGTACGGCAGGAACTGCAGGACGCGCTGCAGGTCCAGGTCGTTGCCGATCTCGGGCGAGACGGAGCCGAACATCGCGATGCCGAGCGCGAGCGGCAGCGGCCAGCGGGCGATCTTCCACAACGGGGTGGTCAGCCGCCAGATGAACAGGGCGAGCAGGAACCAGGTGAGGTACCAGGGGTCGAGCAGACTGACCGTCATGCCCGGGTCGTGGTCGCCGTAGCGCTTGAAGAGGGTGTACGCGGTCTCGAAGACGACGTACGGCACGAGCATGCCGGTGACCAGCCGCCGGAGGCGGTCCGGGCGCATGTCGAAACTGCGCGAGAAGTAGCCGGAGATGATGATGAACGCCGGCATGTGGAAGGTGTACACCACCGTGTACACGCCCTCCAGGAGGCGGCTGTCGCCCTTCAGGGGCTCCCAGGAGTGGGCCATGGCCACCAGCACGATCGCCAGGTACTTGGCGTTGTCGAAGAACGAGTCGCGCTGCTTGCCGGGTGTCGCCTGCCGGTTCTGGCCCTGCCGGTTCCGGTCGGCGTGGTTCTGGTCCTGCCGGTCGTGCTGTTTCTGCGGTGAGCGCGGAGTCGGCACTCCTGACGCCGGCTGTGCCGGGGGGAGCGGCGCTCGGTGGTGGCCTTGCGGTCGCAGCGAGTCCGTCACAGACCTTCCCCCCAGTGACACGGGGAGACGGTCGGGTACGCCGCTGCGCATGCGGGGGACGAGGCAGCGTAGAACATTTGAGGCACCCTAGCGTTGTCTGTGGGTATCCGTAAAACCTTCGAGGTCTTTCCCGGTTTATGAACTCCGGGTACCCCCGCATTCGGGGCGGTTGGCATCCCGCCGGCGTGACGGGCAGCACACTTTCGACGTCCCGCTTGTCACGATTCATGCCGATTTGACGGTGCATTTGACAAGCGTGTTGCAACAATTCGGAATACCCGCGCGGAGGTTGTGTGGGCATGGAAACGATGCGGCCAATTCCCCGCGCGGGTGTGTTCTCGAATTGCCGTGCGGATCAGGACCGTTGGGTCCGGCGGAGCTCCCGTGAGCGGCCCGCCCCGGCGCGCCGCGGCGCCGGGCGGGGCCGCCGATGCCTCAGGTACCGCATAAGCCAGCCCAGTTGGTGGCACGATGGTTCTGGCGGGGTGCGCGGGGTGCGTCCCCAGGCCGGGAGAGCGGACCGACCGAGGGTGTGATCTGTTGTGGCCATTTCACTGTCAGTGGTGCTGCTTTTGGCGATCATCCTGGTTGTGCTGATCCGGGGCGGGTCGATCAAGGCCGGTCCCGCCGTCGTCGCGATCCTCTTCGGCTTCTTCCTCGCCTCGACAGGCATGGCCCCGTCGATCAACCGGTTCCTGAACTCGCTGGCCGACACCATCAACTCGATCAGCTTCTGACAACCCGCTCAGCTTCCGGCCGGCCCCGCCCTGCCCCACCCGGTTCGCCCGGCCGCGCCCGGCCCGCCGCGGCGAGGTGAGTCCGCACCGCGGACGGGGTCCGCTTACCTGTGAGGTAATCGCCCCCGGCGCGTCGGCATGCCACGATCACCGGCATACGGAGCCCGACCGACCGGAAGGACGCCATGCCCGCCTACGCCATAGCTCACCTGCGAGAGGCCGCTCCGCATCCGGAGATCGCCGAGTACATCGAGCGCATCCCCGCCACCTTCGAGCCGTACGGCGGCCGCTTCCTGGTGCACGCCACGCAGCACGAGGTGAAGGAGGGCGCCTGGCCCGGACACGTCGTGGTGATCGGCTTCCCCGGGATCGCCGAGGCGCGGGCCTGGTGGGACTCACCTGAGTACCAGGAGATCGCACCGCTGCGCTCGCGGCACATCGCGGGCGACATCATCCTGGTCGAAGGCGTCCCCGAGGGCTACGACCCGGCTGCCACCGCGAAGGCGATGCGGAAGGCCCTGCCGGCCGAGTAGCCCTCCGGTTCGACCCGCCGCAGAACCGAACACCGCTCCGGGAAACGATCAGGGCCGGTTCGCAGAACGATCCTCCGACCCGGCCCTGAGCCGTACGGAGCGGCAGACGGGAAGCGAACCCGCCTGCGTTCAGCAGCCCTTGACCGGGCGAGCAGCGGGCGGCGCTGTCGCCTGCAGGTTCCAGTCAGCTGGGTCACCGGGTCCGAGCAGTCGCGTTGAGGCCTGGCTGCCGTCGGCCAACTTCTTGTGCCACGTCCACTCGCCCCGAGCGATCGAGCCTCGGTCGAACGTCCAGCCCAGATCCTGCATGGCGGTCCGGATGTGTGCGGCTACCCGGAGCTCGGACCCGCCTCCGCTGAAGTCGACAGCGACGGTCGCCTCGTTCCACCCGTAGGTCGACCTCGCTCCGTCGCACGAGTCCCAGTGCGGCTCGAAGCTCTGCTTCAGCGTGACGTGTGCGCCCGGCGGCACCACGGACAGCACCGGTCGAATCGCCTTGAGCCGTCGATGCCCCGGATCTGGATCCCCGACCGGCAGCGGAGTCCCGCCGCATCCCGTCAGCGCCATGACTGTCACGAGCACGGCGGCAGACATCACACCGTGCGCCGAACGATGATCGACCCCCCACATGGAGGCAATCATCACCCATCACCCATCACCCATCGCCCGGCGCCGTGGAACGACCGAAGGCCCAGGCAGGCGGTGAATCCACCGCCTGCCTGGGCCTTCGTACTACAGAGCGGGCGACGGGAATCGAACCCGCGTAGCTAGTTTGGAAGACTAGTGCTCTACCATTGAGCTACGCCCGCACACGACGCGCCGCAGGTCAGGTGACCGCGGCACTGAAGGCATCGTAGCGGGTCGCCGCCCCTCGCCGCACACCCCGTTTCCCGCCCGCGCCGGACGCCCCCGCGGCGCCGGCGAAATGCGGCGGCCACGCTGTCGTCGGCCATGTACCCTACGTGTCGCACCAGACGGGGTGTGGCGCAGCTTGGTAGCGCGTCCGCTTTGGGAGCGGAAGGCCGTGGGTTCAAATCCCGCCACCCCGACCACCGACCGGTCAACACCGGTCACCCGAGCGATCACTCCGGTTGATCGCCTTTGGGGCGTTCAGCCGTGGCGGTTACTATGCAAGCTGCGCGCCCGTGTGTCTCATCCGCAGGAACCCACTGGACACCCACTGGATCCTCCGGACGTTCTCCGGGCGGGCGGCGAATCCGCCGGACCAGTCTGGCCCCGGTAGAAACCAAGAAGTCAGCCACAAGGAGACCGAACCGTGAAGAGCGCCGTGGAGACCCTGAACCCGACCCGGGTTCGGCTCACTGTCGAGGTGCCCTTCGAGGAGCTCAAGGACAGCCTCGACGCGGCGTACAAGAAGATCAACCAGCAGGTCACGGTGAAGGGCTTCCGCAAGGGCAAGATCCCGGCCCGCGTCATCGACCAGCGGTTCGGCCGCGGTGCGGTCCTGGAGGAGGCGGTCAACGACGCGCTTCCGAAGTTCTACACCGAGGCGGTCAACGAGGCCGAGCTCTCCGTCCTGGGCCAGCCCGAGGTCGACATCACCGAGCTGAAGGACGGCGAGACGCTGAACTTCACCGCCGAGGTCGACGTCCGCCCGGCCCTCGAGATCCCGGACTACTCCGGCATCGAGGTCGAGGTCGACGCCGTCGAGGTGACCGACGAGGACGTCGAGAAGTCGGTCGAGCAGCTCCGTGAGCGCTTCGCCTCGACCTCCCCGGTCGAGCGCGCCGCCGAGGACGGCGACGTCGTCACCATCGACCTCCAGGCCAAGGTCGAGGGCGAGGTCCTCGAGGACGGCGTGGCCAACGGCGTCTCCTACACCATCGGCTCCGGCGAGCTGCTCGACGGCATCGACGACGCCGTCAAGGGCCTGTCCGCCGGTGAGGAGGCCACCTTCACCTCCGAGCTCAAGGGCGGCTCCGCGGCCGGCAAGGAGGCCGAGGTCACCGTCAAGGTCACCCAGGTCGCCGCGCGTGAACTGCCCGAGCTGGACGACGAGTTCGCGCAGCTCGCCTCCGAGTTCGACACCCTCGAGGAGCTGAAGGCCGACAGCCGCAAGCGCCTGGAGAACATGAAGCAGTACGACCAGGCCACGCAGGCCCAGGAGCGCGTCCTGGAGAAGCTGCTGGAGCTCGTCGAGGTGCCCGTCCCCGAGAAGCTGCTCGAGGACGAGATCAACACCCGCAAGCACAACCTCGAGCACCACCAGCTCGGCCAGATGGGCCTCGACCTCGAGAAGTACCTGGAGATCCAGGGCAAGACCGCCGAGGAGTTCGAGGACGAGACCCGCGACGCCGCGATCAAGGGCATCAAGACCCAGTTCGTGCTCGACGAGCTGGTCAAGCAGGAGAAGCTGAACGTCAACCAGGAGGAGCTCACCGAGCACCTCATGCGCCGCGCCGCCTCCTCCGGCATGTCCCCGGACCAGTTCGCGCAGGCCGTCGTCGAGGGCGGCCAGGTGCCGCTGCTGGTCGGCGAGGTCGCCCGCGGCAAGGCCCTGGCCGTCGTGGTCGAGAAGGCCACGGTGAAGGACACCAACGGCGAGATCATCGACCTGGACGACGAGGAGGAGGCCGACGAGGCCGCCGAAGCCGCCCAGGCCGAGGAAGGCGCCGAGACGGCCGCCGCCGCCGAGGACGAGGCCGCGGAGAAGACCGAGGGCTGACACCCACGGCGCCGCACAAGCCGCAGACGGGCCCCGGGTCATTCGATGACCCGGGGCCCGTCCGTCTCCCGGCCCGGCGCTACGCCCCCGGCGAACACCCCCCTGTGCGGGATTCCCCGACGGGACCCGCGCGTTAGGGTCCATGAGTACGGGGGCAGGGGTGTCGGCGAACCGAACCGCCGGACGGCCCCCGGCAGGGAAACGTGAGACGGCCCGGCGCCGTCGTAAGACGAGCAGGTGGATACGTGACGAATCTGATGCCCTCCGCCGCCGGCGAGCCTTCCATCGGTGGTGGCCTCGGCGACCAGGTCTACAACCGGCTGCTCAACGAGCGGATCATCTTCCTCGGCCAGCCGGTCGACGACGACATCGCCAACAAGATCACCGCGCAGCTGCTGCTCCTTGCCGCAGACCCGGACAAGGACATCTACCTCTACATCAACAGCCCCGGCGGCTCGATCACGGCCGGCATGGCGATCTACGACACCATGCAGTACATCAAGAACGACGTGGTGACCATCGCCATGGGCCTCGCCGCCTCGATGGGGCAGTTCCTGCTCAGCGCGGGCACGCCGGGCAAGCGCTTCGCGCTCCCGAACGCCGAGATCCTGATCCACCAGCCCTCCGCCGGCCTGGCGGGCTCGGCGTCCGACATCAAGATCCACGCCGAGCGGCTGCTGCACACCAAGAAGCGCATGGCCGAGCTGACGGCCTTCCACACGGGTCAGACGGTGGAGCAGGTCACCCGCGACTCCGACCGCGACCGCTGGTTCGACGCCGACGAGGCCAAGGACTACGGCCTCATCGACGAGGTCATCACCACGGCCGCCAACATGCCGGGCGGCGGCGGCACCGGGGCCTGAGCCCCGCACGGGGACCGGAATGCCCCCACGCAGCCCCCAGCCGACCGCCTCAGCTCCTAGGAGACAGACAGTGAACGACTTCCCCGGCAGCGGCCCGTACGACCGCGCACGCGCCGAGCTCACGGTGCCCGTCGCCGAGTCCCGGTACGTCATCCCGCGCTTCGTCGAGCGCACCTCGCAGGGCATCCGCGAGTACGACCCGTACGCGAAGCTGTTCGAGGAGCGCGTGATCTTCCTCGGCGTGCAGATCGACGACGCCTCCGCCAACGACGTCATGGCGCAGCTGCTGTGCCTGGAGTCGATGGACCCCGACCGGGACATCTCGGTCTACATCAACAGCCCCGGCGGCTCCTTCACCGCGCTCACGGCCATCTACGACACGATGCAGTTCGTGAAGCCGGACATCCAGACGGTCTGCATGGGCCAGGCGGCCTCCGCCGCGGCCGTCCTGCTGGCCGCCGGCACGCCCGGCAAGCGCATGGCGCTGCCGAACGCCCGCGTGCTGATCCACCAGCCCTACAGCGAGACCGGCCGCGGCCAGGTCTCCGACCTGGAGATCGCGGCCAACGAAATCCTCCGGATGCGCTCGCAGCTGGAGGAGATGCTGGCCAAGCACTCCACCACGCCGATCGAGAAGATCCGCGAGGACATCGAGCGCGACAAGATCCTCACGGCCGAGGACGCCCTGTCGTACGGCCTGATCGACCAGATCATCTCCACCCGGAAGATGAACAACGCGACCGTCCGCTGACGCGGAGGCTGTATTGTCTGCCGCTCCTTGGCACGGTCACGTCCAAGTGAACCGTGCCAAGGGGGGCCCGGACGGGGGGCTCGGCAAGGTACCGTCGACATAAGGCAGCACCAGGAGCCGCTGGATTCTCAACATCCAGGCGTCT
This sequence comes from Streptomyces sp. NPDC031340, assembly GCF_055569945.1. NCBI lineage: Bacteria > Bacillati > Actinomycetota > Actinomycetes > Kitasatosporales > Streptomycetaceae > Streptomyces > Streptomyces sp. NPDC031340. Next base: position 37,636 of record NZ_JBVIIE010000043.1, read on the forward strand.
CCCAGGCGAAGGGGAAGCACACCGTGGCACGCATCGGTGACGGCGGCGATCTGCTCAAGTGCTCGTTCTGCGGCAAGAGCCAGAAGCAGGTCAAGAAGCTCATCGCAGGGCCTGGTGTGTACATCTGCGACGAGTGCATCGATCTCTGCAACGAGATCATCGAGGAGGAGCTCGCCGAGACCAGCGAGGTGCGCTGGGAGGAGCTTCCCAAACCGCGCGAGATCTACGAGTTCCTCGAGGGCTACGTCGTCGGCCAGGAGGCCGCGAAGAAGGCCCTGTCCGTGGCGGTCTACAACCACTACAAGCGCGTCCAGGCCGGCGAGAACGGCGGCGGCAGCGGTCGTGACGACGCGATCGAGCTCGCGAAGTCCAACATCCTGCTGCTGGGCCCCACCGGCTCCGGCAAGACCCTCCTCGCCCAGACGCTGGCGCGCATGCTGAACGTCCCGTTCGCGATCGCCGACGCCACGGCGCTGACGGAGGCCGGATACGTCGGCGAGGACGTCGAGAACATCCTGCTGAAGCTGATCCAGGCGGCCGACTACGACGTCAAGAAGGCCGAGACGGGCATCATCTACATCGACGAGATCGACAAGGTCGCCCGCAAGAGCGAGAACCCGTCGATCACCCGCGACGTCTCCGGCGAGGGCGTCCAGCAGGCCCTGCTGAAGATCCTCGAGGGCACCACGGCCTCGGTCCCGCCGCAGGGCGGCCGCAAGCACCCGCACCAGGAGTTCATCCAGATCGACACGACGAACGTGCTGTTCATCGTGGGCGGCGCCTTCTCGGGCCTGGAGAAGATCATCGAGTCCCGGGCGGGCGCCAAGGGCATCGGCTTCGGCGCGACGATCCGCTCCAAGCGCGAGTTGCAGGCCAAGGACCAGTTCGAGGACATCATGCCCGAGGACCTGGTCAAGTTCGGCATGATCCCCGAGTTCATCGGCCGCCTGCCCGTCATCACCTCGGTCCACAACCTGGACCGCGAGGCCCTCCTGCAGATCCTGGTCGAGCCGCGCAACGCCCTCGTCAAGCAGTACCAGCGCCTGTTCGAACTCGACGGCGTGGAACTGGACTTCGAGCGCGAGGCGCTGGAGGCCATCGCCGACCAGGCCATCCTCCGGCAGACCGGCGCGCGCGGCCTGCGCGCCATCATGGAGGAAGTCCTCATGTCCGTGATGTACGAGGTCCCGTCCCGCAACGACGTGGCCCGCGTCGTCATCACGGCGGACGTCGTCCACTCCAACGTCAACCCCACCCTGATCCCGAGGGACGCCCGCAACGGCCGCGGCCCGGGCGAACAGAAGACGGCCTGACACCCGTCCCGCACACGGCGAAGCCGCACACGGCGAAGGGGCCCCGGTCGACCGGGGCCCCTTCGCCGTGTGGCGCCTGCCGCCGGTTTGTGGGGCGGCTGCCGCGTCAGGCCTTGACGCGGACGTCGTTGCGGAGCTTGGCGGCCAGCGAGGCCGCATCGTCGATGGAACCGCCGTCACCGGTGGCCAGCGAGGCGAGGCTGAACGACGTCACGTAGGCGATGGTGCTGTGGTCGCCCCAGATGCAGAACGGCATCTTGAACGTACCGGGCGTGCCCGCGCCCGTGGTGGTGGACTGGTCGTTCTTGACCTCGATCTGCTGGCACTTCATGATGCCGTTCGAGAAGCCGTCCGGGTGGACCGTCTGCGGGCTTCCGATGAGCGTGCCCTGGTCGCTGTCCTTCTTCGACTCCTCCGAGATCTTGGCGAACATGGCGTCGACGACGGCCTCGGGGTTGTCGATGGTGCCGTAGACGCCGGCGAACGACAGGTTCTTCATGGTCATGCCCGTGCCGTTGGAGTAACCCGCGCTGACGTCCTTCGGGTTCTTCACGCCGTACTTCTCGAAGTCCGACAGGTCGGAGTCGCTCATGGAGCCCGAGGACCCGGCGTTGTCGGCCTTCTTGTACGTACCGTTGATCACGGTCGCCGGCGCCGTCAGCTTGTGGGCACCGTCGTCGGCGACGTCCGAGCCGCTGCCGCCGCCGCTCGAGCCGAGCAGGACTGCCGCTCCCACCGCGATCGCCGCCACCACCGCAACCGCGCCGATGATCAGGCCGGTCTTCTTCTTGCCACCGCCCGGCATCGGCGGCTGGGGCATGCCGTAGGGCGCCTGGCCGTACGGGGGCTGCTGACCGTACTGCGGCTGCTGCCCGTACGGGTTCGGCTGCTGGGGCATGCCCTGCGGCGGCATGCCCTGCGGGGGCTGCTGGGGATACCCATAGCCGGGCTGCCCCTGCGGCGGCTGCTGGGGGTAGCCATAGCCGGGCTGGGGGGCCTGCGGCGGCTGCTGGCCGTAGGGGCCCGGCTGGCCGTACGGCCCGGGCTGCTGAGGCTGCCCGCCGTACGGGCCCGGCTGGTTCTGACTCATTACTGGGTTCCCCTCCAGATGCTTATGTGTTCCAGACATCTTGGCGGAAGGGTCAAGAGCGCGAAGCGCATGGGGGGTATTGGTGCCTAGTTGTTGACAGGTTGTTCCAGATACTCGACGCATTGGTTCAATTCGGCAGGCCGGTTTGTCCTGTTAGAAACCATATGACTGCGATTTGTCCATCTGTGTCGTGTAGTTGCTGTATGGCATGTTTTATCGGTCATGTCGACTGGTTCGCTCGGCCGCTGCCCGGTCAGTGGAAGGTGGAGCTGGCTGCACGGCGCCCGAAGGCGCCGAAACTGGCGCGGTCTGTCAAAACTTCTGCGCGCAGGTGTGCGGGCAGCTCGGGCGTGAGCTGGTCGCCCGCCTGTGTGTCGGGCGTGTGCTGCGGGTTCCGCGAGCACCCTCCCAGCGGCGCGCCAACGGTCACGTGGCATCCGGCGTGGTGATCAGTGAGCGGTCTGCTGAGGTGTAGGGCCGCGCCGTCCCGGGCCGCTGGAAGTGACCTCGCTATCGGCGCTGTCCGGTTCGAGATCGGTGCGCTCGTAGGGCGCACGATTCGGTGCACCGTTGCTGCACCTGCCGCAGATCGCTGCGGAGCGATGTCTCTTCCTTGAGTTGATGGTTTTCATGGTATGGGAGACAAGTTCGACTTGTCTGCCATACCATGAATGCGCTGAGTAGTTCACTTGGACCAGGCCTACCGGAACTTCTGGAACCCGGAGCATCCGGGAGGCTTCCCTCGCTTCAAGAAGCGCACCTCGCGGTTGGCGATCCCCATTCCCGGACAGGCCGTCCGAGTGGCCAAGCTGAACCGCAAATGGGCCTGCCTCCGCATCCCCAAGCTGGGGGAGGTCAAGTTCAGACTGTCCTGTCCGCTTGGCGGCCGTATCAAGAATGCGACGATCAGCAGGGATGCGACGGGATGTTGGTTCGTCAGTTTCGGCGTCCATACGGGGAAGGCCGCCGCACTGCCGAATGGGCAACCATCCGTGGGAGTCGACTTCGGTGTGAAGCAGGCGGCGTACCTGTCGGATGAGGCAGAGCCCCGGCTCATGCCTCGGACGCTGACCAAAGGCGAGCAGCGGAGGCTGGTCGGGCTGGAGCGGCGCAGGGAACGGCAGATCCGGGAGGCAAAGAGGGATCGAGGAGGCAAGTACAGCAACCGACTGCGACGCACGCTCCGTGCCATTGCGGAGTTGAAGGCGCGACAATCCCGACGTCGCGCGGACTTCACGCACAAGCTCACCACCGACCTGGCCAAGAGCCACGGCCTGGTCGCCATCGAGGATCTCCGCGTGAAGCAGATGACGCGCAGTGCCAAGGGAACGGCCGCCGAACCTGGCACGCACGTCTCGCAGAAAGCCGGCCTGAACCGGGCCGTCCTCGACAACGTCCCAGGAGAACGACGACGGCAGCTGGCCTACAAATGCCCGGCTTACGGAGCTGAGCTCGTTCTGGTGCGACCGGCCAGGACGTCGCAGACGTGTGGCGTCTGCAACCACTGGGACCCTGCATCGCGGGTCAGCCGCGATGCTTTCGCCTGTACGGGGTGTGGGCACACCGATGACGCGGACCACAACGCCTCGGTCGTCATCCTCAGCCGTGCCTTCCAGCACCAGCACGACGCGCACTCTGCCGCAGGGCATTGCGGTGAACAGCACGCATCAGCAGGCCACGCCCGGCCTGTTTCGTCCGCCATGTGTACGGGACGCACGCGTGAACCCCTGAACCCCTCGTCCGACATGGCCCCGCCATCGTCGGATATCGAGGGCTACAAGGAATCCCTGCAGGTCACTGCCGGGAGGATGCCAAAGAACAAAGGCGTTTCGAGACAGCCCCGCGACACCCCTAAACTGAGCCCGTGACCGAGAACGCTCAGCAGCAGCCACCAGCGCCCGACACCGAACTGCCGACCCAGTACGCGCCGGCCGACGTAGAGGGGCCGCTGTACGAGCGCTGGGTGGAGCGGGGCTACTTCGAGGCGGACGCCAAGAGCGACAAGCCGCCGTACACCATCGTCATCCCGCCGCCGAACGTCACCGGCAGCCTGCACCTCGGGCACGCCTTCGAGCACACGCTCATCGACGCGCTGACCCGCCGCAAGCGCATGCAGGGCTACGAGACGCTGTGGCAGCCCGGCATGGACCACGCCGGCATCGCCACGCAGAACGTCGTCGAGCGCGAGCTGGGCAAGGAGGGCAAGTCCCGGCACGACCTGGGCCGGGAGGCCTTCGTCGAGCGCGTGTGGCAGTGGAAGGCCGAGTCCGGCGGGCAGATCTCCGGGCAGATGCGCCGCCTCGGCGACGGCGTCGCCTGGTCCCGTGAGCGCTTCACCATGGACGAGGGGCTCTCCCAGGCCGTCCAGACCATCTTCAAGCGGCTCTACGACGACGAGCTGATCTACCGCGCCGAGCGCATCATCAACTGGTGCCCGCGCTGTCTGACGGCCATCTCCGACATCGAGGTCGAGTACCAGGACGACGACGGCGAACTGGTCTCCATGAAGTACGGGGACGGGGACGACTCCATCGTCGTCGCCACCACCCGTGCCGAGACGATGCTCGGCGACACCGCCGTCGCCGTCCACCCCGACGACGAGCGCTACAAGCACCTGGTCGGCAAGCTGATCAGGCTGCCGCTGACCGACCGCTCCATCCCGGTCGTCGCCGACACCCACGTCGACCCCGAGTTCGGCACCGGCGCCGTCAAGGTGACCCCGGCCCACGACCCGAACGACTTCGAGATCGGGCAGCGCCACGGCCTGCCGTCCCTGACGATCATGGACGAGCACGCCGTCATCACCGCCCACGGCCCCTTCCAGGGCCTGGACCGGCTGGAGGCCCGCTCCGCCATCGTCGCCGCGCTGCGCGCCGAGGGCCGGATCGTCGCCGAGAAGCGGCCCTACGTCCACTCCGTCGGACACTGCTCGCGCTGCAAGACCACCATCGAGCCGCGCCTGTCCATGCAGTGGTGGGTCAAGGTCGGCCCGCTGGCGAAGGCGGCCGGCGACGCCGTCCGCGAGGGCAAGGTCAAGATCCACCCGCAGGAGATGGAGAAGCGGTACTTCGACTGGGTCGACAACCTCCACGACTGGTGCATCTCGCGCCAGCTGTGGTGGGGCCACCGCATCCCGGTCTGGTACGGCCCGGATGGCGAGGTCGTCTGCGTCGGCCCAGACGAGCAGCCGCCGTCCGGCGAGGGCTGGCGTCAGGACACCGACGTCCTCGACACCTGGTTCTCCTCCGGGCTCTGGCCCTTCTCCACCCTCGGCTGGCCCGAACAGACCGAGTCGCTCGCGAAGTTCTACCCGAACTCCGTCCTGGTCACCGGCTACGACATCCTCTTCTTCTGGGTCGCCCGGATGATGATGTTCGGCCTGTACGCGATGGACGGCACCCCGCCGTTCCACACCATCGCCCTGCACGGCATGGTCCGCGACCAGTTCGGCAAGAAGATGTCCAAGTCCTTCGGTAATGCGGTCAATCCGCTGGACTGGATGGACAAGTACGGCTCCGACGCACTGCGGTTCACCCTCGCGCGCGGCGCCAACCCCGGCGTCGACGTCCCGATCGGCGAGGACTGGGTCCAGGGCTCCCGCAACTTCGCCAACAAGATCTGGAACGCCACGCGCTTCGCCCTGATGAACGGCGCGACGGTGGACGGTCCGCTGCCGGAGCCGGAGAAGATGTCGGCCACCGACCGCTGGATCCTCTCCCGCCTGAACTCCGTCGTCGCCGAAGTCGACGCCTACTACGACGACTACCAGTTCGCGAAGCTCTCCGACTCCCTCTTCCACTTCGCCTGGGACGAGGTCTTCGACTGGTACGTCGAGCTGTCCAAGACGACGTTCCAGGCGGGCGGCGAGGCGGCCGAGGTCAGCAAGCGGGTCCTCGGCGAGGTCCTGGACGTCACCCTGCGGCTGCTGCACCCCGTCGTCCCCTTCGTCACCGAGACCCTGTGGACCACCCTCACCGGCGGCGAGTCCGTCGTCATCGCCGAGTGGCCGGCCGACAGCGGCTTCCGGGACGCCGGCGCCGAGCGGGAGATCGAGAGCCTGCAGTCGGTCATCACCGAGGTCCGCCGCTTCCGCGCCGACCAGGGCCTCCAGCCCGGCCAGCGGGTGCCGGCCCGGCTGACCCTGGACGGCACGCCGTTCGCCGCGCACGAGGCCGCCGTCCGCCAGCTGCTGCGCCTGCAGCCCGAGGGGGAGGACTTCACGGCCACGGCGACCCTCCCGGTCGCCGGCGCCGAGGTCGCCCTCGACCTCTCCGGCACGATCGACGTGGCCGCCGAGCGCAAGCGGCTGGCGAAGGACCTGGCGGCGGCGCAGAAGGAACGCCAGCAGGCCGAGGCCAAGCTGGGCAACGAGGCGTTCCTCGCCAAGGCGCCGGAGCCCGTCGTGGACAAGATCCGCACGCGGCTGGCCAAGGCCGAGGAGGACATCGCCCGCATCGAGGCCCAGCTGGAGCGCCTGCCACAGGGCTGAGCCCCGAGCCCGAGCGCCGTCCCGGAGCCCCCTGCCCCGTCGAGGCAGGGGGCTCCGGCCACCCCCGGGCGCGGGGCCCTGGGCGCCCCGAGCCTCCGCCGCCGCGCCCCGTCCCCGAGGTGCCGCCGACTTTGTCCGGCGGGCTCCGTAGACTGGCCGGGTGAGTGAGAGCGACCCCTTCGACGAGATCATCGCCGCCGAGACCGACCGCGACCCCGATCTCGCCGTGATCGAGGCCGGCAGCCGCACCCTGCGCACCCAGGGCGGCCCGCCGCAGGCCGACGTGCCCGCGCGCCCGGAGGACCCCGAGGTGGACAAGGCGCTGCGGGAGGTCGAGGCGGAGCTCGCCACCCGCTGGGGCGAGACCAAGCTGGAGCCCTCGGTCAGCCGTATCTCCGCGCTGATGGACGTGCTGGGCGAGCCGCAGCGGTCGTACCCCTCGATCCACATCACCGGCACCAACGGCAAGACCTCCACCGCCCGCATGATCGAGGCCCTGCTCGGCGCCTTCGAGCTGCGCACCGGCCGCTACACCTCGCCGCACGTCCAGTCGATCACCGAGCGGATCAGCCTGGACGGCGCCCCGATCTCCGCCGAGCGGTTCGTCGAGACCTACCAGGACGTCAAGCCCTACGTCGAGATGGTCGACTCCCAGCAGGAGTACCGGCTGTCGTTCTTCGAGGTGCTCACCGGCATGGCCTACGCCGCGTTCGCCGACGCGCCCGTCGACGTGGCCGTCGTCGAGGTCGGCATGGGCGGCAGCTGGGACGCCACCAACGTGATCGACGGTGATGTCGCCGTGGTCACGCCGATCGACCTGGACCACACCGACCGGCTCGGCGGGACGCCCGGCGAGATCGCCGTGGAGAAGGCCGGCATCATCAAGCCGGACGCGACCGTGATCATGGCCCAGCAGCCGGTGGACGCGGCGCAGGTGCTGCTGAAGAAGGCCGTCGAGGTGGACGCCACCGTGGCCCGCGAGGGCCTGGAGTTCGGCGTCGTCGCCCGGCAGGTCGCCGTCGGCGGGCAGCTGGTCACCCTGCGCGGCCTGGGCGGCGAGTACGCCGAGGTGTACCTGCCGCTGCACGGCGCGCACCAGGCGCACAACGCGGCCGTGGCGCTCGCCGCCGTCGAGGCGTTCTTCGGGGTCGGCGCCGCGCGCGCCGAGCCGCTGGACATCGACACCGTCCGCAAGGCGTTCGCGGCCGTCTCCTCGCCGGGCCGCATGGAGGTCGTGCGGCGCTCGCCCACCGTCGTCCTGGACGCCGCCCACAACCCGGCGGGCGCCCGCGTCACCGCCGAGGCGGTGCAGGAGGCGTTCGACTTCAGCCGGCTCATCGGCGTGGTCGGCGCGAGCGGCGACAAGAACGTCCGCGGGCTGCTTGAGGCGTTCGAGCCGATCTTCGCCGAGGTCGTCGTCACCCAGAACTCCAGCCACCGCGCCATGGACGCGGACGAGCTGGCCGCGATCGCCGTCGAGGTGTTCGGCGAGGAGCGCGTCCAGGTCGAGCCGCGGCTGCCGGACGCCCTGGAGGCCGCCATCACGCTCGCCGAGGAGGAGGGCGAGTTCGCGGGCGGCGGCGTCCTCGTCACCGGCTCCGTCGTCACCGTCGGCGAGGCCCGACTGCTCCTGGGAAGGGGCTGACCCCGTGCGTGTGCTGTGTTCCTCGACGCTGATCGGCGAGTTCTTCGTCATCGGCTTCGCCGGGCTGGTGGCCATGAAGGACCCGAGCCTGTCGATGACGACCGTATGGACCGTCAGCGGCGTCGCGATGCTGCTGTGCCTGCTGCTGTGCGGCTTCGTCACCCGTCCGGGCGGCGTCGCGCTGGGCTGGGCCCTGCAGGCCGCCCTGATCGCCTCCGGCTTCGCCGTGCCGACGATGTTCTTCCTGGGCGCCGTCTTCGCCGCCCTGTGGTGGGCGTCGGTGCACTACGGGAGGAAGATCGACGAGGCGAAGGCGAGATTCGCGGCGCAGTCGGACTCCTCGACGCCTGACGCTGCGTAACAGGTGCCCGGACACGCCCTGTAGCCTCGTCCCACCGCACACCTGGCAGGAACTAAGGAGCCTTCCCGTGACCCAGCGCACCCTCGTCCTCCTCAAGCCCGACGCCGTCCGTCGCGGCCTGACCGGCGAGATCATCAGCCGCATCGAGCGCAAGGCCGGCTGGCAGATCACCGCGCTGGAACTGCGCACCCTGGACCAGGAGACGCTGGAGCAGCACTACGGCGAGCACAAGGGCAAGCCGTTCTACGAGCCGCTGGTCGAGTTCATGTCCTCCGGCCCGGTCGTCGCCCTGATCGTCGAGGGCGAGCGGGTCATCGAGGGCGTCCGCGCGCTGGCCGGCCCGACCGACCCGATCGCCGCCGCGCCCGGCTCCATCCGCGGCGACTACGGCGTCATCGTCCGCGAGAACCTGATCCACGCCTCCGACTCCGAGGAGTCCGCCGAGCGCGAGGTGAAGATCTTCTTCCCGGGCCGCGCGTGACCCCGGTCCCGTAGTCCCCGTTCCGTAACCCCACCCCGCACGCGTCCCGCGTGCAACGCCGCACGCGTCCCGCGCGCGGCTCCTGCGTCGGCACAAACGGAAGGTGCGGTGCCGTGGCCCCGCACCCTCCGCGCATACGCGGCGGCGTTCGAGGGAACGAGTGCCCCCGAACGCCCGTCTCCACAAGCGGAGCCGCGCATCATCTGCTGACAATGGCGAAGACCCTCCCGCAGTGTTCGCGAAGGCGCGTCTACGATGTAAGCCTTCACGTCACCGCACCCGCTTCGCCGACCTGAAAAGCCCTCAAAAGCTCCCAGGAAGGCCAGACGAATCCTGATGGGGAACTCAATGTCGTTCATCGGCCGTGACATGGCTGTCGACCTCGGGACCGCCAACACGCTGGTGTACGTCAGGGGTCGCGGGATCGTACTCAACGAGCCGTCCGTCGTCGCGATCAACACGAACACCGGTGGCATTCTCGCGGTCGGCGCCGAAGCGAAGAAGATGATCGGGCGCACGCCCGGCAACATCGTCGCCGTGCGTCCGCTGAAGGACGGCGTGATCGCCGACTTCGAGATCACCGAGCGGATGCTCCGCTACTTCATCCTGAAGATCCACAAGCGGAGGTATCTGGCTCGTCCGCGGGTCGTCGTCTGTGTGCCCTCCGGCATCACCGGCGTCGAGCGCCGCGCCGTCATCGAGGCGTCGTCCCAGGCCGGCGCCCGCCAGGTGCACATCATCGAGGAGCCCATGGCCGCGGCCATCGGCTCCGGCCTGCCGGTCCACGAGGCCACGGGCAACATGGTCGTGGACATCGGCGGCGGCACCACGGAGGTCGCGGTGATCTCCCTCGGCGGCATCGTCACCGCCCAGTCCATCCGCGTCGCCGGCGACGAACTGGACAACGCGATCATCCAGCACATCAAGAAGGAGTACTCGCTGCTGCTGGGTGAGCGGACGGCCGAACAGATCAAGATCACGATCGGTTCGGCGTACGACCTCGACACCGACGAGCACACCGAGATCCGCGGCCGGGACCTCGTCTCCGGGCTGCCCAAGACCGTCGTCATCTCCGCCGCCGAAGTGCGCAAGGCGATCGAGGAGCCCGTCAACGCGATCGTCGACGCCGTCAAGACGACCCTCGACAAGTGCCCGCCGGAGCTGTCCGGCGACATCATGGACCGCGGCATCGTGCTGACCGGCGGCGGCGCCCTGCTGCGCGGACTCGACGAGCGGCTGCGCCGCGAGACGGGCATGCCGATCCACATCGCCGAGGACCCGCTGGACAGCGTGGCGCTCGGTTCGGGCAAGTGCGTAGAGGAGTTCGAGGCGCTCCAGCAGGTGCTGGACGCCCAGCCGCGCAGATGACCCACCTCTTCGATTCCGCCGTACGAGACGATCTCCTCTCGTACGGCGGATCGTTGATATAGAGGCAGTTGACATAGAGGCAGTTGCCGCAGAGGCATATGCTCGCCCCGATTCACCATCACATTTCCCAACACCCGTATTCCTACGAGGAAGGGCACGGCCGCCGCACGTGAGGGACACACGAGAGAGCCGGCTGCTCCTGGTGCTGCTGATCGCCATCGCGTTCGCGTTGATCACGGTGGACATCCGCGGCGGAGAGGACTCGCCGGTCGACGGTGCCCGCCAGGCGGCGGCCACGGTCTTCGGCCCGATCGAGAACGGCGTGTCGGCCGTGGTCGACCCGGTCGGCAACGCCGTCTCCGCGATCCGGGACTCCGACGACCGGCACGACCGGCTCGCCCGGCTGGAGAAGGAGAACGCGGCCCTCAAGGCGAAGCTCGGCAGCGACGACCGCAGCCACAGCCGCCTGAAGCAGCTCGACAAGATGCTGAAGATCGCCGGCCAGGGCCAGTACGGCATCAAGGGCGCCCAGGTCATCGCCATCGGCGCGGCCCAGGGCTTCTCCTGGACCATCACCATCGACGTCGGCGCGAACGACGGCATCAGACGCGACATGACCGTGCTCAACGGCGACGGCCTGGTCGGCCGCGTCACCACCGTCGGCCCCGACACCTCCACCGTGCTGCTCGCCAACGACCCCGACTTCACCGTCGGCGCCCGCATGGAGAACAGCGACGAACTCGGCTTCGCCGCCGGGCAGGGCGACCGGCCGATGCGCGTCGAACTCCTCAACGGCAAGGCCGAGGTGAAGAAGGGCGACCGCCTGGCCACCTTCGGCTCCCAGGCCGACAAGCCGTTCGTGCCCGGCGTCCCGGTCGGTGTCGTCTCCCGCGTCGACCCCTCCGGCGGCGGCCTCACCCGCACCCTCTACGTCACGCCGTACGTCAGCTTCACCAAGCTCGACATCGTCGGCGTCGTCGTCGAGGCACCGAAGAAGGACCCGCGCGACACGGTGCTCCCGAAGAAGCCCAAGCCCACCCCGACGCCGACGGTCACCGTCACGGTCACCCCGTCAGCCGGCGCGAGCGCCGACGGCCAGTCCCAGCAGTAGGAGCTGATTCCCCGTGCGCGTCAACCGGATCCTGCTCGCCTCGACGCTCGTCGTCGTCGCCCTGGTGATCCAGGTGAGCGTCCTCGCCCGCCTCCACCTGCCCGGAGCCGTCCCCGACCTGCTGCTGCTCACCGTCCTCGGCCTCGCCATGGTCTACGGCCACGTCGGCGGCGCCCTCATCGGCTTCGGCGCCGGCCTGCTCGCCGACCTCGCCCCGCCCGCCGACCACGCCGCCGGCCGCTACGCCCTGGTGCTGTGCGTCATCGGCTACTTCGCCGGCCTGATGAAACCGGAGAACGGCCGGCTGAAGTCGGCCGCCGGTCCCATGCTCACCGTGGTCGCCGCGGCGATCGGCTCCACCCTGCTGTACGCGGGCGTCGGTGCCCTCGTCGGTGACACCGCCGCCCGCCACGTCGGCCTGCCCGGCCTGATGTTCACCGCGGCCCTGTACGACCTGCTGCTCGCCCCGTTCGTGGTCCCCGGGATCATGGCCCTGGCCCGGCGCGCCGAGAACGACCCGCTCGCCGAGAGCACCTCCGCCGCCAAGAGCGCCGACATCTCCTCCGGCTGGATCTCCAACGGCACCGGCCTGAAGATCGGCGGGCAGCGCGGCGGCCTCGGCGGCCTGAAGACCAAGGCCCGTACCCGCACCACGCGGGTGGGCCGCATCAAGGGGGTCAAGCGGCTGTGACGACACGGCAGTTGCCCGCCGCGGAGCCTCACAGGTCCGTCGTATACGACTCGTACGACCCGTACATGAACTGAGAGGGGGAGACAGCCATGACCAACATCCCGGAGACCGGACGGACCCCACGCGTCCAGATCCGTCTCGTCGTCATCCAGATCCTCGTCCTCTCCCTGCTCGGCACCCTCGGCGGCCGCCTGTGGTACCTGCAGATCCGCGAGGGCGCCGAGTACGCCAAGAAGGCCTCCGGCAACCACGTGCAGCAGGTCGTCCAGCCCGCGGTGCGCGGCTCGATCCTGGACGCGCGCGGTGTGCCGCTCGCCGACAACGAGACCCGCCTGGTGGTCTCCGCCTCCCGCACCGACCTGCTGAAGATGAAGGACGACGGCAAGGCCGTCCTCACCAAGCTGGCCGGCGTCCTCGGCATGGACCCCGAGGAGGTCCTGCTGAAGGTGCGGCTGTGCGACGCCAAGACGCCGCAGCCCTGCTGGAACGGCTCGCCGTACCAGCCGATCCCCATCACCGACGAGGCCACGCCCCGGCAGGCCCTGCAGATCCGCGAACGAGCCGAGGACTTCCCCGGCATCACCGCCGAACCTGAGGCCGTCCGCCGCTACGCGAGCCCCGGCAAGTCCAACACCGCGCAGGTCCTCGGCTACCTCTCGCCGGTCACCGACGACGAGATCCAGCAGGCCCAGGACACCGACTCGCCCTACCTGCGGTCCGACCAGGTCGGCCGCTCCGGCCTGGAGCGCCAGTACGACAAGGTGCTGCGCGGCAAGGCCGGCGTCACCCGCTACGAGGTCGACAACCTCGGCCGCGTCATCGGCAAGGCCGAGGCGGACGCCGCCCAGCCCGGCTCCAACCTCGTCACCAGCATCGACGCCCGCGTCCAGCGCGTCGCCGAGTACGAGCTGGACCGCGCGATGAAGGTCGCCCGGCAGCAGTTCGACAAGATCACCGGCACCAACTACAAGGCCGACTCCGGCGCCGTCGTCGTGATGGAGGCCAAGACCGGCCGTGTCGTCGCCATGGCGTCCGCGCCGACGTACGACCCCAACGTGTGGGTCGGCGGCATCTCCGCCAAGGACTACAAGAAGCTCACCGGCAAGAACTCCGACTACCCGCTGATCAACAGGGCCATACAGGGTCAGTCCGCGCCCGGCTCGACGTTCAAGGTGGTCTCCACCGCCGCCGCGGTCGAGGCCGGCTACGAGTGGGACGGCGGCTACCCCTGCACCAGCTCCTACTCCGTCGGCGGCCAGGTCTTCAAGAACTTCGAGGGCGAGAACTTCGGCCCCATCTCCCTCGGCCGCGCCCTCGAGGTCTCCTGCGACACCGTCTTCTACGGCCTCGCCCACAACGAGTGGAAGAAGGACGGCGGCATCAACCCCAAGAAGGGCCAGGCCAAGGACTACTTCTTCAAGGCCGCCCACCAGTTCGGCCTCGGCAAGGAGACCGGCGTCGACCTGCCCAACGAGGTCACCGGCCGCGTCCCGGACCGCAAGTGGAAGCAGTCCTTCTGGGAGGCCAACAAGGGCTACTGGTGCAAGACCGGCAAGAAGGACGGCACCTACGTCGAGAAGATCGCCTACGAGAACTGCCTCGAAGGCAACAAGATGCGCGCCGGTGACGAGATCAACTACTCCATCGGCCAGGGCGACACCCTCGTCACGCCGATCCAGGAGGCCGTGATCTACGGCGCCCTCGCCAACGGCGGCACCATGTACCAGCCGACCATCGGCAAGGCCGTCATCAGCGCGGACGGCAAGACCGTGCGGGAGATCAAGCCCAAGGCCCAGGGCAAGCTGCCGATCAGCCAGGCCACCATCAAGGGCATGGACTCCGCGCTCGCCGGCGTCATCACCCGCGGTACCGCCGCCTGGAAGTTCGGCGGCTGGCCGCAGGACCAGATCGAACTGCACGCCAAGACCGGCACCGCCGAGGTCTACGGCAAGCAGACCACCTCCTGGCTCGCCACGTACTCCAAGGACTACACGGTCGTCATGACCATCGCCCAGGCCGGTACGGGTTCCGGCGCCTCCGGTGAGGCCGTGCGCAACATCTACAGCGCGCTGTACGGCGTCCGGTCCGACGGCTCGATCGACAAGAAGAAGGCGCTGCTGCCCACCCCGCAGAAGACCCTCCCGAAGATCAAGACCGACGGCACGATCGCCTCCCCGAAGATCTCCAAGGACCCGGTCGACGACATCCAGGCGACCGACGAGGGCGCGACCGCGCCGGACGAGACCCAGCCCGGCGCCACCACGGCGTCGCCCACGAACACCAACCGCGACACCCGAAGGCGGCCACGCAGGAAGGGAAGCCGGAGGATGCCGACATGACCGGAGCCAACACCTTCTCCGTCTCCGGATACGGTCCCGAACGCGCGGGCTGGACCCGAGTCTTCGCCCGCGACTCCGTCACCCGCCGCCTGGACTGGCCGATACTGCTGGCGGCCCTCGCGCTGTCCGCGATCGGCTCCGTCCTCGTCTATTCGGCGACCCGCAACCGCAACGAGATCAACCAGGGCGACCCGTACTACTTCCTGCTCCGGCACCTGATGAACACCGGCATCGGACTCGCCCTGATGATCGGCACCGTCTGGCTCGGCCACCGCGTCCTGCGCACGGCCGTGCCCGTCCTCTACGGCGCCTCGGTCCTCCTCATCCTGCTGGTGCTCACCCCGCTCGGCTCCACCGTCAACGGCGCCCACTCCTGGATCGTCCTCGGCGGCGGATTCTCGCTCCAGCCCTCGGAGTTCGTGAAGATCACGATCATCCTGGGCATGGCGATGCTGCTCGCGGCCCAGGTCGACGCGGGTGACCGGCAGCACCCCGACCACCGCACCGTCCTGCAGTCCCTGGGACTGGCCTCCGTGCCGATACTGATCGTGCTGCTCATGCCCGACCTCGGCTCGGTCATGGTCATGGTGATCATCATCCTCGGCGTGCTGCTCGCCTCCGGCGCCTCCAACCGCTGGGTGTTCGGCCTGATCACGGCCGGCGCCGTCGGCGCGATCGCCGTCTGGCAGCTGCACATCCTGGACGACTACCAGATCAACCGCTTCGCCGCCTTCGCCAACCCCGACCTCGACCCGGCGGGCGTCGGCTACAACACCAACCAGGCCCGCATCGCGATCGGTTCGGGCGGACTGACCGGCGCCGGTCTCTTCCACGGCTCGCAGACCACCGGCCAGTTCGTGCCCGAGCAGCAGACCGACTTCGTCTTCACCGTCGCGGGCGAGGAACTCGGCTTCATCGGGGCCGGCCTGATAATCGTTCTGCTGGGCGTGGTGCTGTGGCGCGCCTGCCGCATCGCCCGTGACGCGACCGAGTTGTACGGCACGATCGTCGCCGCCGGCATCGTCGCCTGGTTCGCCTTCCAGGCCTTCGAGAACATCGGCATGACCCTCGGCATCATGCCGGTCACCGGACTGCCGCTGCCGTTCGTCTCCTACGGCGGCTCGTCGATGTTCGCGGTGTGGGTGGCGGTCGGACTGCTCCAGTCGATCAAGGTACAGCGGCCCATGTCGGCGTGAACGCTGCGCCGGCAGTGCCGATGGACGTGCCGCGGCAGGCCGTCGATCGTCTGCCGCGCCGTCGTGGCCGGTCGCGCAGTTCCCCGCGCCCCTTCTGGGCGCTCCCCCCCCCCGGGTCGGCGGCCGCGCCCCTTCGGGGTGCTGCCCCCGGGCGGGCGGACGGTCGTGCCCGAAGGGCCCTGCCGTCCGGGGTGATGTCCCAGTAGATTCGGGGCATGGCGGACACAAAGCGCGAGATCGAGCGGAAGTACGAATCCGACGACAGTGGCCTGCCCGACCTCACCGGGGTCGCCGGGGTCGCGGCCGTCATCGACAAGGGTGTCGTGAGCCTGGACGCCACCTACTACGACACCGCCGACGAGCGCCTCGCCGCGGCCGCCATCACCCTGCGCCGCCGCACCGGCGGCTCCGACGCGGGCTGGCACCTCAAACTCCCCGTCGCCCCCGGCGTCCGGGACGAGATCAGAGCCCCGCTCACCGGCACCGTTCCGCCCGGCCACCTCGGGCTCGTCCGCTCCCGCATCCGCGACGCCGAGCTGATCCCGGTGGTCCGGCTGCGCTCCGACCGCGACGTGCGCGACCTCGTCGACGCCGAAGGACGCGTGCTCGCCGAGGCCAGCGTCGACGCCGTGCACGCCGAACGCCTCACCGGCGACGGCGGCGCCGCCCAGTGGACCGAGATCGAGGTGGAACTCGCCGACGGCGGTGACCCCGGCTTCCTCGACCAGGTCGACGAGCGGCTGCGCGGCGCCGGCGTACGACCGTCGGAGTCCCCGTCGAAGCTGGCCCGTGCCCTGACGGAGACCGCCCCGCGCGGAAAGGGCGGCAAGAAGCGGCGCGGCAAGCAGCGGCCCGTCAAGGCCCCGCGCACCGCCGGCGACCACGTCCTCGCCTACCTCCGGGCCCAGCGGGAGGCCGTCCTCGCCCTCGACCCGGCCGTACGGCTGGACACCTACGACTCCGTGCACCGCATGCGCGTCGCCACCCGCCGGATGCGCAGCGTCTTCCGCTCCTACGGCAAGGTCCTCGACCGCGGCGTCACCGACCCCGTAGGCGAGGAACTGAAGTGGCTCGCCGGCGAACTCGGCGTCGACCGCGACCACGAAGTGCTCACCGACCGCCTCACCGCCGCCCTGGACGAACTGCCCGACGCCCTCGTCGCCGGCCCCGTCCGCGCCCGCGTGCGCCGCTGGGCGAAGGCCCGGCGCGGGGGATCGCGCCGGCGCCTGATCGCCGTACTGGACGGACCGCGCTACCTCGCCCTCCTCGACGCCCTCGACGCGCTGCTCGACGACCCGCCCCTCCTCCCGGCCGCCGCCGGCAAGCCGTCCAAGGTGATCGCCAAGGCCGTGCGGAAGGACTTCGGCAGGGTCACGACGCTCGTCGAGCGGGCCATCGAGCTCCCGCCCGGCCAGGACCGCGACCTCGCCCTGCACGAGGCCCGCAAGAAGGCCAAGCGGGCCCGGTACGCGGCGGAGGCGGCCGTGGCGGCCCTCGGCGACCCGGCGTCCGACCTGGCCAGGTCCATGAAGACGCTGCAGGGCCTGCTCGGCGACCACCAGGACAGCGTCATGGCCCGCCAGGCCCTGCGCGAGCTGGCCGCGGTGGCCCACGCGGCCGGGGAGAACACGTTCACCTACGGGGTCCTCTACGGCCGCGAGGAGCACCGCGCGGCGACGGCCGAGACACGGCTGCCCCGGCTGTGGACGCCGATGCGGCAGGCGGCGGACATCTGAACGTACGGGGAAGGGCGGCGACCGCGTTAGGCTAGATGGTCACCCCTGTCAGCCGTCCGGCCGTCGCCCGACTGCCGGCGGATGCCAGTCCAGTACCTGCCAGTCCAGTCCCTGCCAGTCCATCCCACGAAGGTTCGCGAGATGTCTGCCGAAGTCGCTGCGGTCGCCGAGTCCGTGTTCCCGCAGCTCGAAGCTCTGCTCCCGCATGTGCAGAAGCCGATCCAGTACGTCGGCGGAGAGCTCAACTCCACGGTCAAGCCGTGGGAGTCCTGTGACGTCCGCTGGGCGCTGATGTACCCGGACGCCTACGAGGTCGGGCTGCCCAACCAGGGCGTCATGATCCTCTACGAGGTCCTGAACGAGCAGGACGGCGTCCTCGCCGAGCGCACCTACAGCGTGTGGCCGGACCTGGAGGCGCTGATGCGGGAGCACGGCGTCCCGCAGTTCACCGTCGACAGCCACCGCCCGGTGAAGGCCTTCGACGTGTTCGGACTGTCCTTCTCCACGGAGCTCGGCTACACGAACATGCTGACGGCCCTCGACCTGGCGGGCATCCCGCTGGAGTCCAAGGACCGCACCCTCGACGACCCGATCGTCCTCGCCGGCGGCCACGCCGCGTTCAACCCCGAGCCGATCGCGGACTTCATCGACGCGGCGGTCATCGGCGACGGCGAGCAGGCCGTGCTCGACATGACGCGGATCATCAAGGAGTGGAAGGCGGAAGGCCGCCCCGGCGGCCGCGAGGAGGTCCTGCTCCGCCTGGCGAAGACCGGCGGGGTGTACATCCCGGCCTTCTACGACGTCGAGTACCTCCCCGACGGCCGCATCGCCCGCGTGGTCCCCAATCGGTCGGGCGTTCCGTGGCGCGTGTCCAAGCACACGGTCATGGACCTCGACGAATGGCCGTACCCCAAGCAGCCCCTGGTCCCGCTCGCCGAGACCGTCCACGAGCGCATGTCGGTGGAGATCTTCCGCGGCTGCACCCGCGGCTGCCGCTTCTGCCAGGCGGGCATGATCACCCGCCCGGTGCGCGAGCGCTCCATCACCGGCATCGGCGAGATGGTCGACAAGGGCCTGAAGGCCACCGGCTTCGAAGAGGTCGGACTCCTCTCCCTGTCCTCCGCGGACCACTCGGAGATCGGCGACATCGCCAAGGGCCTGGCGGACCGCTACGAGGAAGACAAGATCGGCCTCTCCCTCCCCTCCACCCGCGTCGACGCCTTCAACATCGACCTGGCGAACGAACTCACCCGCAACGGCCGCCGCTCCGGCCTCACCTTCGCCCCCGAGGGCGGCTCGGAACGCATCCGCAGGGTCATCAACAAGATGGTCTCGGAGGACGACCTGATCCGCACCGTCGCCACCGCCTACGGCAACGGCTGGCGCCAGGTGAAGCTGTACTTCATGTGCGGCCTGCCGACGGAGACCGACGAGGACGTCCTGCAGATCGCCGACATGGCGACGCGGGTCATCGCCAAGGGCCGCGAGGTCTCCGGCTCCAACGACATCCGCTGCACCGTCTCGATCGGCGGCTTCGTCCCCAAGCCCCACACCCCCTTCCAGTGGGCGCCCCAGCTCTCCGCCGAGGAGACCGACGCCCGCCTGGCCAAGCTCCGGGACAAGATCCGCGGCGACAAGAAGTACGGCCGTTCGATCGGCTTCCGCTACCACGACGGCAAGCCCGGCATCGTCGAGGGCCTGCTCTCCCGCGGCGACCGCCGCATCGGCGCCGTCATCCGCGCCGTCTACGAGGACGGCGGCCGCTTCGACGGCTGGCGCGAGCACTTCTCCTACGACCGCTGGATGAGCTGCGCCGACAAGGCGCTGGCCCCCTTCGGCGTGGACGTCGACTGGTACACCACCCGCGAGCGCACCTACGAGGAGGTCCTCCCCTGGGACCACCTGGACTCCGGCCTGGACAAGGACTGGCTCTGGGAGGACTGGCAGGACGCCCTCGACGAAACAGAGGTCGAGGACTGCCGCTGGACCCCCTGCTTCGACTGCGGGGTGTGTCCGCAGATGGACACTTCCATTCAAATCGGCCCGACCGGCAAGAAGCTGCTCCCGCTGACGGTCAAGAACGCGGCGCCGGCGCCGGGAGGTCACGCGCACTGACCCGGAAGCACGTGGAGAACCGCTGAGCCCCCTCCTTGCCCAGGGAGGGGGCTCAGCGCTGTCCGGTCACTCGGGTGAGGTGGCTACGGGGTGAACAGGTCGGCCAGGTAGGTCGGTTCGGTCTCTATGTCGGCGTAGCGGCCGGTCTCCTTCGACCAGGCGATGTCCCCGGCGGTGAGCGCGTGGAAGTCCCTGACGCAGCGCAGCGCGTCGTCGATGACGTCGTCGGTGAGGCCGGCCTGCGTCAGCCGCTCCGGCAGGACCTGTTCGAGGTCGAGGATGCGCTGGACGTATCCGGCCTGCATCACGGCCACTCGGTCCACCGCCTCCTGGAGGCTGCACCCGTGGTGATGACGGATCACCGTGACGGCGTTGAAGGCGTAGTCGTGCGCGAGTTCCTTGCGCAGCGAGTAGAGGTCGTTGATGCAGGCGTTCCCGTAGATGACCGCCTCCCGCATGTCCGCGAAGGCCGGGTTCGCGTGCAGTCGGTCGGGCAGGTCCACGCCGGTACCGATCTCCACCAGGTCCAGGACGGCGTCGAACGCAAACGAGGCGCGGCGGTGGGCGAGATACTGCTGGAGGCCGGGTACGCGCCCTTCCTCACGGTGGATCATGTCGGTCCGGTAGCTGTCGAAGTACCACAGCAGGTGCGGAACGAACCTGCGTTGCCACGTGGCGGAACGGACGTCTGTCGTGCGGCGCCACAGGTCGGCGAGGGAACGCGTCAGCGGTCCGGCCGCGACGGTTCCGTCGAAGACGGCGAACAACGGTCCGAACGCCTCCCGCCACCGCTCGGGCTGGTAACCGCGCACCGGGTCGTCGTCGAACTGGTCGTCCAGTTGGAACAGCCATGCGTTCCACTGGGTGATGAGTGTCAGCGCCTCCGGTGCGGCGGTCGGGCACAGCCATGCGGTCAGCCGGTCCACCCGGGTGCGCCGCACGTGCCGGCGTGCCTCCTCGGTGGGCACCAGGCCGAACTCGTCCAGCCACGCCTCGGTGGCCGCCGTGGCCGTCGCGAGTTCCGGATTGAGCGCCGCCGGTACGGGTGTGCAGAGGTCCGGAATCCGGAAGTTGTCCATGCGTCAGCTCGCTTTCCGGTGCTTCTCTGCCGTTCGTGACATCCAGCGGCGTTGCCGATGCGGATGCCAAAGGTCCGCAAGGAGCATGACCAGGAAGTCCCGGCCACCGACGTAAATTACCTTGCCGGTCGGCGGCGTTGGACAGAGGCTCGCTTCTCCGGCGCCGGTCGCTCTTCGCGGGGCGGCTCCCTCGGGCCGGGCGGTCGGGGCCGGGTCAGCGGCGGCGGGCGGGCCGGTCCAGCCGGGCCAGCAGCACGGCGACGTCGTCGCCCGGGCCGTGAGGCTTGCGGGTGCCGGCGAGGAGGTCGTCGACCACGGTCTCCAGGTCCGCCGTGCAGGCGCCCCGCAGCCCCTTGAGGAACCGCTCGGTGCCCTGGTCGATGTCCTTGTTCACGGCCTCGAGCAGGCCGTCGGTGGTCAGCGCGAGCACGCTGCCCGGGGCGATGCGCAGGCGGGTGGTCGGGTACTGCTGATCCCGGTCGATCCCCAGCGGGAGTCCGCCGGAGACCTTGAGGAGGCGCGGCCGCTTGCGGGGCATGACCAGCGCCGGGGCCGGGTGACCGGCGCGGCACACCTGGAGCGTTCCGTCGGAGGGGTCGAGCGCCAGGTAGCAGCAGGTGGCGAACAGGGCCCGGTCCGGGTCGGTGTTCAGTTCGGCCAGCAGGCGGTTGGTGCGTTCCAGGACGGCCGCGGGCGGGTGTCCTTCGTTCGCGTAGGCGTGCACGGCGGTGCGCAGCCGCCCCATCAGGGAGGCGGCGTGCACGCTGTGTCCCTGCACGTCTCCGATGACCAGGGCCACGCCGCCGTCGGGCAGGCTGATGGCGTCGTACCAGTCGCCGCCGATCCACATGCCGGAGGTGGCGGCCTGGTAGCGGGCGGCGACGGTCACCCCCGGCACCGCGAGCGGCCCGCGCGGCAGCATGCCGCGCTGGAGCTCGGTGGCGAGCGCGTGTTCCGACTCGTACATGCCCGCTCGCTCCAGCGACTGGGAGAGCAGTCCGATGGCGGCGACCAGCAGGGCCCGCTCCTCGGGCAGGAACTCCTGCGGCTCGGGGAAGCTGACGAGGCAGGAACTGACGTGGCCGCGCGAGTCCTTGAGCGGGAGCGCCGCCCATGCCTGCGGGGCCGGCCGCGCGAGCGGCGCCAGGTGCGGATAGCCGGTGGTCAGTGCGTCCGCGGAGCCGACGAGGACGGGCGCCCCGCGGTTGAGGCATTCCTCCACGAGTGCGCGGGCGGTGGCGTCGACGACCGGCGGGGAGTCCTCGCTCTGCTCGTCGTCGGTGCAGGAGGCGACGACGGTCAGCCGGCTGCCCTCCGGGGCGACCACCGTCAGCGCGTCCGCTCCGAAGGTGCGCAGTCCCGCCTGTGCGGCGGCCATGATGTCCTTGACCGTCACCGCGACGGCCAGTGCCGCGGTCAGCTCCCGCATCCAGCGGTCGCGGGTGGCGCGCTCGTGGAACCGCCGCCGCTCCGCCTCGTGGCGTTCGTGCACGGCCGTGGTGTCCATGACCACGCCGACCATGCGGGCCGGCAGCCCGTCGGTTCCCGGCAGGACGCGGCCCCGGGCTTCCAGGGACCGCTGTCGGCCGTCGTCGGAGGTGACCCGGTACTCGATCTGGTAGTTGCCGCAGGATTTCGCTATGAGTGCCAGCGCGTCGCGCACGTCGACCAGATCGGACTCGTGCACGGAGGCCAGGAAGTCCGAGATGTCCGACGGGCCGTCCGCGGGCATGCCGTGCAGTGCGAGGGTGAGCGGGTCGCAGGCGATCTCGCCGGTGGCGATCTCCCAGCAGAAGAAGCCCGCCTCCACCATGCTCGCGCTGGCCTGGAAGGCGCCGGGACGGGACGCGCCTCCCCGGGACGCGGCAGTACGCACCGACTCGACGTCTTTCACTGGTTCTCCCTGCCGCGGCGTGAACTGCTTCCCTCTGCGGGGTCGACGGTGCTCAACCGGATGGGCCGTTGCCTTGCAGCGAATGGTCGGCGGGAACCAGCCGGTGAGGCGACCTGAGAGCCTACGGGACTACGACACCGTTCCCTCCTGGAGGCGAACAGGGCTCTCGCACCGGATGGTGCGTCCGCTCTGCCGGGGAAGTCTGCCTGCCCGGCCGACTGTGGCCGGATTGTGTGCATGTTAGTGACTTCCCGGATCTTGCGCCAGACATCCCGCCCGGCCGATCGGGCCGGCCGGCGAACGGAGGGCGGCGACGGGATCGGGGGCGTCGGCTCCGGAACGGCGATCGCTGGATACAGTCGCATGGTTACTGCTGGTCGCTGGGGGCGGCCGGAGCTCGGTCGGCGTTGCCGACGTCCTGGGGAGGGCCTGTAGCGGATGAGTCGTCGCTCTGCTGGTTTCGTCGGTGCCTGGGCCGAGATCCAGCGACAGCAGCAGCGCCAGGCGGAGGCCGAGGCGAGGCAGGCACGGGCCCGTCAGCGGCTCGCCGCCCAGAACCACCGGGAACAGCGGCAGGCGGAGGCCGTGCGGCGGACGGAGGAACTGGAGGCTCAGACGGCCGCGTTGCAGGCGGTGTTGAGCACGGGCTGCGCGGCGCCGGCCTTCAGGGCGGCGCCCTTGATGCGCGCGGAGGAGGTCCCGCCGTTCGACCCGGGGCGGCTGGCCTGGCCGGTGCGCATGCCCGATCCGGCCCAGTACCAGGCGCAGAGCGGCTGGACCGCGAACCAGCGGGCGCAGGCGCAGGCCGAGGCGCGGGCACGTTTCGAACGTGACTGGCATGCCGCGCAGGCCGCCGAGGCGGAGCGGCAACGGCAGTTGGCGGCGCTGCAGTGGGAGCACGAGCAGCGGGCGCAGGCCCTGCGGGCCGAGGTGCGCCGGCACAACGCCGGGATAGCGGAGGCGGTCGAGGGGGTGAGGCGCGGCGAACCCGACGCGGTGGTCGAGTACTTCACCGCCGCGCTCTACTCGTCGACGGCCTGGCCGGCGGAGTTCCCGCGGCAGGTCGCCGCGGCCTACGACCCGGAGGGGCGGCAACTGGTCCTGGACTGGGAGCTTCCCGGGTACGACGTCGTCCCGGAGGCGAAGTCGGTGAGGTACGTGTCCGCCACCGGCCAGTACAAGGAGACGGCACGTCCGGTGGGCCAACGGCGTTCGCTGTACCGGGAAGTGCTGGCGCAGAGCGTTCTGCTGGTGCTGCATCAGCTGTTCGCCGCGGACGAGCACCGCGTCCTCGACTCCGTCGCGTTGAACGGCTACGTGGACGCCCGCGATCCGGCGACGGGCAGGCAGGCGCAGATCTTCCTGGCGACCGTCATGGCCCCGCGGGCGGTGTTCACCGAGCTGCACCTGGCGCAGGTGGAGGCGGTGAGCTGCCTGAGCGATGCCCTGCGGGGACAGCTCGCGACCCGGCCCGACCAGCTCACCTCCGCGGTGCGGCCGGGGCGGCGGCCCCAGGACGTGGGACGTCAGGTGGCCGCCCACGGCGGTGACGAGGAACCCGACCTGTACGAGATGGATCCGCTCGCCTTCGAGTCGCTCGTGGCGGATCTCTTCCGTGCCATGGGGATGGAGGCGGTGACCACGCAGCGCTCGAACGACGGCGGCGTGGACGTCGACGCGGTGGACCCGGCACCCATCCGCGGCGGCAAGATCGTCGTGCAGGTCAAGCGCTACCGCAACACGGTGCCTCCCACGGCGGTGCGCGACCTGTACGGCACGGTCCAGGACACCGGTGCGAACAAGGGCGTCCTGGTGACGACGTCGGGGTTCGGTCCGGGCTCGCACACCTTCGTCCGGGGCAAGCCCCTGGAACTCGTCTCGGGCCGGGAACTCGTCGACCTGCTGCACCGGCACGGCCTGCGGGGACGCCTGGGGGACGGCGGCCGGCCGGCGCCGGCGCGACCGGCTCCGCCCGCTCCCGCGGCCGCCCCGGACGAGCACAATGTGCTGGGCCTGAGCTGGTCCGGGGACGTCGTGCTGGACGTGTGCGCGCTGGTCTGTCACGGCAACCGGGTGCTGGGCGAGGACCAGTTCGTCTTCTTCAACAATCCGCAGACTCCGGACGGTTCGGTACGCGCGGTGCGGGCGGCGGCGCCGGACAAGGCGGCGATGCGGGTCGCGTTCGACGCGCTGCCGGCGGCCGCCGACCGGTTCGTGCTGGTGGCGGCCGTCGACCCGGAGGTGAACCCGCACGCCGACCTGTCCGGGTTCACCGACGCCCGCATCCGGCTGCTGGACCGGTCGATGACCGAGCTGGGCCGGCTGGAGGTCTCCGACGGCCGCGCCCGCGAGACCGCCCTGGTCCTCGGTTCCTTCCGGCGCAGGGCGGGCGGTGACTGGGACTTCGTGCTCGGCGGGAAGGGCTACACCGGGGGTCTGGAGGAACTCGTGCGGGACTTCGGCATCGACGTGGAGTGACACGGGGGTCGTGGAGTGCCGCCGGGGCGCCGGGGTCACCGACGCCGTACCGGGGACGTGGCCTCAGGTCCGGTGGGGGAGGCGTCTCGGGCCGGCCAGGACCGTTCCGCGGTGCGGGATGCGGGCCGTGCTGACGGTCCCCCCGACTCCCCGGCGCGCAGGGCCGGTCGACCTGGAGCGCCGGGCCGGGCGGTAGGCCGGGCGAGGCGGGCTGCATCCGCGGGGCGGTTCACCGCGTCTACGCAGGTATGGATCTGGAGAAGCCGCCGCCGCGGCGCCGGGAGCCCGAGGGGTGCCTCGCCGTCGCGGTCCGCGTTCCGGTGCGGATCGTCGTGCTCGTGCTGGTCGTGCCGGTGCGGATGGTGTGGGACGCGTTCGTCGTGGCCGGCCGGGTGCTGCGGGACACCGTGCTGCGGCCGCTCGGGCGGGCGTTGGTGTGGGTCGGCCGGGCTGTCTTCGTGTGGCCGTTCGTGGCGCTGTGGCGGTACGTCCTGGTGCCGGGCGGCAGGGCGCTGGCGTGGCTGGGGAAGGTGCTGGTCGTCGTCCCCCTCGCCTGGATGTACGCGCACGTGCTGACGCCCTTGGGGCACGGTCTGGTGTGGGTGGCGCGGGGGATCGGCGCGGGCCTGGTGTGGGTGTACGCGCGCGTGCTGACGCCGGTGGGGCGCGGCGCGGTCTGCGTGTTGCGGGGGATCGGCGCCGCTCTGGTGTGGGTGTACGCGCGTGTGCTCACTCCGGTCGGGCATGCCGTGCTGTGGGTGCTGGGGAAGGGCGGGGCCGTTCTCGCCCTGGTCGCGGCCGGGGTGTTCGCCGCCGTGGCGTGGCTGGTGCGGTACCTCCTCGTCGTACCGGCCCGGTGGGTGTACGCGTGGGTGCTCGCGCCGATCGGTCGGGCCGTGGTCTGGTGCGCGAGGGGGCTCGCGCGGTTCGCGGGCCTGGTCGTGACCGGTGTCGGCGTCGCGCTGTACTGGCTCGCCCGGGTCCTGCTCGTGCTGCCCGCGCTCGCGCTGTGGCGCTGGGTGCTGGCGCCCGCCGGACGTCTCCTCCTCGTCGTCGGGCGGGAGGTCCGCGACGCGCTCGGGCACGCCTGGCGGGTCGCCGGGCGGATCTCGCTCGCCGTCGGGCGGTTCCTCGGGACCCTCCTGCGGTGGATCTTCGTGGAACCGGTGCGGTGGGTGTACCGGACGGTGCTCACCCCCGTCGGGCACGTCCTGCGGGACGCGGTGCTGCGGCCCGCCGCCGAAGTCGCGCGCACGGTGGGGCGGGCGGTGCGGGAGGCGCTGGCCTCCGCGCGCGCGTCCGTGCGGCAGGCGCGGGCCGACTTCCGGCGGATGCTCCTCGGGGAGCCCGCGAAGACCGGGTCCGATGACCGGCGGGAACCTTCGGGTCGCGAGACACGTACTCTTGGTAGCAGTACGACCGCTCTCACGAAGGACTGAACGACACTGGGCAAGCGACAGCCCGAAGGCCCGCCGCCCGCACCCGCGGTGCAGCGCATCCGACTGCGCTACACCAAGCGCGGCCGCCTCCGGTTCACCAGCCACCGTGACTTCCAGCGCGCCTTCGAGCGTGCGCTGCGCCGCGCCGAGGTGCCCATGGCGTACTCGGCGGGGTTCACGCCGCATCCGAAGGTGTCGTACGCCAATGCCGCACCCACCGGCACGGGCAGTGAGGCGGAGTACCTGGAGATCGCCCTCACCGAGGCGCGGGATCCGGAACTGCTCAGGGCGCTCCTCGACGAGTCGCTGCCCGCCGGGCTCGACATCGTCGAGGCGGTGGAGGCCAGGACCTCCGGACTCGCCGACCGGCTGACCGCTTCCGAGTGGGAGCTGCGACTGGACGGCGTGGACCCGGCCGAGGCGGAACGGGCGGTCGCCGCCTTCAAGTCCGCCGAGGCCGTCGAGGTCCAGCGCATGACGAAGAACGGCGTACGGACGTTCGACGCCCGCCCGGCGGTCGTGAGACTCGAAACACAAGGTGAACCGGTTGATAGGCCGACCGACCAGCCCTGTGCGATACTGCGGCTGGTGGTTCGGCACGTGACGCCTGCCGTACGACCCGACGACGTCCTGTCCGGTCTCCGCGCCGTGGCCGACCTGGCGCCGCCGGTCCCCGTAGCGGTGACCAGGCTGGCGCAGGGGCTGCTCGATGAAGGGACCGGCACGGTGACCGACCCGCTCGCGCCCGACCGCGAGGCGGCGACGGCCCTCATCACGGCCGGTTCAGCCGCCGCCGCGAAGGCGCCGGCGTAAGGAAGGTCCCGCGAAGGACGGACGTCGTAAGCGCCGCCCTCGGACTCGGGAGCCACCTGGGTCGGGCAGCGCACCGACCACAAGACTTTCGCCAGGCCGTGCGCAAATCGGCGGACGGAACCGGCGAGACAGGACACAGAGAGCTCCCGTGTGGCGCCCGCGCCCCGGACGGCGGCACCGCGCACAGCGCGAGCCGCGGACGTCAACGGCGGTCGAGTCATCGACGCCGGACCAGGCGCGGCGCCCGGGAGCCTGACGGGAGAAACGCCCGCATGCTCGAACCGACCGAACCCACCCAGGGTTCCGAAGAACTGAACACTCCCAGCGACACCCTGCCGCCGCGTCGTCGGCGCCGTGCCGCTTCCCGGCCGGCCGGACCGCCCGCCGGAGCCGCCGAGACCGCGGCCGAGATCACCGCGCCGACGGTGACGGCCGACGACGCCGACCCGGCCGACGAGGCCGAGACGGCCGTCGAGACCGCCGTGGCGGAGGAGACCGAAGCGGCTGCGGCTGCCGAAGAGGCGCAGGTCGCTGAGGAGACCGAGGCCGCCGAGACGGCGCCGCCCGCCGCTCGGCCGCGCCGCCGTGCGACCCGCCGGGCCTCCGCGCCCGCCGGGTCTGCCGCCGACGCGGAGAGTGCGGAGACCGTGCTGCCGTCGGCTTCCGCCGCTGAGAGCCCCGCGGCCGAGGCCGTCACCGAGACGCCCGCTGCCGAGGCGCCTGCTGTCGAGGAGGTCGCGCCGGCTGCCGGTCGTACGCGTCGGCGTGCCACGCGGCGGGTGTCCGCGCCCGCCGAGAGCGCCGAGGCCGCGAGCGAGGCTCCTGCCGCCGAGGCCGTCACCGAGACGCCCGCCGCCGAGGCGCCTGCTGTCGAGGAGGCCGCGCCGGCTGCCGGCCGTACGCGTCGGCGTGCCACGCGGCGGGTGTCCGCGCCCGCCGGTGCGCCGGAGTCCGCCGAGGCCGTTGCCGAGGCTCCTGCCGCCGAGGTCGTCACCGAGACGCCCGCCGCCGAGGTCCCGGAGGAGGCGCCGGCCGAGGAGGCGGCTCCGCGTCGTACGCGTCGCCGCGCCACGCGTACGACGTCCACGCCCGCCGCCCCGGCCCCCGAAGAGCCGCAGGCGCCCGCCGAGGCGCCCGCTGCCGAGGCCCCCGCCGCAGAAGCCCCCGAGGCGTCCGAGGACGCCGCTCCCCGGCGTGCCCGTCGCCGGAGCGTGCGCAAGGCCGCCGTCGGGTTCTCCGCGCCCGCCCCGGTGACCGCCGAGCCGGAGGAGAAGCGGCGGCCCGCGCGGCCCGCCGTCGCCGTCTTCCAGGCGCCCGTGTTCACCGAGCCGAAGTTCCAGACGCCGGAGCGCGCCGCCGCCGAAGCCGCCGCCGAGGCGGCGGAGGCCGAGGACGTGGTCGACGTCGTGGAGGCCGTGGAGACCGAGGAGACGCCGGAGGAGCAGCCCGCCGGGACGCGCCGCCGCCGTCGCCGCCGGGGTGCCGCCGCCGACGAGGAGACCGCGGCCAGGGCCGTGGAGCCCGTCGCCGAGGACGAGGAGGAGGCCGAGGAGTCGGCCGAGGACGCCGTCGAGGGCGAGGACGGCGAGGACGGCGGTTCGCGCCGCCGCCGTCGCCGGGGCGGCCGTCGCCGCCGCCGTGGCGAGTTGGCCGAGGCCGGCGGTGACGAGGACGCGGACGAATCCGACGACCTCGCCGCCGAGCAGGCCGAGCGGGCCGACGAGGACGTCGCGGACACCGCCGAGCAGGAGGAAGAGGACGCCGAGGCGGGCCGCTCCGACGAGGGCGGGTCCACCGCCGGCAGCCGCCGCCGCCGTCGCCGCCGTCGCCGCGCCGGTGACACGTCCGTCGACGTCGAGCCCGGTGAGAACGACCCCGAGCGCACCGTCGTCAAGGTCCGCGAGCCCCGCAAGCCCTCCGAGCCGTCCGACGAGGTGCAGTCCATCAAGGGCTCGACCCGCCTGGAGGCGAAGAAGCAGCGCCGCCGGGAGGGCCGCGAGCAGGGGCGCCGCCGCGTCCCGATCATCACCGAGGCCGAGTTCCTGGCCCGCCGTGAGGCCGTCGAGCGCGTGATGGTCGTCCGCCAGCACGGCGACCGCACCCAGATCGGCGTCCTGGAGGACGGCGTGCTCGTCGAGCACTACGTCAACAAGGAGCAGTCGACCTCGTACGTCGGCAACGTCTACCTGGGCAAGGTCCAGAACGTGCTGCCGTCGATGGAGGCCGCCTTCGTCGACATCGGCAAGGGCCGCAACGCCGTCCTGTACGCCGGCGAGGTCAACTTCGACGCGCTGGGCATGGGCCACGGGCCGCGCCGCATCGAGTCCGCCCTGAAGTCCGGGCAGTCCGTGCTCGTGCAGGTCACCAAGGACCCGATCGGGCACAAGGGCGCCCGCCTCACCAGCCAGGTCTCCCTCCCGGGCCGCTACCTCGTGTACGTGCCCGAGGGCTCGATGACCGGCATCAGCCGCAAGCTGCCCGACACCGAGCGGGCCCGGCTGAAGACCATCCTCAAGAAGATCGTCCCCGAGGACGCGGGCGTCATCGTGCGCACCGCCGCCGAGGGCGCGAGCGAGGACGAGCTGCGCCGGGACGTCGAGCGGCTGCAGGCGCAGTGGGAGGACATCCAGAAGAAGGCGAAGAACGGCAACGCCCCGACGCTGCTGTACGGCGAGCCGGACATGACCGTCCGCGTCGTCCGCGACATCTTCAACGAGGACTTCTCCAAGGTCATCATCGGCGGCGACGAGGCGTGGCAGACCATCCACGGATACGTCTCGCACGTCGCCCCGGACCTCGCCGAGCGGCTGCAGCGCTGGACCTCCGAGGTCGACGTCTTCGCCACCTACCGGATCGACGAGCAGCTCGCCAAGGCGCTGGACCGCAAGGTCTGGCTGCCCAGCGGCGGTTCGCTGGTCATCGACCGGACCGAGGCGATGGTCGTCGTCGACGTCAACACCGGCAAGTTCACCGGCCAGGGCGGCAACCTCGAGGAGACGGTCACCAGGAACAACCTGGAGGCGGCCGAGGAGATCGTGCGCCAGCTCAGGCTGCGCGACCTCGGCGGCATCATCGTCATCGACTTCATCGACATGGTGCTGGAGTCCAACCGGGACCTGGTGCTGCGCCGCCTGCTGGAGTGCCTGGGCCGGGACCGCACCAAGCACCAGGTCGCGGAGGTGACCTCGCTGGGGCTGGTGCAGATGACGCGCAAGCGCGTCGGCCAGGGCCTGCTGGAGTCCTTCTCCGAGACCTGCGTGCACTGCAACGGCCGCGGCGTCATCGTGCACATCGAGCAGCCGACCTCCGTCGGGGGCGGCGGCAAGCGCAAGAAGCGCGGACGCGGCGCCGACGGGGCCGTGCACGAGCACGAGGCCGCCGCGGTGGCCTTGGAGACCGCCGAAGCCGCCGAGGCAGTCGAGGCCATCGAGCCGGAGGCGGAGAGCGCGGCCGAGGTGGCCGCCGAGCCGGTCGCCCTGCCCGCGCCCGAGTTCATGCCGGACGAGGAGCTGTACAGCAGCGTCGCCGAGGCGGAGGCCGCGGTCGCCCGCGGCGGCCGCGCCCGGCGCCGGTCGAGCCGGCGGGCGTCCGCCCCGGCGGGTGCGCCCCGGCGCGAGGCGGCCAGGGCCGAGGAGCCGAAGGAGCCGAAGGCGGAGGTGGCCCCGGCCGCCGAGGCCGCCGCTCCCACGGCGCAGGACGTCACCGCCGCCGAGGAGGCCGGGCGTCCGGTGCGGCCGGAGCCGGCCGCCCAGGCGCTGGCCGAGCCGGCCGCCGTCGAGGACGCGGTCGTCGAGACCCCGGCGGAGGCCGTCGAGGCCCCGGCAGCGGTCGTCGAAGCTCCGGTGGAGGCCGAGGAAGCCGCGCCCAGGGGCCGTACGCGCCGCCGTGCCACCCGCAGGGCGTCCGCGCCCGCCGGGTCGCCCGCGGGGGCCGAGGCCGCCGTGGTGACCGTCGCCGAGACCGCGCCGGCCCCCGAGCCGCAGGCGGTCGAGGAGGCCCCGGCAGCGCAGCCCGAGACGCCCGCCGAGAGCGCCGCCCCGGCCCGTCCGCGCCGCCGCGCCGTGCGCAAGGAGACCGCGCCCACCGCGCCCGTGGAGGCGGCCGTCGTGGTCGTCCCGACGGCCACGGAGGGTGCGGCCGGCGAGGAGGAGCCCGCGGCGGAGGCCGAGGCGGCTCCGGCCAAGAAGACCGCCCGCAAGGCGGCCAAGAAGGCCACGGCGAAGAAGGCCGCCGTCAAGAAGACCGCGGCGAAGAAGACCGCGGCCAAGAAGACGGCCGCCAAGAAGACGACGGCCAAGAAGGCGGCGACGGCCGCCAAGACGGCCGCCGCGAAGTCGACGGCGAAGAAGACCGCGGTCCCGGCCGCCGCCGACGAGGAGTGACCCGTGAGGTGTGCGGCCGGCCCGAGTGACCGGCCGCACACCGGCGGGGCCCGGCCCGGTTTGACCCCTTCGGCCGGGGCCCCGTAACCTTGACCGTCGGCGTGTCCCGTGGACATGGGCGCGCCACATCCCCGTAAACCTCATCCTCCGGAGCACCGGGTGCTGCGGAGAGGCCGCCCGTGTGCCGGGCGGCTGGACTGCGGGGGTGCCGTTCCCGAGCGAGAGAGTGAGATCCGCGTGTACGCCATCGTGCGCAGCGGTGGTCGCCAGCACAAGGTTGCTGTCGGCGACATCGTTGAGGTTGACAAGATTTCCACCGCCAAGGTTGGCGACACGGTCGAGCTCTCGACCCTGCTCGTTGTCGACGGCGACGCTGTGACCAGCGACCCGTGGGTGCTGGCCGGCATCAAGGTCCAGGCCGAGGTCGTGGACCACCACAAGGGCCAGAAGATCGACATTCTGCGCTACAAGAACAAGACCGGCTACCGCCGTCGTCAGGGCCACCGCCAGCAGTACACGGCGATCAAGGTCACTGAGATCCCCGCGGCTGCGAAGTAAGGGACTGAGGAGAGATGGCACACAAGAAGGGCGCATCGTCCACCCGTAACGGTCGTGACTCCAACGCTCAGCGCCTCGGCGTGAAGCGCTTCGGCGGTCAGGTCGTCAACGCGGGCGAGATCCTGGTCCGTCAGCGCGGCACCCACTTCCACCCGGGCTCCGGCGTCGGCCGCGGCGGCGACGACACGCTGTTCGCGCTGCAGGCGGGTGCGGTCGAGTTCGGCACCTACCGTGGCCGCAAGGTCGTGAACATCGTCCCGGTCGCCTGAGTCGTCTGACTTCCGTCTGACTTCACGGCTTCGACCGAACGTTTCGCGAGGCGGACCTCACTTCCCGGTCGGGAAGGCGGGTCCGCCTTTCGCGTGTTAGGCAGTAGACAAGCAGGAACGTGCGTCAGCGACGTACGTACGGAAAGTGCTGGAGGCACCCCACCATGACCACCTTCGTGGACCGCGTCGAGCTGCACGTCGCCGCGGGTAACGGAGGCCACGGCTGTGCCTCCGTCCACCGTGAGAAGTTCAAGCCGCTCGGCGGCCCGGACGGCGGCAACGGCGGCCGGGGCGGCGACGTGATCCTCACCGTCGACCAGTCCGTGACCACCCTGCTCGACTACCACCACTCGCCCCACCGCAAGGCCACCAACGGCAAGCCCGGCGAGGGCGGCAACCGGTCCGGCAAGGACGGGCAGGACCTGGTCCTGCCGGTGCCGGACGGCACCGTCGTCCTCGACAAGGCGGGCAACGTCCTCGCCGACCTCGTCGGGCACGGCACCTCGTACGTCGCCGCG
This sequence comes from Streptomyces sp. NPDC031340, assembly GCF_055569945.1. Taxonomy (NCBI): domain Bacteria; kingdom Bacillati; phylum Actinomycetota; class Actinomycetes; order Kitasatosporales; family Streptomycetaceae; genus Streptomyces; species Streptomyces sp. NPDC031340. Next base: position 71,001 of record NZ_JBVIIE010000043.1, read on the forward strand.
CAGGGCGGCCGCGGCGGACTCGGCAACGCGGCGCTGGCGTCGGCGCGGCGCAAGGCGCCCGGCTTCGCCCTGCTCGGCGAGCCCGGGGACCTGCGGGACATCGTGCTGGAACTGAAGACGGTCGCCGACGTGGCGCTCGTCGGCTACCCGAGCGCGGGCAAGTCCTCGCTGATCTCGGTGCTGAGCGCGGCCAAGCCGAAGATCGCCGACTACCCGTTCACCACGCTGGTGCCCAACCTCGGCGTGGTGACCGCCGGTTCGACCGTGTACACCATCGCGGACGTGCCCGGACTGATCCCGGGCGCCAGCCAGGGCAGGGGACTGGGCCTGGAGTTCCTGCGGCACGTGGAGCGGTGCAGCGTGCTCGTGCACGTACTGGACACCGCCACGCTGGAGTCCGACCGCGACCCCGTCTCCGACCTGGACGTCATCGAGGCGGAGCTGCGCGAGTACGGCGGCCTCGGCCACCGGCCGCGGGTCGTCGTCCTCAACAAGATCGACGTGCCGGACGGCAAGGACCTCGCCGAGATGGTGCGGCCGGACCTGGAGGCCCGCGGGTACCGGGTCTTCGAGGTGTCCGCCGTCGCCCACCTCGGACTGAAGGAACTGTCGTTCGCGCTGGCCGAGTCGGTGGCCAAGGCGCGGGCCGCGCTGCCGAAGGAGGAGGCGACCCGGATCGTCATCCGGCCCAAGGCCGTGGACGACGCCGGTTTCACGGTGACGCTGGAGGACGACGGCCTGTTCCGGGTGCGCGGCGAGAAGCCCGAACGCTGGGTGCGGCAGACCGACTTCAACAACGACGAGGCCGTGGGCTATCTCGCCGACCGGCTCAACCGGCTCGGCGTGGAGGACGAGTTGATGAAGGCCGGCGCCCGGGCCGGGGACGGCGTCGCCATCGGACCCGAGGACAACGCCGTCGTCTTCGACTGGGAGCCGTCCGTGACGGCCGGCGCGGAGATGCTGGGCCGCCGGGGCGAGGACCACCGGTTCGAGGAGCCGAGGCCCGCGGCGCAGCGGCGGCGGGACCGGCAGGCGGAGCGGGACGAGGCGCTCGGGGACTTCGAGGGCTTCGAGCCGTTCTGATCCGGGGCGCGCCGGCGTCGCCCGCGGCCCGCGGGTGAACGCCGGGCGAATCTGTGACGCACTCCGGGGCAACTTCCGCCGGATCCGGTGAGTCGTAGTGGGCGGTCAACAGCTTTTCCGCTCATCCGCCCTCCAGCTCATCGGAGTCGACGTGCCTCAGCCTGTCGTCGTGCCCCACTCTGCCGCCGCGCCCACCGCCCGGCGTGCCACAGCCCGGCGTGCCGCGGCGCTCGCGGTCGCCCTGCTCGCCACGACCGCCGTCACCGCCGCCGTACCGGCCGCCCAAGCCCAGCCCGCGCCGGCGCGCGACGCGCGGCAGGACTTCAACGGGGACGGCTACGCCGACCTCGCCGTGGCCGCCCCCTACGCGACCGTCGGCGGCAAGACCAAGGCCGGTTACGTCGCCGTGCTGTACGGCAGCCCGAAGGGACTGCTCGCCGCCTCCCGGACGGTGTACACGCAGGCGTCGCCCGGCATCCCCGGCACGCCCGAGAAGAACGACATGTTCGGCTTCCGGATGAGCGCGGCCGACCTCGACGGCGACGGCTTCACCGATCTGCTGGTGGAGTCCGGTGACGAGCGCTGGCAGCAGGACGGTATCGAGCGGGCGGGGTCCCGGACCGTGCTGTGGGGCAGCCGCGCCGGGTTCGTCTCCGGCAAGGTGCTGCCCGCCGAGGGCACCGGTCTCAGCCAGGCCCCGTTCACCGTCGCCGGCGACTTCAACGGCGACGGGCACCAGGACCTGGCGCGCAACGGCCGCGTGTTGTGGGGCCCGTTCGGCCGCGACGGCGTTCCCGCGGCAGTGCAGGACGGGCAGCCCTTCACCGACGAGGACGAGCCGATGAAGATCGTGGTCACGGTGGCGGTCGGCGACACGGACGGCGACGGCGCCGACGACATCGTGACGGTGGGCCGCGCGTCCGACGGCTGGGACGACGAAGGCACCTACGGCAACTACGTCTACTACTCGCGCGGCGGCCGCGACGGACTGAGCACCCCCGTCCGTCTGACGCGACTGGACGGTCCGAAGGCCGACAGCGTGGCGCTCGGCGACCTCGACGGCGACGGCCGGGCCGACCTCGTCGCCGACGGCCGGAACACCCTCCGCGTCCTGCGCGCCGGCAAGCAGGGCCTCACCGACACCGCCCCCCGCGTGATCACCCAGGACACGCCCGGGGTGCCGGGCGTCCAGGAGTTGGGTGACCAGTTCGGCAACCACTTCTCGGTCGGGGACGTCGACGGCGACGGGTACGGCGACATCCTGGCGGGCGTTTCGGAGGAGGACTTCGGCGGGCTGAGGGACGCCGGCGCCTTCGTCGTCATCCCGGGCGGGCCGGCCGGGCCGACCGGGGCCGGGACCAAGGCGTTCAGTCAGAACAGCGCGCGCGTTCCGGGCGTGGCCGAGACCGGCGACCGCTTCGGCCTCGCCGTCCACCTCGTCGACGCGAACGGCGACGGCAGGGCCGAGCCGGTCGTCAGCGCGCCGTGGGAGGACTCCCGCGCCGGCGCCGTCTGGGTGTTCCGCGCCACCTCCGCCGGCGCGACGGCCAGGGGTTCCTTCGTCTTCGGCGCCGGGACGCTGGGCACCACCGCGTCCGGCGCCCAGCTCGGCGCCGTGTTCTCCGACTGACCTCCGCTCACGAACCCAGGACAGGTTCCATGACCTCACGCACCCGCCGCCCGCGCATCCGCCGCGGGCGGCCGGCGCTCGCCGTCGGCGCGGGTCTCGCGCTCGCCGCCGGCCTCCTCGTCGTCCCCGCCGCCCAGGCGACGGCCGGCGCCGGCCCCAGCGGCAAGCGCCTGCACGACGACTTCAACGGCGACGGCTACCCCGACCTGGCGATCGGCGCGCCCGGAACCGCGCTGGGCACCCTGCCGAAGGCGGGCGCGATCACCGTGCTGTACGGCTCGGCGAGCGGGCTGTCCACCTCCCGCAGGCAGGTGCTGAGCTGGTCCGCCCGGGAGAACGCGGACTCGCCCGAGACCGGGTACGGCTCCGGGCTGCGCACCGCCGACCTCGACGAGGACGGTTACGCCGACCTGCTCTCGGTCGTGTCCTGGACCCCGGTGGACGGCGACCACGGCACGTTCGTCGAGGTCAACTGGGGCGGCCCCAAGGGGCTTTCGGCCCGGCCGACGGTGCTGTCCGGGCTGCCGGACGCCATGGCGATGCGGGACTACACGGTCGCCGACGTGGACGGCGACCACCACCCCGACCTGGTGCGCCTCGGCATCCATCCGGACACCGCGCAGGCGGACGGCGCCGTGGTGCACGGACCGTTCACCCGGGACAGGCCCGGCACCCGGACGACGTACTTCACCGTCGACCCCGACCGCTCCGTGCAGGGCCGGTCCCTCGCGGCGGGTGACGTGAACGGCGACGGCATCGCCGACCTCGTCGTACGCACCAGCAGCCCCGACGAGCCCGACTCGCGCGGGATCGCCCTGCTCACCGGCGGCCCGGCCGGCCTCACCCTCAAGGGCTCCCCGAAGGACGCCCAGGGCCGCCCCGTCGGCGGCGAGGAGGTCGCGATCGGCGACCTGAACAAGGACGGCTACGGCGACATCGTCGTAGGCCACTCCTTCGACGCTTACGACAGCGACATCGAGATGCCCACCGAGGGCGGTGCCCTGGGCGTCGTCTACGGCGGCCCGGACGGCGTCTCCGGCACGCGCGAGCCGGTGTGGATCAACCAGGACACCCCGGGCGTGCCGGGCGTGGGCGAGCGCGGCGACGGCATGGGATCGGGCCTGTCGATCGGCGACACCGACGGCGACGGCTACCTCGACGTGGCCACCGGCCTGCCGGGCGAGGACCTCGACGGCGTCACCGACGCGGGCCGGGTCCTCGTGCTGCGGGGCGGCGCGAACGGACCGACCGGCACCGGCGCCAGGTCCTTCAGCCAGAACACCCGCGGGGTGCCCGGCACCGCCGAGAAAGCGGACCGCTTCGGCGTGGAGACCGCCCTGGTCGACGGCGACGGCGACCGGAAGGACGGACTGGCCGTCGGCGACCCCTACGAGAACGCCTCCGACGGCTCCGTGTGGGTCTTCTCCCCGTCCTCCTCCGGCATCACCGCGAGCGGGTCGTTCTCCTTCGGCGCGGGCACCGTCCGACTGCCCCGCGCCGGCGCCCTGTTCGGCAGGTCCCTCGGCGACTGACGGAGGGCCGGCCACAGGCTCCCCGACCCACGTCCGAGACGTGTGTCGTGACCCGTTGCGACGGAACGACGTTCACCCTGTTGTTCCCGTGTCGCAGCGGGTCTTCTGCTGTCTGCCGATTCGTCATGCGTGCGAGCTTCCGCGTTCAACGGGCGGACCGCCCCGAAGCGTGAGCTTCCACATGTCCAAGAAGCAAGCGAGGCAAGGGAGTTCGCCGATGACCGGCACCAGTTCACCCGACCGACGCCGCTTTCTGACCGCCGGCGCCGCCGTCCTCGGCGCCGCCGCCTCCGCCCAGCTGTGGCTGCCCGGCACCGCCCGGGCGGCCGCGGCCTCCCTGCCCGACGGCGTGTTCGCCCTCGGCGTCGCCTCCGGCGACCCGCTGCCCGACGGCGTCGTGCTGTGGACCCGGCTCGCACCCGACCCGCTGGCCGGCGGCGGCATGCCCGACGAGGTCGTGCCCGTGGAGTGGGAGATCGCCGAGGACGAACGGTTCCGCAAGCCCGTGCGCCGGGGCGTCGCCCAGGCCCGCCCCGAGTACGGGCACAGCGTCCACGTGGACGTACGGGGCCTGCGCCCGAGCCGCGCCTACTGGTACCGGTTCCGCGCCGGCGGCGTGCTCTCCCCGGTGGGCCGCACCCGTACCGCCCCCCACCCGCACAGCCGGGGCGGCTCGCTGCGCGTCGCGCTGGCCTCCTGCCAGAACTGGCAGCACGGCTACTTCACCCCGTACGCCGACATGCTCGCCCAGGACCCCGACGTCGTCCTGTTCGTCGGCGACTACATCTACGAGTCGACGCCGTCGTCGACGGGCGTACGACGGCACGAGGGGGCCGGGGAGCCGTACACCCTGACGGAGTACCGCAACCGCTACGCGCAGTACCGCAGCGACCCCGACCTCGCCGCGATGCACGCGAGCGCCCCCTGGGTGGTCACCTTCGACGACCACGAGGTCGACAACGACTTCGCCGGCGAGATCCCGCAGGACCCCGGCAAGCAGTCGCACGACGCGTTCGTCGCCCGGCTGACGGCGGCCTACCAGGCGTACTACGAGCACATGCCGGTCCGCGCCACCGCCGTCCCGGACGGCCCGCACATCCAGATGTACCGCCGCCTGGAGTTCGGCCGCCTGGCCCGGCTCAACGTGCTGGACACCCGGCAGTTCCGCAGCGACCAGGCCACGAGCCAGGCCGGCGCCGAGGACCCGGCGACGACCATGCTGGGCGCCGCGCAGAAGCAGTGGCTGCTCGACGGGCTGCACGGCTCGCCGGCCCGCTGGAACCTGATCGCCTCGCAGATCATGATGGCCGAGACCGACCTGCAGATCGGCGAGGGCAAGCTCTGGTACTACGACGCCTGGGACGGCTACCAGACCGAACGCAACGCGCTGCTGCGGGAGTTCGCGGACGTCCGCAACCCGGTGGTGCTCAGCGGCGACCGGCATCTGACGATGGTCAGCGATCTGAAGGAGGACTTCGCCGACCCGGGATCCGGCGTGGTCGGCGCCGAGTTCGTCGGCACCTCCATCTCCAGCAACGGCGACCAGGACCAGGCCGCCTTCCACGCCACGTGGGATCCGCGGATGCCGGACAACCCGCACTGGAAGCTGATCGACGCCCACCGTGGCTACCACCTCTTCGACATCCGCCACGACGGCATCGACGCACAGGTGCGGGTGGTCGACACGGTGGTCCGCCCGCAGGCGACGCCGAGCACGCTGGCCCGGCTGCGGGTCGAGTCCGGCCGCCCCGGGGTCGAACAGGCGTGACGCCCTTCGCGCGAGGGGTTCACCGGAGTCCGGGTGAGAACTTCGTGTGAGAAGTCCGGGTGAGAAGTTCGTGTGAGGAGAGGGCCTGGGACTCATCGGTGTGCCAGGTCTCTCTCAGCCGGGTCTCAGGAAGCCCTCTTACCATCCTCTGACCATGGACACGGACTGTACGAGAGACGACACCCGGGTGAACGGCATCGCCCCGCTGCCCGCCGGCACCCGGTTGCTGCACATCGGCCCGCACAAGACCGGGACCACCTCGATCCAGGGCGCGCTGTTCGCCGCCAGGGACCGGTTGCCCGCGCACGGCGTCGTGTTCCCGGCGCACACCAGGCACCCCATGGAAGCCGCGCTGGCCGCCTGCGCCCGGCCCGCCATGATGGGCGACCCGGTGCCCACCGACCGGCACTGGCGCAAGCTCCTCGAACAGGTGAACGCCACCGGCGGGCGCACCTCCGTCGTCAGCAGCGAGTTCTTCGCCGACGCCGAGGACGACGCGACCGTCGCGCGGATCGTCGAGCAGCTCGGCGGCGACCGCGTGCACGTCCTGGTGACGCTGCGCCCGCTGGCGAGGATCATGCCCTCGCAGTGGCAGCAGTACGTGCAGAACGGCCTGCGCATGGACTACCGGAACTGGCTCGAGCACATGCTCAGGAAGGCGCCGTACGAGCAGCCCAACCCCAGCTTCTGGCGGCGGCACCGGCACGACCGGCTGATCGAGCGCTGGGTGCGGGTGGCCGGCCCCGAGCGGGTCACCGTCGTCGTGGTGGACGACCGCGACAAGGGCGGGCTGCTGCGCACCTTCGAGGCGCTCCTCGGCCTTCCGGAGAATCTCCTGGAGCCGGTCCCGGACGCGGCCAACCGTTCTCTTACCCTCGCCGAGACCGAAATGCTGCGGAATCTTAACAAGGAATTCCGCGGCAATGAGCTGCCGGCGGAGCTGTATTCGCGGCTGGTGCGCAACGGCGCGGTGATGCATATGAAGAACGCGTGCAGTCCCTCGCCCGAGGACGTGAAGATCTCCACCCCGGTCTGGGCCCTGGAGGCCGCCGCCGCCATCGGCGCCGAGATGGCCGAGCGGATCGGCGGCACGGGCGCGCGCGTCATCGGCGACCCCGCGCTGCTGTCGGCCGTGCCGGGGCCCGACGTCCGGGACGCGTCCGCCGAGCCGCGGATCGCCCCCGAGGTGGCCGCCCAGGCACTGTACGGGGCGCTCGCCGCGGCCGCCGCGGCGCCCGTGCGGCACACCGACCCGGCCAAGGCGCGTACGGTTCATCAGACGCCTTCCAAGGAACTCGTGAAGGTGCTCGGCCACCGTTGTCTCAAGCGGCTGCGGCGCCGCTGAGCCGTTCGGGCGTCACCCGGCCAAGTGAACTCCCTGTGAAGTCACTCACGGCAATTCCACCGGCGTTATGGGCGGACTCGTCCGTCACCCGCGGTGCAAGATGAATGACAGATGGCGCGCACATATGCGGCGAACGGCGCTCACCTTGCACTGCGGTAACCGCAAGTGGGACCATTTGCACGTTCCCTGTCGCCCCAAGGTAGGTCTCCTGTGTCCCAGCACATAGCCAAGCCCCGTACCACCGCAGTGATCCTGGCCGGTGGCACCGGCCAGCGCGTGGGTCTGTCGATCCCCAAGCAGCTGCTGAAGATCGCCGGCAAGGCTGTCATCGAGCACACCCTGACCACCTTCGAGAAGGCCGACTCGATCGACGACATCATCGTGCTGATGGCGCCCGGTTACGTGCCCGACGTCGAAAAGATCGTGGCCAAGGCCGGGTTCACGAAGGTCAAGAAGATCATCGAGGGCGGCTCGACACGGAACGAGACGACCGAGCGCGCCATCGAGGCCCTCGGCGAGGGCCTGGCCGAGGGCGAGGACCGCAACGTCCTGTTCCACGACGCCGTACGCCCCCTGCTGTCGCAGCGGGTGATCGACGACTGCGTCGCCGCCCTGGAGCGCTACCAGGCCGTCGACGTCGCCATCCCGTCCGCGGACACCATCATCGTGACCCGCACGCACGGCGAGGACGGCGAGTTCATCACCGAGATCCCGGACCGCTCCCGGCTGCGCCGCGGCCAGACCCCGCAGGCCTTCAAGCTGTCCACGATCCGCCGCGCCTACCAGGTCGCCGCCGGTGACCCCAACTTCCAGGCCACGGACGACTGCTCCGTCGTGCTCAAGTACCTGCCCGACGTGCCGATCCACGTCGTCGCCGGCGACGAGTACAACATGAAGGTCACTCAGCCGGTCGACGTCTTCATCGCCGACAAGCTCTTCCAGCTCGCCTCCACTGCCGCCCCCGAGCAGAACGGCGAGGACGCCTACCGCGAGCTGCTGACCGGCAGGACGATCGTCATCTTCGGCGGCTCCTACGGCATCGGCAAGGACATCGCCGAACTCGCCGAGTCCTACGGCGCCACGGTGTACGCGCTCGGCCGTTCCACCACGGGCACCCACGTGGAGAACCCGGAGGAGGTCGACGACGCGCTGTCCAAGGCGTACGCGGAGACCGGACGCATCGACTACGTCGTCAACACCGCGGGCGTGCTGCGCATAGGCAAGCTGGCCGAGACGGACAACGCCACCATCGAGGAGGCGCTGAAGGTCAACTACCTGGCCCCGGTGCAGATCGCCCGTTCGGCCTACAAGTACCTCGTCGAGACCAAGGGCCAGCTGCTGCTCTACACCTCCAGCAGCTACACCCGGGGCCGCGCCGAGTACAGCCTCTACTCCTCGACCAAGGCCGCGATGGTGAACCTCACCCAGGCGCTGTCCGACGAGTGGGCGGGCGAGGCCATCCGGGTGAACTGCATCAACCCCGAGCGGACCGCTACGCCGATGCGGACCAAGGCCTTCGGCCAGGAGCCCGCGGGCAGCCTGCTGTCCTCCGAGGCCGTGGCGCGCACCTCGCTCGACGTGCTGCTCTCGGAGCTGACCGGGCACGTGATCGACGTCCGCCAGCAGGACCCGACGGCGGGAGCGGCGAAGGCCACCGGATTCGAGCAGGCGCTGGCCTCGGTGCTGGACCGTCAGGACGGCGTGTAATAATCGGCCCCAATCAGACTTAGGTTCTTCGGTAATTCAGGCCTCTGAGAGTGCCCGTTAAGCGGGTGTTCGCAGGGGCCTGAGTCCGTACCAGATGCATTACCCGCAAATCCTGCGCATCTTAGAACAAAACGGCACTCCCCCCTCCCAGAGCAGGTTATCCGTGATATCCACCGCTATTCGCGTCGCCCGGGTGGGCAGCGCGGCCGAACTGGCCGCGGCGGTCCTCATGATGCTGGGCTACCCGGCACTCATGCTGGCCGCGCTCATCCCGAGCGTCTACGCCTTCGCGGCAGCGGCCGCCGTGACGTACCTGGCGGACCACTATCTGCACCGCAAGGGCAGCTACCTCGTCAATCGGCTCAGCAAGGTCCGCGCCGGCCTGTCGATCCGCTTCCTGATCCGGCAGCTGCTGCTGGTCCTGCTGCTCGCCCGGCTGTCCCTGTCGGACAACCTGGTCTTCTACGGGGCGATCGCCGGTTTCATCGCCTTCTACGGCCTGCAGGCCCCGCACGGCGCCCTGGTCACCCTGATCCGCAACCGCCGCCGGATGCCGGTCGCCACCCGCAACGTCGACCTGGCCTCCCGCATCCGCATCCCGGACGCCCCGCCGCGCCGCCTGCTCAACCGCTCGGCCGAGAAGATGCTCCACCTCGACCTCGCCGCCGTGGTGGGCGTGCTGGTCTCGGCGGCCACGGACTCGCCGGTGGCCGCCTTCACCGGCATCGGCCTCACCCTCGTGCTGGGCTGCGGGTACGTCCTCGCGCTGATGCCGTACGTCCGCGGCCGGAAGACCCCGCCGAACGCGGAGAAGGTGCTGGCCGCCGTCGACGACTGGCTGCGCGAGTACCAGCCGCAGACGGTGCTGTACTTCTCCGGCTCCCGGGACTCCGCCTATCAGGTCAACATGTGGCTGGAGACGATGGAGCAGCTCGACTCCCGGCCGCTGGTCATCCTGCGCGAGCGCGTCATCCTGGCGAACCTCGCGCCCACCACGGTCCCCGTCGTCTGCGTGCCCGGCGGTGTGCACCTGATGAACATGGACCTGTCCACCGTGCGGGTCGCGCTGTACGCGGCGAACGTCGGCAAGAACATCCACCTGCTGCGCGTGCCCACCATGAAGCACGTGTTCATCGGCCACGGCGACAGCGACAAGCTCGCCAGCGTGAACCCCTTCAGCAAGGTGTACGACGAGGTGTGGACCGCCGGCCGCGCGGGCCGCGACCGCTACGCCATAGCGGACGTCGGCGTGCGCGACGAGGACATCGTCGAGGTCGGCCGCCCGCAGCTGGCGCCGATCCAGACCTGGCGCGGCGCGTCCGGGGCTCCCCGAGGCGAGGCCGCCGACGGACGCTGCCCGACGGTGCTGTACGCGCCCACCTGGGAGGGCTGGGACGACAACCCGGGCAACACCTCGATCCTGCTGGCCGGCGAGAACATCGTGAAGAAGCTCGTCACCGCCGACCCGCCGGTCCGCGTCCTGTACAAGCCGCACCCCTTCACCGGCACCCGCAGCGCCGATGCCAAGGCCGCCCACCAGCGCATCACCGCCCTGGTCGAGAAGGCCGCCGCCGGGCGGACCGCCGACTCCCGCTTCACCGCCGACGCCGCCGCCCAGGACCGCGCCAGGGCCGAGCTGGCCCGTGTCGAGGCCCGGCTGGCCGAGCTGGCCGGTGCCGCCGGCGACCGCGGCGACGAGGCCGAGGCCAGCCGCGACGGCGTGGCCGACCTGGCGAAGCACGAGGAGATCGCCCGGCTGCGCGACGAGTGGAACGACGCCTACTGGCGCTCCTTCCCCGACTGGGAGCACCGGGTCATCACGGGCGCCGAGCCGCGCCTGTACGACTGCTTCAACGTCTCCGACGCGATGGTCTCCGACATCTCCAGCGTGGTCTCCGACTTCATCGCCAGCGGCAAGCCGTACGCGGTCACGGACTCCGCCGAGCTGGGCGTGGAGGAGTTCAAGCGGCAGAACACGGCGGTGCGCGCCGCGGTGATCCTGTCCAACAGCGCCGCCGAACTGGGCGAGCTGCTGGCCGCGGTCCGGGACCCGGCCGCCGACCCGCTGGCCGAGGACCGCAAGGAGCTCAAGCAGTACCTCCTCGGCCCGGACGAGCCGGCGTCCATCGTGCAGTTCAACGGCGCGGTGGCCGACCTGGCGCTGAAGGCCCAGACCCGCAACCTCGGCCAGGAGTCGCGGGCCGCGGCCGGCGCCGCCGGGGCCGACGAGCTGTCGGACGCGCTGTCCGCGCAGCAGCCGGTGGCGGCGAACGGCGACACGGACGGCGCCACGAGGCGCTGACCGCACCCCCGCCGGACACGCAGGGCCCGGGGGGGGGGGGGGGGGCCCCTTGGTTCGGGGGCCTTTCCCCTCTCTCTTTTGTTTTTTTTTTTTTTTTTTTTCTTTCTTGTCCCTTCCCCCCCCCTCGTGGGTCTCC
>NZ_JBVIIE010000044.1:0-53949 GCF_055569945.1 Streptomyces sp. NPDC031340
GACACCCTTCGGAGTACATTCTCCCCCTCTCCGCCCCTCTTCCTGTCTCCCCCCCCCCCCCCCCCTACTCCCCCCCCCCCCCCCCCCCCACCCCCCCCCCCCCCTCCCCCCCCCCCTCCCCCCCCCCCCCCCCCCCCCCCCGCGTCCGGCTCATCCCGCCCGCAGGTGCCGGACCGCGGGCGGCGCGTGGCGGTGCGCGGTGGTCGCGGGCGTGGCCTCGAAACGGCTCGGGAAGGGGTACTTCCGCTCCAGGAAGGCGTGGATGGCGGCCCGCGCCGCCGCCCTCGCCGCCGGGGCGGTGTCGACGTCGTTGAGGCAGAAGAAGTCGACGTCCTCGCCCGCCGACAGCCGGGCCAGGCGCCGGCCCATGTCCGGCGTGCCCAGTTCCACGTAGCGGAAGCGGTAGTCCGCCGGGACGGCCCGCCCCGTCGCGATCGCCCAGTGGTGGTGGAGCGTGGACGCCGGGGCGACGTCGTGCACCGAGCGGAAACGCGAGGCGGCGGTCCGCTCCAGCTCCTCGATGCCGAAGCCCTCCATCTCCCGCATGACGGACAGCAGTTGGGGATGCGGGGTGTGCAGCGACTTGTGCCTGGCCTGCCGGCCGTGGAAGCGGCTGATCACCTCGCGGGCGTTCTTCCCCGCGGAGTTCGGGGCGGGCTCCAGCGGATGCGGGTCGCCCACGCCGAGCTTCAGCGGGGACAGCGGGATGCGGGCGATGCCGTTGCCGTGGAAGAAGAACTCGGCGCGCACCGGGCGGTTGATGAAGACGTCGTCGTTGAAGTAGAGGTAGCGCTCCGACAGGCCCGGTATGTGATGCAGCCGGCTCTCTATGGCGTGCGAGTTGAAGACGGGCAGCGCCTCGGCCGGGAGGATGTCCCGGTGGTCGACCACGGTCAGGCCCTCCGCCCGCGGATCCAGCCAGTCGGGCACCTGGGAGTCGGTCACCAGGTAGACGTGCCGGACGAACCCGGCGTACATCTCCAGCGAACGCAGCGCGTACTTCAGCTCGTCGTGGCTGGTGTAGCGGGAGGCGCCGGTCTCGCGCGGGGCGATGCCGCTGCCGGCCGGGTTCTGGTGGGCCCGGCGCTTCGCGGCCATCGCCGGGTCCTCCCCGTCCACCCATGTGTACACGGCGTCCACCGGGAAGCGCACCTCGTCCAGACCCGGCTCGGCGAACGCGGCGAACGTCGGCACGCTGCGACGCCGGCCCGCCACCGCGGCGGGCAGCTGCGCCGTCGCCGGCACCACCTCCGACACGGCGTTGGGGCGCGGGGCGACCAGCGCCGGGCCGAAGACGTCCCCGAGTCGGCTGCCGGGCACGGTCAGCCAGGACGGATCCGCGCCCATGTCGCGGCCACGGCGCCAGAACTCGACGTCGCACCCCGCCTCCAGGCCGCTGAGCACCTGGCCTCCGGGGCCGAGCCGCACCACGCCCGTACGCAGCACCGTGGCCCGGCGCAGCGCCCGCGGCAGCTTCCGGTCGGCCCACAGCGCGGCCCGCGTCACGGCCCCGTCCGGGCCGACGGCGCCGACGTAGCAGGCCGTGCCGGCGAAGCGCTCCGCGGCCCGGGCGAGGACCGTGCCGCGGTGCGTCTCCTCGACGCCGATCACCCGGCGCGGCGCGCCGGCCGTCTCCTCGGTGGGCACCAGGAAGTAGGGGACGCCGGCCGCCTCCAGCAGGGCGCACACGCCCTCCAGGTCGGCGTCGGCGGCGTCCGCGGCGGTGTAGCCGGCGACCGGGCGCCCGTACAGCGGCAGCGGTCCGCAGTACACGCGGCGCAGGCCGGGCACGGCGGCCCGCAGGCTCCGCCGGGCCCGGGCGGAGCGCAGCGCCCAGAGCCGGGCCCACAGCCAGAGTCTCAGGCGGGCCAGGAGATCCCGGGTGGCCCGCATGCCCGCGGCACCCGCGAGGCGGTGACGGATATCCATGGACGCGGCCCCGTCAGTTCTGCTTTTCGAAGCGGCTGGGGAACGGGAAGTAGTCCTCCAGGAACTCGTGCATCCGCACGCCGACCCGCTCCCGCTCCTCCGGCGGCACGTCGACGTCGTTGAGGCAGAAGAAGTCGAAGCGGCGGGTGCGGCGCAGGTCGGCCAGACGCGCCTCGGCGTCCGGGCGGCTGATGTTCACGTACCGGAAGCCGAACCGGCCCGGCACACCGCGGCCGGTCATCAGCGCGTACTGGTAGAGCAGCGGCGCCGTCATGGCGATGTCCTGCGGCGAGCGGAAGCGGGAGGCCGTGGTGCGGGCGACGTCCTCGGCGAAGAGCTCCTCCAGCTCCTGGAGCGTCGCGCGCTGCTGCGGCAGCGGGGTGTGCATGAAGTTGTTCGTGGTCATGCGCCCGAACCTCTCCAGCAGCAGCCGCCGGACGTTCTTGCTCGCGGAGTTGGTGGCCGTCTCCTCGGCGTGCGGCTTGCCCACGCCGATCTTGAGCGGGGACACCGGGATCTTCATCAGGCCGCTGCCGTGGAAGAAGTGCTCCGCGGTGACCCGGCGGCCGACGAACACGTCGTCGTTGAAGTACAGGTAGTGGTCCGACAGGCCCGGTATGTGGTGCAGCCGGGTCTCGATCGCGTGCGAGTTGAACACCGGCAGGACGTCCTGCGGGAAGATGTCGCGGTGGTCGACGACCGTGATGCCGTCGGCCCGGTCGTCGAGCCAGTGCGGCTTCTGGCCGTCGGTCACCAGGTAGATGTGCCGGACGAAGTCGGCGTACATCTCCAGCGAGCGCAGCGAGTACTTCAGCTCGTCGTGGCTGGTGTAGCGGGAGGCGTTGGTCTCCTTGTCCAGGATCTCGGCGGTGCCGCGCTCCTGGTACCGGGCCCGCTTCGCCCGCATCCCGGGCTCCTCGCCGTCGACCCAGGTGTAGACGACGTCGACCGGGAAGGTCACGTCGTTCACCGTGGGCAGGGTCAGCGGGGTGAAGGTCGGCAGCTCCCGGGCGCCGATCCGTACCGTGGCCGGCTTCTGCTCGGACGCCGGCAGTACGTCGGTGATCCCGTTGTTGCGCGGCGCGACCAGGGACTCGGCGAAGACGTCCTCGGACGCCTGCGGCTGTACCTTGGCCAGGCGCCGGGGCCCCTCGTCGGAGGCGAGGAGCTGCCCCCCGTCCTCCCAGAACTCCACGTCGCAGGCCAGCTCCGGCCCGGCGAGCAGTTGGCCGGCGGGCCCGAGGTGGTTCTCGCCGACGCGCAGCGTGGGCGCCGTGCGCAGCGCGGCCGGCAGGGCGCCGTCCATGAACAGGGCCGGGTGCTTGAGCTGACCGCCGGGCAGCGGCCTGCCGATGAACACCGCCTTGCCCGCGTTCCGGGCCTCGAGGGCGGTGAGGAAACGCTCCCGGTCGACGGCGTTCACCCCGACCGTGTGCCGTACCCGGGACGACGGCACCAGGAAGTAGGGGATCCCCTCCTGCTCCAGGGCGGCGACCACCAGGTCGAGGTTGGCTGCGGCCGCCTCGGCGGCGGTGAACCGGGTCACCACCCGCCCGTAGAACCGCTGCCCGCGCACCGCCACCGGGCGCAGCACCGGATCCGCGACCGCTGCCCTGCGGCGCCGCCGCATGGTGCGCAGCTGCCACACTCCCTCGGATGCCTTCCGCTCGACTCGCGGCCGCATCCTCCGGGCAAAAGAACGCACGGTCACGCTCGGGGCTCCTCTTCCTCATTGCTGAACATCCCTGCGCTAACCAGACAGGCGCACATGACGAAAGGTTGTAGAAGATTTCCCCGGGAATTAACGAACGTGAGGGGACCCACACAGCTCATTCATCATCGGCTGTGCTATGCGACGGCCTCGTCGGCGCCTCGCGGGCCGGACGGTCGGCGTCCCACCGGAACGGCACCACGGCGCGCGCCGGCGACTGCCCGTCACCGGCGAATGGCGCAGGTCGGGTGCCCGGGGCGCCACCGGGCGGCGGCGTCGTGGCCGAGAGCGGTTCCCCGGTCCTGCTGGAGCACGGTCACGGGCATGGCCGGACGGTTGCCCGCGGCCCGGCCGGCCCGGTCGGCCTGGTCGTGCTCCGTGTCGATGCCCGCGGAGGCGCGGTGGTCGGCGACGATCGACGGCACTGCCTCGCGGCAGGCTCGCAGGCAGGCAGGCAGGCAGGCAGGCAGGCAGGCAGGCAGGCAGGCAGGCGGCGCGGACGTCGGCCGGGACGGCGCGGGGGTCGTTCGACCGGGCGTCGAGGAAGTGCCCGAAGAACGCGTCCGCGCTCGCCGTGATCACCTCCTCGGGCAGGCCCGGCGGCCGGCCATGACGTAGAGCTGGGCCATGGGGCAGAGGTGGAAGGCGACCGCGGTCCGAGGCGCCGTGTGACGCCTCCCCCATCTCCAGCGTCGGCAGGACGTCCGGTCAGGCCGGCGCGGTGATCGCGGCGGGGTGGTCGAGGCCGGCCCGGCCACGACGATGCGGCGGGCCGCCGCGGCCCCCGCGCCCGCCCGGCACGAACTGGCGGGCGCGGCCGGCGGCCCGCTGACGCTCGGCCCGGGCGCGGACCACCTGGACGCGCCGCCCGCCGCGCCGGCGGAGGAGCGGCGGCCGGTGGAGGAGGGGCGCCCCGGCGCAGGAGCGGCGGCCCGGCCCGGTCAGGCGAGGGTGACCTCGACCGGCAGCCTCTTGATGCCGTTGACGAAGTTCGAGCGCACCCGCGGCACCTCGCCGACCAGCCGGATGTCCGCCAGCCGCGGGATGAGCTCCTCGAACATGATCCGGATCTCGGTGCGGGCGAGCAGGTTGCCCAGGCACAGGTGCGGGCTGCCCTTGCCGAAGGTGATGTGGTCGTTGTTCTGCCGGGTGACGTCGAAGTCGTAGGGGTTGCCGAAGACCTCCTCGTCGCGGTTGCCGGAGGCGTACCACATGACGACCTTGTCGCCCTCCTTGATGTGCTTGCCGTTCAGCTCCACGTCCCGGGTCGCGGTGCGCCGGAAGTGGTAGACGGGGGACGCCCAGCGCAGGAACTCCTCAACCGCCGTCGGGATCAGCGACGGGTCGTCCCTGAGGCGGGCGAGCTGCTCCGGGTGCTGCAGGAGGGCCAGCATGGAGTGGGTGATGGTGTGGCGGGTGGTCTCGTTGCCGGCCACCACCAGCAGCAGGAAGTAGTTGTCGAAGTCCTGCGCCGAGAGCGGCACTCCGTCCCGCGGGGTGGTGTTGACCAGCCGGGAGACCAGGTCGGTGCCGTCGCCGCCGCGCCGCTGCCGGGCCAGCTCGCGCCCGTAGGCGAAGACCTCCAGCGAGGCGGGGGAGCGGAAGGGCAGGTCGCGGTACTTCTCGCTCTCATCGCTGTGCAGCAGCACGTCCGCGTAGTCGGGGTCGGTGTTGCCGATGATGCGGTTGCCCCACTCGATGAGCTGCTGGTTGTCCTCCGGGGGCACGTCCAGGAGGCGGGCGAGGACGTTGATGGGGAAGTCGGCGGAGACCTCCTTGACGAAGTCGAAGCGTCCCTTCGCCAGCGCCGCGTCGAGGGTCTGGGCGGTCAGGCCGCGCAGGAAGTCGGTGTAGCTGCTGATCACGCTCGCGCCGAACTGGCGCTGGATGACGCTGCGCAGAGCGCGGTGGCGGACGCCGTCCAGCTCCAGGACCGAGGCGCGTTTCTTGATCTGGTCCTCGTCGAGCTCTTCCAGGTTGACGAACTTCGAGGAGGTGAAGGTCTCGGCGTCGCGGTCGACGCGCGCGATGTCGGCGTGCCGGGTGACCGCCCAGAAACCGGAGTTGGGCGCCTCCTCGGGCTGCCAGTGCACCGGGTCCTCGTGCCGCAGGGTGTGGAACATGCGCCAGGGGGTGACGCCGTCGGTGAAGTTGTCGAGGTCGGCGAGGTCGACGTCGGCCAGGGGCAGCGGTTCGCGCACGGCGTCGGTCACGTTCGGGGTGGTGATGCTCATGGGGTGCGGGCTCCTCGGTGTCACAGGTGGTAGGCGTACTCGGTGAACTCCCAGTCGGTGACGTGCCGTTGGAAGCGTTCGACCTCGTCGCGCTTGTAGGTGAGGTAGGAAGAGGTGAAGGACTTGCCGAGCAGCTCGGTCAGGTCGGCGTCGGCCTCCAGGGCGTCGAGCGCGGCCGGCAGGGTCGTCGGCAGCATGGCCGCCCGGCTGGTGTCGTAGCCGTAGCCCTCCAGCGGGGCGGGGGGCTCCTCGCCGGCCAGGACGCCCAGCAGCGCCGCCGCGGTGGTCGCGGCGACGGCGAGATAGGGGTTGGCGCTGGCGTCCCCGAGGCGCAGTTCGAACCGGGCTCCGGAGCCCCGCTCGGGCGGGATGCGGACCATCGCGCTGCGGTTGTCCATGCCCCAGTCGATCAGCCAGGGCGCGAGGGTGTCGGGGCCGAAGCGCTTGTAGGAGTTGACCGTCGGGTTGAGCAGCGCGGCCAGGGCGGGCGCGTGGGCGAGGACACCGGCGACGGCGTGCCGGGCGGTGGCCGACAGGCCGTGGGCGCCGGCGGGGTCGTCGAAGGCGTTGCGGCCGTCCGCGCCGGTGCAGGAGAAGTGCAGGTGGAAGCCGGAGCCGCCGGCGTCGTTGAACGGCTTGGCCATGAAGGTGGCGAGCCTGCCCTCGCGCCGGGCCAGTTCCTTGACCGCGGCCTTCAGGCGGAAGGCGCGGTCGGCGGCGGAGAGGGCGTCGGAGTGCAGCAGGTTGATCTCGAACTGTCCGCCGTCGAACTCGTGGTTGCCGCTGAGCACCCCGATGCCGAGGCCGCGCACCTGCCGCAGCGTGCGCAGCAGGTGGTTGTCCGGGTCGGCGCGCAGGCCGGCGGTGTAGACGACGCCGCCGGTGGTGTCGTAGCGCCGCCACCCGCCGGCCGTCCCGGGGGCCGGCTCGCACAGGAAGTACTCCAGCTCGGGGCCGACGACCGGGCTCAGCCCGTGCTTCCGGCACCGGTCGAGGACCGCGTGCAGCAGGTCGCGGGGTGACTCGGGGGCCGGCCGTCCGGTGGCCGGGTCGACGACGTCGGCGAGGCAGGCGGCGACGCCGGGCTCCCAGGGCAGGGCGGTGAGGGTGTTCAGGTCGGGCCGTACGGAGACGTCCGGCAGGCCGGCGTCCAGGCCGCCGCTGACCGGGACCACGTCGCCCTGCGGGGTGGTGTGGTAGACGGCCCGGCAGAAGGCGAGCCCGTGTTCGACGGCCCGCGGCAGCTCCTCCAGCAGCACGTCGCGGGCCCGGTCGGTGCCGATGAGGTCGGGATAGGTCACCCGGACCACGTCGATGCCGTCGGCGGCGAGCCGGTCCATGTGACGGCGGACTTCTGGCAGGTCTTGAGCGCTCACCGTTGTCTCCTCGGGCGGACGGCGGGACACCTCCGGGACCGGACGTCCGGGAGGCGGGTGGCGTGGGGGAGAAGGAGGCCGGGGCGCTTCTGCGGGAGGCAGCTCCGGGCCGGTTGTTTGATGCCAAACGGTAAGGAGGGGCGGACCTTGCCGCAAGGGGGACGGGGAAAGAATTTATCCATACGGATAGCTATTGACCAGGGGGTGCCCCCTGCCTACCTTGTTTGAAGCCAAACGAGTTGGGGGCGCGTTCTCGGCGCCCCTTTGGCCGGGGCCCGGCCGTTCCGCGGCCGGGCCCCTCTTCTGCTTCTTCCTCTCCCCCGCTCCCGTTCCCCAGGAGGACCGGCCATGAAGGTCGTCGTCGACATGAACAAGTGCCAGGACCACGGCCAGTGCGTCTTCGCGGCCCCCGACGTCTTCTCCATGGACGACGCGGGACACCTGGTGTACGTCTCCGAGCCCGACGACGCGCTGCGCGACGAGGTCGAGGAAGCGGCCGACGTGTGTCCGCTGCAGGCCATCCGGATCGAGGGCTGACCCGATGCCGTCCGGACGCATCGTCGTGGCCGGCGCCTCCATGGCCGGCCTGCGCGCCGCCGAGCAGCTGCGCGCCGCCGGCTGGAGCGGAGCGATCACGCTCGTCGGCGAGGAACCCCACATGCCCTACAACCGGCCGCCGCTGTCCAAGGAGGTCCTGGCCGGCAGAGCGCCCTTCGAGTCCCTGGCCTTCCGCCCCCGCGCCGAGGTGTCCGACGCCGAGTGGCGGCTGGGCACGAAGGCCGTGGCGGCCCGGCTCGCGGAACGGACCGTCTCGCTCGACGACGGCTCTACGCTGCCGTACGACGGGCTCGTCGTCGCCACCGGCATGCGGCCCCGGCGCCTGACCTGCCCCGGCCCGGTCGAGGGGCGGCACACCGTGCGCACCCTCGCCGACGCGCGGGGACTGCGCGAGGCGCTCACCCGGCCCGGCGCGCGGGTCGTCGTGGTGGGCGCCGGCTTCATCGGCTGCGAGGTCGCCGCGACCGCGGTGGGCCTCGGGGCCGCCGAGGTGACGGTCGTCGACCCGCTGCCCCTGCCCATGCTCGGCCCGCTCGGCGACCTGCTCGCCCGGGCGCTGCTGAAGCGGCACCGGGAGCGCGGCGTGCGCTTCGCCCTCGGCACCGGAGTGTCCGGCTTCACCGGCGAGGACCGGGTCACCGGCGTGGTGCTGGCCGACGGGACCGTGCTGCCCGCCGACGTGGTTGTGGAGTCGGTCGGCTCGGTCGCCAACACCGAATGGCTCGACGGCAATGGCCTCGACCTCACCGACGGGGTGCTGACCGACGGCATGCTGCGCGCCGGCGGACACCCGGAGGTCGTCGCGGTCGGCGACGTGGCCCGCTTCCCCAACCCCCGCTACGACGGTGTGCCGCGCCGCGTCGAGCACTGGTCCATCCCGACGGACACCGCCAAGCACGCGGCGAGGACCCTCGTCTCCCATCTGGCCGGAACCGAGGAACCGCCGGCGCCCTTCGCGCCGCTGCCGACCTTCTGGAGCGACCAGCACGAGTTCCGGCTGCAGTCCTTCGGGGCGCCCGCCCTCGGCAAGGACGACGTACGCGTCCTCGACGGCGACCCGGACGGGGACGTCCTCGTCGGCTACCACGCCCACGGCCGGCTCGTCGGCGTCGTGGCGCTCGGCGGCCGGGCCGCCGCGTCCGCCGCCGCCCGGTACCGCGCCGAACTGCTCGAGCAGCCCGCCCTCACCGCATAAGGAACCCCAGTGACCAGTGTCCGTGGATACTTCCCTCCCAAGACGGCGAGCGGCGCCTCGTCGCTGATCCCGTCGCCGCCGTGGCGCTACTCCGGTGACCTGCTCACCGTCGAGTACCGCACCGACCCCGCCAGGGTGCGCGAACTGCTGCCCGAACCGCTTCAGCTCGCCGACGACGACCCCGGCGCGGTCGCGCTGATCTGGGCCGACTGGCAGTCCTGCTCGGCCTCCGGCGCGGAACTGCTCGACCCCGTGCTCTCCCAGTACAAGGAGGCCTTCGCGGTCGTGCGCTGCAAGTACCGCGGGCAGACGTACTCGCGCTGCGTCTACATCTGGGTCGACAAGGACTTCGCGATCGCCCGCGGACTGCACCAGGGCTACCCGAAGAAGCTCGGCTCCATCCACCAGACCCGCCCGCACCCTTACGGGCCCGCTCCGCGCATCGAGGCCGGGGCCCGCTTCGGGGCGACGCTCGCCGCCGCGGACCGGCGGCTGGCGCAGGCCGTGGTGACGCTGCGGGAGCCGTCGGAGACGAACGGTTTCGTCAACAGCCACCCCATGGCCCACCACCGCTGGCTGCCGTCGATCGAGAAGGGCAAGGGCCTCGCGCTGGACGAGCTGATCGAGTCCGGCGCGGCGTCCTTCGAGGCCGGGCAGGCCTGGCGCGGCGACGCGGAGCTGGAGCTGTTCGAGGCGCCCACCGAGGAACTGGCCAGGCTGGAGATCCGCGAGCCGATCGCCGCCTACTACCGCCAGGTCGGCGTCGTCTGGGACGGCGGCCGCCTCCTGGAGTCGAACACCTCCGGCGCCGAGTGACCTCCGCACACCACACCGCACTGGGAGACCGGACATGACTGACCACACGCTCACGGTGGCCGGGGTCGCCGTCGACACCCGGCACTTCATCGGCGGCGAACGCGTCGCCTCCGACGCCACCTTCACCGACTTCTCGCCCATCGACGGCAGCGTCCTCGGCGAGATCGCCCGCGGCGGGGCCGCCGAGGCGGAGGCCGCCGTGGCCGCCGCCAAGGCCGCCT
The DNA here is from genome assembly GCF_055569945.1 of Streptomyces sp. NPDC031340. Lineage (NCBI taxonomy): Bacteria > Bacillati > Actinomycetota > Actinomycetes > Kitasatosporales > Streptomycetaceae > Streptomyces > Streptomyces sp. NPDC031340. The sequence goes on from NZ_JBVIIE010000044.1 coordinate 10,041, forward strand.
TCCCCGCCTGGGCCGCCACCCCCCGCGCGGAACGCGCCCGCCTCCTGCACGCCGTCGCGGACGGCGTCGAGAAGCGCCTGGAGGACCTGGCGATCGTCGAGACCTGCGACAACGGCGCCCTGCTGCGCTCGCACCGTCGCGGCGTCATGCCGCGCGTCGCCCACAACTTCCGCTTCTTCGCCGACTGGCTGCTGAAGCTGGAGCACGAGGACTTCGAGACGCGGGGCCACACCAACCACGTGAGCTGGGACCCGGCCGGACCCTGCGTGCTGATCACGCCGTGGAACGCGCCGCTGATGCTGGCCACCTGGAAGGTCGCCCCGGCCCTCGCGGCCGGCGACACCGTCGTCCTCAAGCCCGCCGAGTGGTCCCCGCTGACCGCGTCCCTGCTCGCCGACATCGCCGCCGAGGCCGGCCTGCCCGCCGGTGTCCTCAACGTCGTCCAGGGCTACGGCGCCGAGATCGGCGACCCGCTGACCTCCCACCCCGACGTGCGCCGGATCAGCTTCACCGGGTCGGTGCCCACCGCCAAGCGCATCTCCGCCTCGGCCGCGGCCAACCTCACCCCGCTCAGCCTGGAGCTCGGCGGCAAGTCACCCCTGCTGGTGTTCGCCGACGCCGACCTCGACCTCGCCGTCGACCTGGCGGTGGAGCAGTACGACAACGCCGGGCAGGTCTGCCTCGCCGCCACCCGCATCCTCGTCGAGGAGCCGGTCGCCGAGGAGTTCACCCGCCGCTTCGTGGCGAAGGCGTCCCGGCTGACGCAGGGCGACCCGCGCGACGAGGCCACCGACATCGGCCCGAACATCCACCCCCGCCAGCTGGAGAAGATCGACGGGTTCGTGCGGCGGGCGCTCGCGGCCGGCGCCCGACCGGTCATCGGCGGCCACCGTGGCGAGGGCCAGTACTACGCGCCGACGCTGCTCACCGACGTCGCCCAGGACTCGGAGATCGTGCAGGAGGAGGTCTTCGGCCCGGTGCTGACCCTGCAGACCTTCACCGGCGAGGACGAGGCCGTCCGCCTGGCCAACGACACCCGCTTCGGCCTGGCCGCCACCGTGGCCACCGGCGACCGCGAACGCGCCGAGCGCGTCACCGCGCGGCTCGTGGCGGGCACCGTCTGGGTCAACTGCTTCTTCGTCCGCGACCTTCAGGCCCCCTTCGGCGGCTCCCGCCACTCCGGCGTGGGCCGGGAGGGCGGCACCTGGAGCTTCGACTTCTACTGCGACCTGAAGAACACCGTCACCGCACCGAAGGGCTTCCACGACCATGGGTGAGATCGTCGGGGCGGGCCTGCTCGCCCACGTCCCCACCATCGTGCTCCCCGAACAGGACCGGCTGGAACTCAACGAGGGCAAGGAGATCACCCTCGTCACCGGCCTGCGGGAGCTGCGCCGGGACGTCTTCGAACGCGACTCCGCCCAGGGGTACGACACCGTCGTCGTCCTGGACTCCCACTGGGCGACCACCGTCGAGTTCGTCGTCACCGCCCAGCGGCGGCGCGCCGGGCTGTTCACGTCCGAGGAGCTGCCGCGCGGCATGTGCCGGATGCCGTACGACTTCCCCGGCGACCCCGAACTCGCCCACAACATCGCCTCGTTCGCGGACCGGCACGGCACCTGGATCACCGCGATCGACGACGAGTACCTGCCGATCTTCTACGCCACCACCAACCTGTGGAAGTTCCTCGGCGAGGGACTGCCCGACAAGCGGTGGGTGACCATCGGCGTCTGCCAGACCGGCGACATGGAGGATCACCTGCGCCTCGGCCGGGCGCTCGCCGACGGCATCGCCGCCACCCCGGGCCGCCGGGTGCTGCTGATCGCCTCCGGCGCCCTCTCGCACACCTTCTGGCCGCTGCGTGAGCTGCGCGCCCACGAGGCCAGCGACCCGGCGCACGTCTTCACGCCCGAGGCCCGCGAGGCCGACCTCGAGCGGATCGCCTGGTTCAAGGAGGGCCGCCACGACAAGGTCCTCGACACCATGGACGACTTCTCCCGGTACAAGCCCGAGGCGAAGTTCTTCCACTACCTGATGATGGCCGGCGCCCTCGGCGAGCAGGCCTGCACCGCGAAGGCCCGCCAGTACGGCGAGTACGAGAACTCCATCGGCACCGGCCAGGTCCACCTCTGGTTCGACCGCCCCGCCGACGGCTGGACCGGCGCCGGCCTGCCCACCCCCGACAGCCGCAGCTAGGAGCCCCCCATGCCCGAATACCGCCGCATCCTCCTCGACGGCGCGGCCGTCGAAACCGTCGTCGACGGGGACGAACTCGTCGCCGGGGACGGCCGGCGCGTCAAGATCGACGACGCCCACCACCTGCCCCCGGTCGTCCCGTCCAAGGTGATCGCCGTCCACCTCAACCACCGCAGCCGGGTCGACGAGTTCGGCATCGGCCTGCCCGGCACCCCCACCTACTTCCACAAGCCGACCTCCTCCCTCAACTCCCACCGGGGCGCGATCGTCCGCCCCGAGGGCTGCAAGTGGCTCAACTACGAGGGCGAGGTCGCCATCGTCATCGGCCGTACCGCGCGCAACATCGCCCCGGCCGAGGCGGGGGAGTACATCGCCGGGTACACGGTCGCCAACGACTACGGCCTGCACGACTTCCGGGACACCGACGCCGGCTCCATGCTCCGGGTCAAGGGCTCCGACACCCTCTGCCCGCTCGGCCCCGGCCTGGTCACCGACTGGGACTTCCGCGGCAAGCGGCTGCGGACGTACGTCAACGGGGAGGTCGCGCAGGACGGCTCCACCGACGAGATGACGTGGGACATGCACTACCTCGTCGCCGACATCGCCCGCACCATCACCCTGTACCCCGGAGACGTGCTGCTGTCCGGCACCCCGGCCAACTCACGGCCCGTCCAGCCCGGCGACGTCGTCGAGGTCGAGGTCGAGGGTCTGGGCCGGCTGACCAACCACATCGTCACCGGCCCGACCGCCATCCGCACGGACGTCGGCGCGCAGCCCACCGAGTCCGAGGAGGTGCTGTCCACCGCGCTCGGCGGCGACTGGGAGTTCCGTGGCATCCGGCCTCCGCGCCGCTGAGGCGGCCGGCCCGGGTAGGGTCGGCCGCATGACGGAGTCCGCCGAGACCTCGCAGCAGCCCCGTACCCGGTCGCGGAAGAAGCGGCTCGGTTACGGCGAGGGGCGCGAGGCGCTGCTCAAGGCCGCCGTGCGGGTGGTCGCGCGGCGCGGACTGCGCCACCTCACCTACCGGGCCGTCGCCGAGGAGGCCGGGGTCACGCACGGTCTCGTCGTCCACCACTTCGGCTCCCGCGACGCGCTGATCGAGGAGTCCCTGGCCTACGCCGTGCGCGCCAGCCTGAGCAGCAGCCTGCTGGAGCCGGGCACCGGCCGGCCCGAGGACTTCGTCACCGGCGTGCCGGAGATGGTGGAGCAGGACGCGGACGGTCAGGCGTACCAGTACGAGCTGCTGCTGGAGGCGCGCCGCCGGCCCGAGCTGCTGCCGCGGGTGCGCGAGCGCTACGACGAGTACTTCGACGCCTCGCGGCGCGAGCTGGCCCGCATCCTGCCCGACGGCGTGAGCCCGGCCTTCAACCGGCTCGTGTTCGCCGCGCTCGACGGTCTCGTGCTGCACCAGCTCACCGGTGTCGGCGACCGCGCCGACACCGAGGCCGCCCTCGCCGAGCTGCGCTCCCTGCTGAGCGCGCTCGGCGAGCGGCCTTCCGCGCACCGCGACTGAGCGTGCCCGGCACGAGACCCCCCGTCGCGGCTCGCGGCGGGGGGTCTCCCGTCCGTAAATTCCTCTCCCGCCCCCTTGTCAGATGGATAGTTCCAGCTCACCATGAGGCAACTCGTTTGGCTCAAAACGAAACCTCTTCCCTTCCTCAGCAGGTGATCCGAGTGGACAGTCAGACGGTCGACGCCTCCCCGCAGACCGCGGAGGGCACCCGCCCCGCGGCCACCCTCAAACGCAACGCCCTGGGCGTCCTGGGCATCCTCTTCTTCGTCCTGTCCGCCCAGGCGCCGCTCACCGGCATCGCGGGAGCCGTCCCGATCGCCGTCGCCATCGGCAACGGCCCCGGAGCCCCGGCCGCCTACGCCGTCGCCGGCGCCGTCATCCTGCTGTTCTCGGTGGGCTTCGTGGCGATGGGCCGGCACGTGGTGAACGCGGGCGCCTTCTACACCTACATCGGCAAGGGCCTCGGCCGCACCACCGGCAGCGGCAGCGCCGCCGTCGCGCTGTTCGCCTACTGCACGGTGCAGGCCGCGATGTACGGCCTGTACGGCGTCACCGTCTCCGGCCTGGTCGGGCACTACACCGGCCTGCACACGCCCTGGTGGGTGTGGGCGCTGGTCACCATGGTCGTCGTCCAGGTGCTCGGCGCGGCCGGCATCGAGATCGGCGCCAAGATCCTCGCGGTGTTCGTCCTGGCCGAGTTCAGTATCCTGCTCGCCTTCGCCCTGGTCACCCTCGCCACGGGCGGCGGCCCGGAGGGCCTCGGCGTCGCCGACACCTTCTCCCCGGGCGCCGTCCTGCAGGGCGCGCCCGGCGTGGCCCTGATGTTCGCCGTGGCGTCCATGTTCGGCTTCGAGGCCACCGCCATCTACGGCGAGGAGGCCCGCACCCCGCACAAGACCGTGCCCCGCGCCACCTATCTCTCCGTCGGCGTGGTCACCGGCTTCTTCGCCTTCATCTCCTGGATGCTCGTCTCCTCCTACGGCCCCTCGAAGGCCACCGCGGCCGCCGGACGCGCCCTCGCGGGCGGCGACTCCACGGTGTTCGTGTTCGAGCCGATCGCCGACCGGTTCGGCGGCTGGGTCTACGACGTCCTGCCCGTCCTGCTCGCCACCTCCCTCTTCGCCGGCATCCTCGCCTTCCACAACTCCGCCAACCGCTACCTGTTCTCCCTCAGCCGCGAGGGCCTGCTCCCGGCCCGGCTGCGCTCCCTCAACTCCCGGCACGCCCCCTGGAGCGCGGGCGTCGTGCAGACCGTGATCGCGGTGCTCCTGGTCGTCCCGTTCGCGCTGGCGGGCAAGGACCCCGTCCTCACCCTCTTCTCCTGGGGCAGCGGCGTCGGCGTCCTCGCCTGCATGCTGCTGTACTTCCTGACGTCGGTGTCCGTGATCGTCTTCTTCCGCCGTTCACGCCTCGACACCCGGCCCTGGAACACCCTGATCGCGCCCGCCCTCGGCGCCCTGGGCATCGCCGCCGTGATCTGGATCGTCGTCGCGAACTTCACCACCCTCATCGGCGGGGACCCCGCCACCGCCGCCTGGCTCGTCCTCGCCGTACCGGCGGTGCTGCTGCTGGGCGCCGGCGCCGCGCGCGCCGTCCACGCCCGGGCCTCCGCCCGCTGACCCACCCTCATCGGGCCCGGCCCCTCCCGCAGACGGGCCGGGCCCCTTCCCCACTGCTCCCGTACCGCGGTGATCCCGTACCCGGGCATCGCCGCCCTCCCGTACCCCCTGGACGGAAACACATGCTGGACGTCACCCACGACGACCTGCTGCGCCGCGCCGAGGCGCTCGACCTGCCGACGCTGCACCACATCGACGGGACCGACGAACCCGGATCCGGCGCGACCTTCGCGGTCGTCTCGCCACGCGACGGGCAGGTCCTCACCGAGGCCGCCGACGCGGGGCAGGCCGAGGTCGACCACGCCGTCGCCGCCGCCCGCCGCGCCTTCGACTCCGGCCCCTGGCCACGCCTGGCGCCCGCCGACCGCGGCCGCGTCCTGCTGCGCATGGCCGACCTGCTCGAAGAACGAAGGGAGGCTCTCGCCCTCACCGTCACCCTGGAGATGGGCAAGCCGATCACGGACGCCCACGACATCGAACTGCGCGCCGCGATCAACACCTTCCGCTGGTACGGCCAACTCGCCGACAAGCTCACCGACGAGTCCCCGCACGCCGCCCCCGACGCCCTCGCCCTGGTCACCCGCGAACCGGCGGGCGTGGTCGGCGCCGTGGTCCCCTGGAACTTCCCGCTGACGCTCGCCAGTTGGAAGGTGGCCCCGGCCCTGGCCGCGGGCTGCACGGTCGTGCTGAAGCCGTCCGAGTCCACCCCGCTGTCCGCCCTGCTCCTCGGCCGCATCGGCACCGAGGCCGGACTGCCGCCCGGGGCGCTGAACGTCGTCACCGGCGACGGCCCCACCGCCGGCCGCGCCCTCGGCCTGCACCCGGACGTCGACGTCCTCGCCTTCACCGGATCGACGGCCGTGGGCCGCCACTTCCTGCGCTACGCCGCCGACTCCAACCTCAAGCGGGTCTGGCTGGAGCTCGGCGGCAAGTCGCCCAACATCGTCCTGCCCGACGCCCCCGACCTGGACAGGGCCGCGGCCACCGCCGCCTGGGGGATCTTCTTCAACCAGGGCGAGATGTGCACCGCGCCCTCCCGGCTCCTGGTCCACTCCTCGGTCGCCGAGCGGGTGACCGACGCGATCGTGCGCCGCGCCGAGGAACTCCGGCTCGGCGACCCCCTCGACCCGGCGACCGAGATGGGCGCACTGGTGGGCGCGGCCCACCTGGAGCGGGTACGCGACCACGTCGCCAACGGCCGCGCGGAGGGCGCCCGCCTGCGCACGGGCGGCGAACCCGCCCTGGCGGAGACCGGCGGCACCTACCTGCGGCCGACCGTCTTCGACCGGGTCGAGCCCGGCATGCGGCTGGCCCGCGAGGAGATCTTCGGCCCCGTCCTGTCGGTCCTCACCTTCGACGACCTGGACGAGGCGGTCCGCCTCGCCAACGCCACCGAGTACGGCCTCGCCGCCGGCCTGTGGACGTCCGACCTGTCCACCGCGCACCGCGTCTCCCGCGCCCTGAGGGCCGGCACCGTCTGGGTCAACTGCTACGAGGAGGGCGACCTGACCGTCCCCTTCGGCGGAATGAAGCAGTCCGGCAACGGCCGCGACAAGTCCGCCCACGCGCTGGAGAAGTACACCGAACTCAAGACGACCTGGATCCAGTTGTGACCCGCCCGCTCATCGCCGTCCCCGCCCGCTTCTCCGCCACCACCTCCGCCCTGCGCTTCGCCGCCGAGGTCAACGCCCGCGCCCTGATCGAGGCCGTGTGGCGGGCGGGCGGCGAACCCGCGACCATCCACCCCGCCGAGGCCGGAGTGGCGCAGCGGCTCGCCCGGTTCGACGGCGTCCTGCTGCCCGGCGGCGGCGACCTCGCCCCGCACCGCTACGGCGCCGCCGACACCCACGACACCGTCTACGACGTCGACGAGCTCCAGGACTCCTTCGACCTCCAGGTCGCCCGCCACGCCCTGGCGTCGGGCCTGCCCCTGCTGGCGGTCTGCCGCGGGCTGCAGGTCGCCAACGTCGCGCTCGGCGGCACCCTGGAGCAGGACATGGGCGGCCCGGACCTGGACCACCGCCACCGCGTCCACCCGGTCCGCGTCCGGCAGGGCACGCTCCTGGAACAGGCCCTGGGCACGGACAAACTGGACGCCTCCTGCTACCACCACCAGCGGGTCGACCGCCTCGGCAGCGGCCTCACGGCCGTCGCCACGGCCGCCGACGGCACCGTCGAGGCCCTCGAAGCGACCGCCGCTCGGGGCTGGTTCGTCGCCGTCCAGTGGCACCCGGAGGACACCGCCGAACGGGACCCGGTCCAGCAGCGGCTGTTCGAGGCACTGGTGGAGGCGGCGCGTATGCGCGGCCGCGCCTGAGGGGTGGCCGGGGTCAATCGGCGTGCGTCAGCCGACCGGTTGACCCCGGCGAGGCCGATCTGGCGAGGCGGACCCGGCGAGGCCGACCTGGCGGACGCTGGTCGGCTACGGCCGGTTGACCCGGAACGGAGGGCCGGAATGGACGGCCCGGAATGGACGGCCCGGAATGGACGGCCCGTAACGGACTGGTTTGGTGCGTTCGGCGCGGAACGAGCGGCCCGGCGCTGATCGGCCCGGAGCCGACCGGCCGGAGCCGACCGGCCGGAGCCGACCGGCCGGAGCCGACTCGTCGGAACTGACCGCCGCGGGGCGACGGGTCAGAGCTGGGTGGCGCGGGGCGGCCGGTCGGAGTTGACCGGCGTGGGGCGTTCGGCGCGGGGCGACGGGTCGGCGCCGGCCGACGCGGGACGACCGACCCGGCGACGGGCGGAGCCGGTCGGTCGGCTGGGGCGCCGTCGGTCAGGTCCTCGGCCGGCGGCCGCTGCGCCGCGGCGCGGGTTCCGCTCCGTCCAGCAGCTCCCGGCGGCGCTCCTCCCCGTGCTCCTCGATCTGAAGTACGACCTGCCGCAGCCCCTCCGCGAGACCGCGGCACTCGGCGTCGCTCAGGCGGGCCGTGACGAAGGCCTCCTCCTCGTTGAACTCGGGGAAGACCCGCCGCATCAGATCCTCGCCCTGGTCCGTCAGGCTCAGCAGCACCAGCCGGCCGTCGCTCGGATGGGCGGCCCGTCGCAGCAGGCCCCGCGACTCCAGCGTGCGCGCCACCCCGGTGAGCGTGCCTTTGGAGATGCCGGCCTCCTCCGCCACGTGCCGGGTCTCCGACTCGCCGAACACCCACACGATCCACAGCACGACGAACGCCGTCCAGGTCAGGTCGGAGCCGCGCAGTACGGAGTTCTCCAGGTGCTGGCGCACCGCGGACGCGGCCCGGTAGATGTTGGCCACGGCCGCCATCTGCTCCCGGCGGATCGGGAAACCGCCGAGCTTCGCCGAGACGAGCGACTCGGCTTCCGTGATGGATCGCTGACCGGGCACGGGCGGCTCCTTCGGGTCCTGCGCAAGAACCGCACGGGCGGTGGGCGCCGTGCGGTCGTTCGGCCTCAAATTGTACGGAGGCGATCTCGGGCGCCCGCCGGGGTCCCGCGCGGGCCGCACTCTCACCCGTGTGGGTGATCTTGGATGCCCGGAACGCGGGTACCCGCGCGCGGTGACTGTTCCAGACGGGCCGCCGCCGGAGGTGCGGCTGTTGATCGAGCGGATCGTGTCCGCCGTCCGCAAGGGCGACGACACCCGCGTACAGGTCCTGCTGTGCCGCTTCGCGCGCGAGGCCGACATGGGGGCCGCCTTCATGCTGCGGCAACGGCTGCTGCTCGACCCGCCGGACGGACCGGGCGGCGGCGACGCCGCAGGGTCGGGCGGCGCGGGGGCGGGCGGCGCGGGGGCGGACGACGGGGAGGCCTGTGGTGAGGACGGTGGTGAGGACGGCGGGAGCGGCCCCGGGCTGCTCCCGCCGCACCCGGCCGGACACCTTCGGTGAGCACCACATGGGGGCGGCGCTTCGGGGTAGACGGAGCCTGCGCGGGCCGGAGGGCGATCCGGCCCGCGTCCCCGGTGCTACGCACCGGGGACGCCCCCTGACCGGTCGGCGGGTCACGGGGCGGTGGGCCGTCGCCGGTGTCACCCCGGCGACGGCAGTCGCGCCGAGGCCGCCAGGCCGCCCGTGCCTCTCCGATCCGCCCGCCGGTCCCAGGTCCGGTCAAGCCCCCCTGCTTTCGGCGCGGTTGTCCGACGTCCCCTCGCGGGCCGGTTCCCGGCACCGGCCGTCGGCCTGAAATCCCCCTGCCCAAGAGGGTGCGTCCCGCCGGACCGTGAACGCCCTGACACGGGAAGGGGTGACGGCCGCTCATCCCGGCGACGTGGTTACGGTAGCGTAGGTTACGCAACCGTAAGTACGGCTTCCGGAACCGGCGATCACACCTGCGAGGACTCATGCGCACATCCCGGACGACAACCGACCTGCCGTGGCTGATCCAGGGCGGAATGGGCGTGGGGGTGTCCGGCTGGCGCCTCGCCCGCGCCGTCGCGCGCACCGGACAGCTGGGTGTCGTCTCCGGCACCGCTCTGGACACGCTGCTGATCCGGGTGCTGCAGAGCGGTGACCCCGGCGGTCATCTCAGGCGGGCGCTGGCCGCCTTCCCCGTACCCGAACTCGCCGACGACGTCCGGCGGCGCTACTTCGTCGCGGGTGGGATCGCGGCCGGGGAGCGGTTCGCGGCCACGCCCCGGCTCACCGCCGACGAGGCGTGCCCGGCCCGCTCGCTGACCGTCGTGGCCAACTTCTGCGAGGTGTGGCTGGCCAAGGAGGGCCACCCCGGGCCGGTCGGCGTCAACTACCTGGAGAAGGTCCAACTCGCCACCGTCCCCGCCATGTTCGGCGCCGTCCTGGCCGGCGTGGACTACGTCCTGGTCGGCGCGGGCATCCCCGCACAGATCCCCGGGATCGCCACCCGTCTCGCCCGCCTCGAGCCCGTCACCGCACGCGTGGACGTCGAGGGCGACGACCGGCCCGCCGAGCTGCGCTTCGACCCGGCCTCTGTGCTGGACGGGGCGCGGCCGGGACCCCTGCGCCGTCCCGACGTCCTGGCCATCGTCTCGCTGCCCGCCCTGGCCTCGTACCTGTGCCGTTCACCGGAGACCACGCCGGACGGGTTCGTCGTCGAGGGCCACCGTGCCGGCGGGCACAGCGCGCCGCCGCGCGGGCCGGTACGGCTGGACGAGGACGGCGACCCCGTCTACGGCCCCCGCGACACCCCGGACCTCGCCAGGATGGCCGCGCTCGGCCTGCCCTTCTGGATCGCCGGCGGCCAGTGCGGGCCGGAACACCTGCGACGGGCCCGCGCGGCGGGCGCGGCCGGCGTCCAGCTCGGCAGCGTCTTCGCGCTGTGCGAGGAGTCGGGGCTCGACGCACGGCTGCGGCGGGAGCTGGTGGCCCGCCGGCTCCGCTCCGAACTGACCGTGCGCAACGATCCCGCGGCCTCCCCGACCGCCTTCCCCTTCAAGATCGCCGATCTGCCCGGGACGCTGGCCGACCCCGCCGTCGGCGCGGCCCGCCACCGGGTCTGCGACCTGGGCTACCTGCGCACCCCGTACCGCTCCGAGCGCGGCACCCTCGCCTACCGCTGCCCGGCCGAGCCGCGCGCGGCCTACCTCCGCAAGGGCGGCGCCGCCGAGCAGACGGAAGGGCGCCAGTGCCTGTGCAACGGCCTGCTGGCCGCCGTGGGACTGGGCCAGCGCCGCCCGCACGGTGCGGTGGAGCCCCCCGTCGTCACCATCGGCCAGGACCTCGGCTTCCTGCCGCGGATCGCCCCCGAAGGCCGCCCGTACACCGCCGAGTCGGTGGTCCGCTGGCTGTCCACCGGCCTCACGACGACGCCCGCGTGAGGGCGCCCGCGTGACCGCGACGCCGGACAGCCGCTGACGAACGGCTCCTCAGCGTGGTGTCGTGGCCGGTGCCGGCCGTTCCCACAGTTCGCGCAGCGCGGCGTTGACGGTGGCGGGCTGCTGGGGCGGCGAAGCCGTAGGCATCGTCGCTGCCCCGCGTGAAGATGGAGTGGACGGACACCGCGGGAGTTCCCCCGCTCGCCGGTCTCGTCCCACACCGGCATGTGAAGCGGCTCGCCGTCCTTCCTCGCACGGCGAGCCGCGCGCCGCCTCCCGCCGCCCCCGGTCGGCCGACGATCCTGCGACAGTGACGTGCCCGGCGCGGCCCCGTGATGACGGCCGGTCAGGGCCGGCTCGGCGCAGGCGCCGGCTCCGGCTCGCCCAGAGGCGCCGCGGCGCGGCGGGGGAGCAGCAGCGGGGTCGCCAGCAGGAGCAGGCCGGCCAGGCCGATGGCCGGGCGTGGGCCGAGCAGGCTCCCCAGCACGCCCCAGACCGCCGTCAGCAGCGCGGTCGAGGCCTTGGTCGTCACCGCCCAGGCGGACAGCGTGCGGGTGGCCCGGTCGATCGCGGTGCGCTGGAGGCGGTAGGTGGCGTGGACGGGGTTGAAGACCCCGCAGCAGAAGATCAGCCCGAACTCGACGACCGTCACCAGCAGCAGCCCGCCGGCGCCCGGCCCGAGGAACGCCAGGCCGACGGGCCACACCGCGCGCAGCGCCCCGGCCACGACCAGCACCCGGTGCTGCCCGAACCGGGTGACGAGCGGCCGGGCCAGCCGGGAACCGAGCAGCCCGCCGATCGAGGGCGCGGCGAAGGCGAGGCCGTACTGCCACGGTGCGAAGCCGAGCCGGCCGAGCATCAGGACGGCCAGCAGCGGCTGGGAGGCCATCACCAGGCCGTTGAACAGGGCGGTGTTGCACAACAGCGGACGCAGCGTCGCGTCGGCGAGGATGTACCGCCAGCCGTCGAGCAGGTCCCGGGCCCGCAGGCGCGCGCCCGGACGGCTCCCGGGCTGCCGCTCCCGGCCGCCCATCGCGCGGATGCCCAGGGCCGAGAGCAGGTAGCTGACCGCGTCGGCCACCACCGTCGCCACCGGCCCGAGCAGGCCGGTCGCCGCGCCGCCCAACGGCGGACCGATGATCGTCGTCGTCCAGGTCGTCGACTCGAAGCGGGCGTTGGCGACGAGCAGGTCCTCGGCCGGCAGCAGCGTCTTCAGGTACGCGCCGGACGCGGCGCGGAAGGTGATGTCGGCCGCCGCCACGACGACCGACACCAGCAGGAGCTGGAGGAAGGTGAGCACGCCGAGCGCGAACGCGACGGGGACCGCCAGCAGCGCCGCGAACCGCACCAGGTCCATCGCGATCAGCACGGGCCGCTTGCGGCGGAACTCCACCCACGGGCCGAGCGGCACCGCCACGGCCGCGCCCACCGCGGACCCCACCGCGGAGAGCGCGGCGACCTCGGCCGGCCCGGCGTGCAGCACCCGGACAGCGATCAGCGGGAACGCCCCGAAGGCGAGCCAGGTGCCGAGCGCGCTGGTCCCGTACGCTCCCCAGAGCCACCCGAACGGCCGCCCCAGCCGGTGCCCGCGCGGACGTCCCGCCGGCCGTCCGAGCGGATGTCCCACCCGCTGCCCGCTCCTCATGTCCGAAGCCCCTCGTCGCCCGCACAACCGATCCGCGATCGGAAGCATCAAACCGGGCGCCGCGAGCTGGGATCAAACAACCGGAGAGCCGCCGGACACAACCAACGGTTGTGTCCCTAGGGTGTCGGCATGGACCTCGACACCGTCCGGACCTTCGTCGCCGCCGCCGATGCGGGGCAGTTCCAGGAGGCCGCCGCCGAACTGGCGGTCACTCAGCAGGCCGTCTCCAAGCGCATCGCCGCGCTGGAGCGGGACCTCGGCGTACGGCTGTTCACACGGACCCCGCGCGGCGCCGAACTCACCATCGACGGGCAGGCGTTCCTGTCCCACGCGCGCGAGTTGCTGCGCGTCGCCGAACGCGCGGTCTCGTCCGTGCGCACCGGCCGCCGTCCGCTGCGCGTCGACATCATCGCCTCGCGCGTCGCGGCGTCGGGCCTGATGCGCGGCTTCCACCGCGCGCACCCGGAGATCGACCTGGACGTGGTGATGCTGTTCGACATCGAGACGGCCGTCGCCGCGATCCGGTCGGGGGAGATCGACGCCTCGTTCCGCGCCGTCGCCGCGCCCGGCCGGCCGTTTCCCGAGGACATCGCCTCCGTCCGGGTGCTCGACGAGCCGCTCCAGCTCCTCACCGGCCCCGCCCACGTCCTGGCGAACGCCCGCTCGGTGACCCTCGCCGGGCTCGCCGGGCACCGGATCTGGATGCCCGGTGTCGTCCCCGGCACCGAGTGGGCCGCCTACTACGACGACCTCGTCGCCGAGTTCGGTCTCACCATCGAGGCGACCGGCCCCAACTTCGGCTCCGACGCGCTCCTCGACACCGTCGCCGACACCCCGGCCCTGGCCACCTTCATGGGCGGGAACACCCGGCTCGTCTGGCCGGCCGGCCACGGCCTGCGCCGCATCCCGGTGACCGATCCGACGCCCGTCTACCCGCACTCGCTGCTCTGGCACCGCGACAACCCCCACCCGGCGCTTGTCACCCTCCGCGCCCACCTCGCCGCCGCGGCGCCCGGCCACGACGCCCCCGGCACCTGGACCCCGGACTGGGCGATCGCGCACTGAACGCCGCCGCGGTGAGGTCTGCAGTTCCGGCCGCGGTGACCGCCTCGCTCGGCGTGGCGCGTCGCGCGCGGGCGGGGCGTGCGCGGGTGAAGCCTGTGCGCGTGGGGCCTGCGCGGGGCCTGCGCGGGTGGGGCCTGCGCGGGTGGGGCCGGCCGTCCGCCCGGCGTCGGCGCCGCGGTCACCGGGCGGTGCACCGGCGGGCCTGCCGGGACGGACGTCCGTAGCGGCGGGGAGGAGCCGCTTTCATGATCCCGGAGGGTAACCGGCGCCGGCGCCGTCCCGCCCGGGCCGAAGATCCCTTCCGGGGCGGCCGTTCGGCCCTGTTGCCTGGGCCGAAGCGGGGGCCGGGGGGCCGGGGCCGGTGGACCGTCCGGCCCAGGACCCGGCGTGGGCGGCGCGATGATGCTGGTCACCGACCGGCCGGGAGCCACCCGGACCGTCGGGTGCGGCTGCCCGGCCACGTCTCCTCGTGTCCAAGGGCCGCGGCAGCGCGGCCCCCGGCCCGGTCACCGTCCGGTCGTCCCACCCGTCGTGCCGGACGGATGTCCGCCACGCCCCGGCGACGGCGTCCCGCACCACGTCGTCGGCGGGCGCGCCGGCCGCGTCGGGGACGTGGCGGACGAGTCGGCCCACCGCACTGGCCGGAAACTCCGGCCGTGAACCGCTGGAGGCATGCCGTGAGTGCTCTCACCCTGGCGTCGGCGCCCGAGGACGCCACGGCTCTGGAGGCGGCCGGGACACACCGTGTCCGGCTGGCCGGGGAGCCGGCCGGACGGGTGACGACGCTGCTCGCCGCCGCGGACCACGATCCGGGAGCCGCCGATCCGGTCAGGGCCGGCCTCGTCGCCTTCTGCGAGCGTGAACTGCTGCCGCACGCGGCCGCCGAGGAGGCCGTGCTCCATCCCGCCGCGCGGCGGCTGCCCGACAGCCGGCTGCTCATCGAGAGCCTCATCGCCGAACACAGCTGCATGATCGCGCTGGTCGACGCCCTGCGTACCGCGTCCGCCCCGACCGGCGCGGCGGCCGACGCCCGCGCCCTGCAGGTGCTCTTCGAGGAGCACGTCGCCAAGGAGAACGGTCTCGTGCTGCTGCTGCTCGCGGTGGCGCCGGGCGTCCGACTCGCCGCGCTGCTCCGCGAGTTGCACGAACGGCTCGCCGACGCCCCGGCGCCGGACGCCGCCCCCGCACACCGGAACACCGAGACGCGCCGGGGCCCCGAGACGCCGCCGGACGCGGCGGACACCGAGGCCGGGCAGCAGGACGGCCGCGGCCGAGCGTGCCGCTGCGGCGGCGCCGAGGACACCGGCGTGGACACCGGCGTGGACACCGGTGTGCCCGAACCGGACGTGCGGCCGGTGCCGATGGAGCACCCGCGACCGGGTCCCGAGACCTGGCGGCTCCGCCTCGGCCGCGACTGACCCGGCACAGCACAAGCCCGCGGACGCCGACCCGCCCCGGTCCGCACACACCAGGGACAGTCGCGTCGCCCGCGATAGGGAAGGAGACACCGTGCGCACCCAAGTCCTGGACGCCGCTGCCCTGGAGACACTGCTGGCGGCCGCCGTGGCGGCCCCGTCGATCCACAACACCCAGCCCTGGCGCTTCCGGCTGGACCCGGACAGCCTGGCGCTGGAGGTCCGCCCGGCGCCGGAGCGGTCACTGCCGCTGGCGGACCCCTTCCGGCGCGCCCAGTACCTGTCGGTGGGCGCGGCCGTGTTCAACCTCCGCCTGGCGGCCGCCCGCATGGGCCGGCGCCCGCGGGTGCGGCTGCTGCCGGACCCGGCCGACCCCGCGCTGCTGGTCGCCGTCCAGCTGGCAGGCCCGTTCGACGAGGACGGCCGCCACACCCCGGAGCCCGACCTCTACGACGCCATCGCGCGGCGCCACACCAGCCGGATGCCGTTCACCGGCCGCCCGGTACCCGAACCGGTCATCGCGGAGATGAGCGCGGCGGCGCACGCCGAGGGCGCCCGGCTGCACCTGCCGGACATCGCCGGAACCCGGCGGCTGCTGCGCCTGACCGCCGCCGCCGAGGCCCGCAACCACGCCAACCCGCTGCGCACGGCCGAGAGCCGCGCCTGGATCACCGCACCGGGGGCGGCCACCCCGTACGGCATCCCCGCCACCGCCCTCGGCCCGCGCGACGCGGCCGGACGGGTGCCGATGCGGGACTTCACGGGACCGCTCCCGCCGGCTCTGCGTCTGCCCGCCCTGCGTTTCGAACGCCACACCCACTTCGCCCTGTTGTGGACCACCCACGACCGCCGCGAGAACTGGCTGCGAGCCGGCCAGGCCCTGCAGCGCGTGCTGCTCACCGCGACCGCGCACGGGGTGCGCACCTCGCTGCTGCACCAGGCCATGGAGTGGCCGGATCTGCGGGCGGCCAGCGGCCCGGCGTGGCGTCGGTGCCACCCGCAGGTGGTGATCCGCTTCGGCTACGGCCCCGACGGCGCCCGCACCCCTCGCGCACCGGGGCGCGCCGCGTGCGGGACAGGGCCGGAGGGAGGCGGACCGGGCGGAGGCGGGTCGGACGGAGGCGACGCGCCGGACGCGTGACGCAGCACCGGGCCGGACCCGGCAGCCCGGACCGCGATCAGACCGCGAGGAGGCTGACCCCCAGCGCCAGCAGGGCGACCACCTTCACCGACTCCACGGCCACGTAGGCAAGATGACCGCGTGAACGGGGCAGTTCCTCCCCGGCCAGGACGCGGTCGGAACGGCGGTTGAGACGGGGACGGATCACGGCCAGCTGTGCGGCCAGCGAAACGGTCACGACGACGGTCAGCGCGATGACCCCCGCCGTCGGGTCTCCCACGGCGACCGCGACGATCACCGCGACGGCGAGGACGGCCTCGACGGAGTTCAGCGCCCGGAACACCAGCCGGCCGATGCCCAGGCCGAGGGGGACGGTCACGCCGGGAGCGCGGAACTTCAGCGGCGCCTCCAGGAAGGAGATCGCCAGCACCATGCCGAGCCAGACGAAGGTGACTGCCCCCGCGGCGGCGGCTGACGTGGTGTTCATCGAGGTGTTGCCTTTCTCGAACGGCTTACGGATCTCATGGGTTTCTCGGCGGAATTGCTGAACTGACGGTGGAGCGACGGAAGGAGGACGCTCCGTCAGGCCGGTGCGGGTCGGAGGTGGGCGACGCACGAGTCGGGGGTGGCGAACGGCTCCAGCCGGACCGCGTTCAGCGGAGCCCGCAGTCCCTCCAAAGCCCCCTGCATCAGGCCGAGATGGAGTGGGCATACCAACTGCCCGTACTCCTCAGCCAGTTCGAGGAAGGGGCAGTGCCGCAGCCGGATGCGCTCCGGCGCTGCGGCGCTCTCGTCCCCGGGTTCGGCGGTGGGGGCGAAGCCGAGGTCGTCCAGCAGGGCGACGAGTCCGTCGGCGGCCTGCTGAGCGGTCGGCTGCCGGGACGGCGGCGCCGGATCGACCAGGAAGGCGCCCCATGCCCGGCCGGCCTTCGTGGCGGCCCGGTGCGCCTCCGGCCCGGTGGACGCCAGCTGACTGAGCAGCACCTGCGCCAGGAGCCGGTAGCCCCGCGTGCCTCCCCGGTGCATGCCCGGCTCCGGGGCGTAGACGGTCCTGGGCCGTCCGCGGCCCGACGGCTCCTCGGTACGCCGCTGCACCAGGCCCTCGCTCACCAGGGCGTCCAGGTGGAAGCGCACGGTGTTGGGGTGCACCCGCATCCGCTCGGCCACGTCCGTGACGCCCAGCGGTGCCGTGGCGGCCCGCAGTACCTCCAGCACCTCGCGACGGCGAGGGCTCTCCTGCCCGGTGGACATGTCGGTCCGGCCTCCCTGAGCCTGCGTCCGTTCCCGTCCCGGTCCCGTTTCCCGTTTCCCGATTCCGGTTCCGGAATTTTTCCAAATCGTACCTGTAATAATTAGGGCCGGAAAACCCGGCCCCACGAGGAGTCCCATGCCATCCGAGCCACTCCCGCAGATCCTGTGTGACGCCCGTGCGCTGACCGGCCGGCCGCCCGCGTCGGTCGAGGTGGCCTGGAAGCTGGCGGAGAGCGGGCGCCAACTCGACGCCAATCTCGTACGGCTGCCGCCGGGCGAGCGCATCGCCACCCACACCGAACCCGACCTGGACGTGCTGGTCACGGTCGTCGCCGGTTCCGGAACGGTCGACACCCCGGCCGGCGACGGGCCTCAGGCCCTGGCCCCGGGTACGGTGCTGTGGCTGCCCCACGGCTCCACCCGCAGCCTGACCGCGGGGGAGGAGGGCATCGCCTACTTCACCGTCCACCGCCGCCGCCCCGGCATGCAGATCCGCCCCCGCCCGCCGCAGCCCCCGGCCTCGTAGCGGTGACCGCCCCGCCCGCCCTTGGCCTGCCGGGACGGCGGAACGTCCGGCCTCAGGGGCGGGCCACGGACCGGAATTCGGTCGGGGTCATGCCGGTGCGGTGGCGGAAGAAGGCGCTGAAGGCCGTGGCGTGGGAGAAGCCGATGCGCTCGCCGACCGCGGCGGTCGGCAGGGAGGTGTGGATGAGGAGGCGCTTCGCCTCCAGCAGCACCCGGTCGTCGATGTAGCGCTTGGCGCCGCAGCCGAGGGCGGCGCGAGTGGCCCGGGTGAGGGTGCGGGGGCTGTACCCCAGGCCGGCGGCGTAGTCCTCGACCCGGTGGGTGCGGTGGAAGCCCTCCTCCACGGCCCGGCGGAACCGCTGGAAGGGCTCGTCGCCGGTGCGCGTCGCCCGCAGCGGGTCGGCCAGGTGGACGAGCCGGATGAGGATCACGGACAGCAGGTCGCGCAACGTCTCCACGTACGCCTCCAGCGGCAGGTCGCTCAGCGCGGCGTGCTCGTCCGTCAGCGTGTCCAGCAGTCGCAGCAGGGTCGCCTGGCGTTCCTCGCCCGGCGTGATCAGCCGGTGCGGGACGTGCTCGCCGTCCCGGATCAGCGCGTCGGTCGCCGCGCTGGGGAAGCCCGGCGGGACGACCAGCACCGTGCCGTCGCCGCCCTCGTGCCCCGAGGGGAACCGGACCACCTGCCCCGGCCACACCCACAGCCAGTCCCCGGCGGTCAGCCGGTAGGCGGTGAAGTCCACGGAGCACTCCAGCCGGCCGCGGCGCAGCGCGATCAGCAGGTGGAACCCCGGACGCGCGGGCATCGTGAGCGGCAGCCGCCGCTCCCGGGCGCGCTCGGCCAGCCCCGGCAGGTCGAGGACCTCCAGGCCGGGCGGCCGGCCCGGGCTCGGACGGTACGGCACGGCCGGGATTACCGTCGCCCCGCCCTGAGCCGGGATCTGTCCGTTTTTCTTCATCGCGTGGCCGAGTGTATGCCGGGCGCCCCGCGCTGCCGGACCTAGGTTGTGCAGGAGCCGCAAGGGCCGTCCCCACCGCCGGAGCAGCCGCCCCCACCCCGCCGAGCCCGGACCCCGGTCCGGAAACAGCAGGTCCGCACACCGCGGCCCGTACGTCCGGTCCGCACACCGCGGGCCCGGACGCCCGGTCCGCACACCCGGTCCGCACACCCGGTCCGTGGACCGCGGCCCGGGCACCGCGGCCCGGGCACCGCGGCCCACGCACCCGCCGGGAGCCGCCTGCCGGGGTGCGCACCGCCCGCACCGGGTTCCGATCAGAGAGGATCGCCGTGACCATCGAGTTCGCCACCCGCTACCGCAGCCGTTCGCAGATACCCGCCGACCCCGGCAAGCCGTACTTCGTCGAGAAGGGCATGGGCGACCGCGCCCACCTCTTCACCGACCTCTTCACCGTCTACGCCGGCGGTGAGCAGACCGAGAACACCTTCAACTTCTTCACCTGCGAGGGGCCCAAGGGCGACCTGATCCCCGCCCACTCGCACCCGGACACCTACGAGGTCTTCTACATCACCGACGGCGCCGTGCGCCTGTTCGTGGAGGACCTGGAGGGCGAACAGCACGAGAAGCTGCTCACGGCCGGCGACTTCGGCTTCGTGCCCAAGAACTGCCCGCACGCCTACCGCATCGAGCGCCACCACAGCCGTATCGTCGGCGTGGCCGCGGGCCCGAACGGCACCTTCGAGCGATTCTTCGAGAACCTCGGCACCCCCACCGAGGAACTGGGCCTGCCGCAGCGGCCGTTCGTGCCCGAACCGCAGAAGTTCGGCACCGTGCCGCAGCGGTACGACGTGACCTTCCTGCCCGACCACCAGTGGCGCACCGGGAGCTGAACCGATGCCGTATCTGAAGGCGCTGCTGGCAGGCGTCCTGGTCGGCGTGGCCTACGTGGTGGTGCGGGTCAAGTCGCCCGCACCGCCCCCGGTGGCGCTGTTCGGCCTGCTGGGCATGGGACTCGGCCAGGTTGCGCTGGGCGCCCTGTGAGACCGATGAGAGTCCCTTGAGCCGCGCGCCCAGCGTGCCATGCGTGACCGGCGTGACCCCTGCGAGTGTGAGCGGTGAGCCCGTCGCTCCGCGTGCCTTCCTGCGCCGGGCCGGCCTGTCCTTCGCCGCCGGACTGCTCATGGGCGCGCTGTACCAGGGGCTGGACCTGACCTCGCCGGCCCCGCCGCTGATCGGCCTGACCGGGCTGGCCGGCATCGTGCTCGGCGAGCGCGGCGCCACCGCCGTACGCGACCGCCTCCCGTGGGTACGCGACCGCCTCACGCGCCGCCCCGCCCCCGCACCCCCCGCCGCAGAAGAAGGAACCTCCCGTGTCCCCTGACACCCCCGGCTACCTCGACGTCCACGCCCACTTCGTCACCGACTCCTACGTCCGGCAGGCCCGCGAGGCCGGACACGAACTCCCCGACGGGGTCCCCGGCTGGCCCACCTGGTCGGCCGCCGCGCACCTGGAGCTGATGGACCGCTGCGGCATCGAGACGTCGATGCTGTCCGTCTCGTCGCCGGGCGTCCATTTCGGCGACGCCGCCGCCGCCCGCCGCCTGGCCCGCGAGGTCAACGAGGCGGGCGCCGACACCGTACGCGAACACCCGGGCCGCTTCGGCCTGTTCGCCTCCCTGCCGCTGCCGGACGTCGACGGCGCCCTGGCGGAGATCGCCCACGCCTACGACACCCTGGGCGCCGACGGCGTGGTCCTGGAGTCCCACACGCACGGCACCTACCTCGGCAACCCGGACCTGGAGCCGGTGTGGGCCGAGCTGGACCGGCGTGGCGCGGTCGTCTTCCTGCACCCGACCTCGCCGGTGTGCTGGGAGCGGTCCGCCCTGGGACGTCCCCGCCCCATGGTCGAGTTCATCTTCGACACCGCCCGCACCGTCACCGACCTGCTAATGTCCGGCACCCTCCGGCGCCACCGCGACCTGACGGTGATCGTGCCGCACTGCGGCGGCGCCCTGCCCGTGCTGGCGGACCGCATCAACGGGTTCATGAAGATGTTCATGCCCGCCGGAACCCGCGCGCCCGACGCCGTGGAAGAGCTGGGACGCCTCTACTACGACCTCGCCGGGCCGGCCCTGCCGCGCCAGCTGCCCGCCCTGCTGAACCTCGTCGCCCCCGACCGGCTGCTGTACGGCAGCGACCACTGCTGGACCCCCGCCGCCGGAGTGGAGGCCCATGTCGCGGCCCTCGACGCCGCGCCCGCACCCGACGGCGCCGCGAGCTGGCGCCACCTCACCACCGCCAACGCGCGCCGCGTCCTGCCGCGCCCGGCCCGCTGACGGACGGACCACGACCCGATGACCCACCAGGCACCCGCACCGTTCCCGTTCCACCTGCTCGCGCCGCCCGACCCGCTGGCCCTGCCGCTGCCGCCCGCGGCGCGTCCCGCCGACGGCGTGCGGCTGCTGCGCGGCGTCGTCTACGCCATCCCCGACGGCAGCCGCCCGCTCACCGTCGACCTGTGGCTCCCCGACAACGCCGCCGGACCGGCACCGCTGATCGTCTTCGTCCACGGCGGCGCCTGGCGCACGGGCCTGCGCGACGACCTCGGCCCCCGCTTCCGCCACTGGCGGCCGGGCCCCTTCGCCCGGCTTGCCCGGGCCGGCTTCGCCGTGGCCTGCCCCGACTACCGCCTCACCGGCGAGGCGCCCCACCCGGCCCAGACCGACGACCTGGCCACCGCGCTCGCCTGGCTGCACGGCCGGGCCGGCGACCTCGGCGTGGACACCTCGCGCACGGTGCTGTGGGGGGAGTCCGCCGGCGGGCACCTGGCCGCGCTGACCGCGCTCACCCAGCACACCCGTCCCGGCACGGCCACCGTCACCGGCTGCGTCACCTGGTACGCGCCCACCGACCTCGCGGGTCTCGCCGAGGACTGCCCGCCCGGCCGGTTCGACGCCCACGACCCGGCCACCTTCGAGGCGCTGCTGCTCGGCGGGCCGCCCGCCGACCGGCCCGACGCGGCCCGCGACGCCAGCCCCGTCGGCCAGGTGGGCCCGAAGGCGCCGCCGTTCCTGCTGCTGCACGGCGCCGACGACACGATCGTCCCCGCCCGCCAGTCCGTCCGCCTCGCCGACGCCCTGCGCCGGTCCGGCCACCACCCCGACCTCCGGCTCCTGTCCGGCGCCGACCACCTGTGGGTGGGTCTGACCGACGAGGGCGTCGAGGAGTGCTTCACCCGCACTGCGGACTTCGCCCGCGCCTGCGCGAAGGACGGCACGAGAGTCTGAGGGGGCGCCGGCACGGGGTGCGAACCGCCGTGGTGTGGGTACCGGGCCGGTACGGGGCCGGTGTCCCGGTGGCCGCGACGTCCTGGAGGCAGACGGTGGACGTGACAGTGAGCCGACTCGGCCTGGTCGTGCACAGCGGGCGCCCGGCGGCGGCCGAGGCGGCCGGTGTGGTCCGGGGATGGTGCGAGGAGCACGCGGTGCGCTGCGCCGACATCGACGTCTGGCGCGACGGCGGGCGGCGCAGCGCCCCTGAGGAGGTCGAGGCCGCGGGCGACCCCGACCTCATCGTCACCCTGGGCGGCGACGGCACGTTCCTGCGCGGTGCCCGGCTCGCCGCCGAGAACGATGCCCTGGTCCTGGGGGTCGACCTGGGCCGGCTCGGTTTCCTGACGGAGGTGCCTGCCGCCGGGGTGCGTTCCGCGCTGGACGCGGTGCGCGAGGGACGGCTGCGGATCGACAGCCGGATGCTGCTCACCCTGCGCGCCTCCCGGCGCCTGGAGGTGCCGCCGGGAGTGGACGCGCTGGTCCGTCAAGGCCGGGGACCGCTGCTGCCGCCTCCCCAGGTGCGCGCCGAGTGCGCGGCCGACGACGAGTGGGGCATCCCGCTGCACGTCACGGCGCTCAACGACGTCGTCCTGGAGAAGCTGGCACGCGACCGCCAGGTCTCGGTCGGGGTCTACATCTCCGGCAGGCTCCTCGCGTCCTACTCGGCCGACGCGGTGCTGGTCGCCACCCCGACCGGGTCCACCGCCTACAGTTTCGCCGCCGGCGGGCCCGTCGTCTCGCCGCGCGCGGAGGCCCTCGTCTTCACGCCGGTCGCCCCGCACATGGCCTTCGACCGGTCGGTCGTCACGGCGCCCGACGAGCCCATCGGGCTGCGGGTCCTCCCGCGGTCGGGCCAGGCCGCGGTCAGCATCGACGGCCAGCTGCGCGGCGTGCTCGACCCGGGCGACTGGATCGGCGTGTACGCGGCCCCGCGCCGGCTGCGGGCCGTCCGGCTGGGCCGGATGGACTTCTACGGCCGGCTGCGCGAGCGGATGAACCTGACCGACGCGCCGGCCGCGGTCGCCTACGGTTCCCCGGCGCCCCTGTGGTCGATGACGACACCACCGCCCGGCGACCTCGCCCACCTGGCCCTGCTGAAGACGGAAGGCCCGCCCCGGCGCTGAACGGCCACCGTCCCGGGCGGACGGCCCGGCGCCCGCGCCGCGGGATCCGGGCGCCGCACCGAGGCCGACCGCCGCACCGAGGCCGGCCCGCCGTACCGAGGCCGACGCGCCCCGCCTCCCGCGCGGGTCAGGGCACGAGGATCGCGCGTCCGCGCACCCGGCCCGCGTCGAGGTCGTCCAGGGCGTCCTGGAAGCGGTCGAGGGGGTACTCGGTGGTGTGCAGCCGGACCCGGCCCTGCGCGGCGAGCACCATCAGCTCGCACAGGTCGCTGTAGGAGCCGACGAGGTTGCCGATGAAGCTGATCTCGGCCGAGATGATGTCGATGGCCGGGACGTCGATGTTCTCCCCGTACCCGACCACGTGGTACTCGCCCGCGCGGCGCAGCATGCGCACCCCGTCCCGGGTGGCGCCGCCCTCGCCGACGAAGTCGACGACCGTCTCGGCACCCACGCCGCCCGTCAGCTCCAGCACGTCCTCCACCTGCCGTCCCGCGGCGAGTACCGTGTGGTCGGCGCCGACGGCCCCGGCCAGCTCCAGCGCCTCGGGACTGCGGTCCACGACGATGATCCCGGCCGCCGTGAGGGCCTTGAGCACCTGGACGCCGATGTGTCCGAGCCCGCCCGCGCCGATGACCACGCACCGGTCGCCCGGCCGCAGCCGCCGGGCCGCCCTGGCGGCGGCGTGATACGCGGTCAGGCCCGCGTCGGCGAGGGCCGCGACGTGGGCCGGCTCCAGGGAGCCGTCGAGGCGTACGACGCTGCGGGCGGAGGTCTTCAGGTACTCGGCGTAGCCGCCGTCCGCGTCGATGCCGGGGAAGGCGCTCTGCTCGCAGTGCACGTCGTCGCCCCGCCGGCAGGCCCGGCACAGCCCGCAGGTGATCACTGGGTTAGCACGGCGAAGGTCGTGTCCACTATCCAGGTGTCGCGGTAAGCGGCGGTCGGGTGTTGGTGACAGCGGCTTGCCTCAGGTTCTGGATGTCTCGGTTTGACGCCGTCAACGCTCGGTCCAGCGATGCACCCCTGGGGGTGGTAGCTGGATCATGTGCGGTGGCGTTGGCTGCAGTAGTAAGTCGTTTGCTGCGAGCAACTGATGACGGGTAGCGTCGCTCGGCATGACTCCCCCGCTGCGCAGTGATCGGCTGTTGCTTGAAGCCTACGTACCTGCTGATGAGGACGATTTCGTAGCGCTCTTCATGGATGCCCAGGTTTCCCGGTGGATGGGTAACGGTCCCTGGCCCGAAGCCGAGTACCGCGCCACGTTTGCCCGGATCTTCACGCATGCCTATAAAAGTGAGAATTTCGACGTCTGGGCCGTGCGCCAGGACAGCCGCCTGGTGGGTCATGCAGAGATCAAGCCGGCGAAGGTCGTCGAAGGGCATGAGCTGGTGTATGGCCTCGCCCCCGAGGTGTGGGGGCGAGGCCTTGGCACTGAGCTTGCTCAGACAGTCACCGCATACGGCTTTACAACGCTGAACTTGGAGCAGGTTTACGCGACTGTGGCAGAACCAAACGTTGCTTCGCTGGCAGCCCTTCGTAAGCTCGGGTTTTGCCACGTCCGAGACATTGCTGAGGACGACGGGACCATCACTCATCTGCTTTCCTGCGGTCGCGCTGAGCAGCGAGTGAGCTCAAGGGAGCCGGAAATGTACCGGTGAACGTACTCAGCTCACGGCGGAGCCGCTGGACCTCGTCGTCCTTGGCCGCCAGAACCGACAGCAGCAGTTGGTGACGTTCCTTGAGCTGCGTGAGCTCGGTGTGGGTGCGGGCGAGTTTGCCGGTGAGCCGCTGGTTGAGATCACGCAGCCGGGCGATGCGGCCCTCGCGCGGGTCGGGCTGCTGACCGGCTGCCCAGGCGGCTGCCCGCCGCTTCTCGAACTCGTCCTTGAGGTGGCCCCAGGTCCGATAGAGGGAGGCGCGGGAGATGCCCGCCTCGCGGGCGAGCGTCTTGACGTCGCAGGCTCCGCCGGGCGGGATCTGCCCGGCCAGCAGCCGGTCGATGGCCGCGCGGATCCGCCGCTCGATCTGGTCGCGCTGGTGGTGGCTCAGTGCCATGTCATCCGGCCTTTTCGGCTGCCGTGTCGATCTCTTCGAGAACCCGCATGGACCGCTCGTGCTCGGCCCGCAGCCGGGCCTTCTCCGCGGGCGGGATGCGAGGGCTGGCCAGCAGGACGACGCCGTTGTCAGCTGTTGTCTGCCAGACGGAACGGTGAACGATGTGGTGGGTGGCCTGCGGGCAGCGGGAGCTGTCACACAGCCCCGTCAGCGGAGCTGCGGCGGACCTGGTGCCGGCGAGCTTGAGACACAGCGCCTTCGCCGGGTCCTCGAACCAGCAGTAGTTCGCCGCGGAGAGGTGCAGGACCGACGCCTTCTTCTTCAGCAGCAGCTCGATCTGCCGGTCGGTGACCACCTTCGCCGGGCCCGGCTCGTTGTCGGCCAGTTCCTTCTCGACGGCGCGGAAGGAAGCCAGCAGCGCGTCGGCTCCCGGGCCGGCGGGCATCTGTCCCTGTTCGAACTGCCGGTATGCCTCGACGGTCCGCTTGAGCTTCTCCTTCGCCTCCTCCTTCTTCCACTCGTGGTGGAAGACGGCCTGGGCGCCGCCCGGCCGGCCGGCGTATCCCTCGCTGGTGGCCACTTGCAAGTGCTTGAAGTGAACCTTGGTGGCCAGCAGTCCCCCCGGGCGGGCGGCCATCTCGACAGACAGCGTCCGCCGCAGGCGGCGGGGGTGCACCGGCTCGTCGGGGATCGGATCCAGGCCCATGCGTCGCCCGGCGGGCGAGGCGACCCACTGCCGCAGCCAGGTCATAGCCCCGTTGGACTCGAAGCCGTTGAACGCGCCGAACAACGGCTGTCCAGGCCCAGCGTCCGTGATCTGCTCGGCCAGAGCGATGACACGGACGACTTCCTCGATGACAACCCACTCGTCGACCTCACCGCCCCATAGACGCCCCTTGACGACCTTGCTGACCAGGCGGTGCCGGGCCAGACCGGTGTCGTCGGCGTCGTCCGTGCGGCGGCAGCCGACCGTCAGCTCCATCAGTTCGCTGGACCGTATCCCCGTCAACGCGGCGGTGGCGACCGTGCAGGCGTGCCCGGCGATTCGGATCAAGGCATCAGAGGACCTGTTCGACAACGGCAACGACCACGGGATCAACTCGCCGGTGTCCGCGCGAGGGGCGTCGGCAGGGTCGCGACACCACAGGTACTCGGTGCCGACCTCGGCGACCGCCTCCTCCAGCAGCGGCCGGGCCTGGGTGAAGAGAGACTTGTGAATGTCGCGGTGTCCCGTCGGTCGCAGCAGGTGCTGGAAGTTGGCTGTCAGCAGCGGATCCTTAGGGTCCCACCCCAGGCGGAGGCGCTTTGTCACCTGGGCGTCCTCGACCGCGGCAGCGGCTGCCTCGTCCGCAGATGTTCCTCGACGAGCGCGGCAAGCCGGTCGCCGTCCCGCAGATGCCTCGACCACTCGACGTTGCGCCAGGACTCGCGCTCGGCCCGCAGCCGGCTCCGCAAGTCCACGAAGTGCGGTCCGAGCACGTCGACCAGGTGTAAGCACGCCGTCAGCAGCGGCCGCAGGACCTCGTCACCCAAGGGCTCGGTCTTGATCACCACCTGCGGCCGGGACGGTGCCCCGGTCACGACGCGGGGCGATCGTGCACCCCAGGGCCGGAAACCGGGCCGGTGCCGGTCGGCCGACAGCAGCTCGCCGTAGTCGGTGATGTCCTGCATGGCGGAGACCACCGTCCGCAGCGATCCGCCGGCCTTGTTCCGCAGGACAGCGCCGGTCTCCTTGTCCCGGACGACGCCGTACTCGCGCAGGAACGCCTCGCAGTGGTCCTGGGTGACCGCGGCGAGCGTGGGGATCCGGCGCTCGTGCAGCCAGTTCAGCCAGAAGGTGAGGTGGTAGACGCGGGCATAGATGGTGCGGGGGTGGCGCGGGAGTCGGCGGGCCCTGGGCAAGGCGAGGACGCGCTCGTCCTGGGTGGCGATCCAGGCCAGGGCGAGTTCCTTGGCGACCACGCGCCAGGGCTGGTGGGTGATCCGGTCGAACAGCATGTTCTTCTCCGTCACCTTCATCTGCACCGGTGCATCGGCCCAGCCGACGAACGACCACACGTCGTCCTCAAAGCGCGGCCGCGGGCAGTCGCGCAGCCAGTTCAGGCGGGCAGTGGCGGCGATGTCGGCGCCGGCGAAGACCGACCCGTGCGCAGGCTCGGCGGAGACAGGAAGCAGGCTCACGACGTGGTCTCCTCGGCTCGCAGCGGCAGCTCGGCGTCCTCGTCACCGACGTCGCGCTGTGCGGCGGCGAGGGCGGCCTTCTCGAACCGCGGCAGGATGTCTGCGGACAGGCGGCGGGCGTAGGGGGCGAAGACGGCGGCGAACTGCTCGCGCGGCATCTGGCGGAACTGCCGCGCGAAGAAGGCCTTCAGCCGCAGTAGATTCGGCAGGTGACGCGGGGCGAACAGCGCCAGCGGGCAGAGCAGGCAGACCCAGGGCCGGGCCGGACAGGGTGTGCCCTTCGGCCCGTGCAGGCCGGCGAACTGGTCGGCGCAGGCCCCGCTGAACACATCCCGCTCGCCTGACAGCAACTCGGCCAAGGCGCCCTCGGCCAGACCGAGGCGGCGTACTTCCTCCGGCAGCCCGGCGGCGCTGGCCGCCTCGTCGACGACCAGCGGGGCACTCGCGCGCCGCAGCAGATCGCCCTGCGCGTCCCGGGCGATTTCCTCGACCACCGCCTTCTGCGCCGGGGTCGCGGCCGACAGGTAGTGATCGCCCTCGACCTCTGGCGAGTGGTTGGGATCGACCGTCGCCCGCAGGGACCACTGCCGCTGGCCCCGCTGCGCGATGAACGTCGTCCGCAGCCGCCGGCGGTCGATGCGCAACAGCCCGCCGTCATCCCCGCGCAGACCATGGGCCTTGACCCACCCGCGCATCATGTACTCCTCGAAGGCCGCGCGGGACGACCTGCCCTGCCGCGTCACCAGCCACACATGCTCAGCCAGCTCGGCCGGGGCATGCCTGCGCAGCAGGGCGCTGTGCTGCAACCACTGCTCCAGCAGCCGCGACGCCCGCGGCGACAGCACCAGGCTCTCGCCCGCCGTGCGGCCCTTGGTGTAGGACAGCAGCGTCGCCTGTCTCCCGGTCCAGCGGATCCCGGGCATCTCCAGGCCGGTCAGTCCGTCCGGGACGATGCCGGTCCAGGCCGCCAGCAGCATGTAGGGAACGGCGTCCTTGTGGGACGGGAACAGCGCTGCCCGGACCCTCTCGATGCCCCGGTGCCTCTTGGTGAACAGGTCCGGCGTGATGCCCAGGTGGGCGGCGACCTCCGTTCGCGTCACCGGCCCCATCCGCAGCATCAGCCAGGCTCCGTTCGCCTCGCTCCAGCCACTGACTGCCGGATCCTGTCCGCCCTCGGCGAGCGCGACTATCGCCCGCTGTTCCTCCCCGAGGCGGCGTACCTCTTGCTTGCAGAGGTCGATCAGCCGGTTCCACTCGGCCGGCGCGTAGGGCGGAAGCGGCCCGTTGAGGGCGGGGCGCGTGTAGTTGGTGCCGAACACCATCTGCCGCACCGGTTCCGCCAGCGCCTGATGCCGGGTGTCGAAGGCGCGCAGGATCGTGCGGGTGCGGTATTCGACCAGGTAGTGCGAGCGCAGCCAGAACGCCCCGAGCACGGTTCTGGTCAGCTCGGCCGCCGACCCGGTGAAGCCGTCCGCGGCCAGTTCGCGGACCATCCGGCGCAGGGTGTAGGTGAAGCTCTTCACCGTGGTCAGCTTGGCGAGCGGCCCGTGGGGATGGACCGAGGCGGCAAGGCCCTCGGTCAGGTCGGCCGCCAGCCGCGGGTTGGGCAGGTCTCCGATGGCGATGACCGTTGTCGTCTCGCCGGGCAGGGACAACTTCAGCGCGAGGGGATCGCGCAGGACTTCGGCCGGCATCAGAACTCCTCCGCGAACTCGGCGTCGGCCTCGGCGAGCGCGGCCGCATCGACGACTGCGCGGGTCCTTTCCCAGGCCGCGTGATAGATCCGGTGGACATCCAGGCGCCGTAATGGTGGGCTCGGGTATTGGAACTCGCCGAATGCCTCTGTCGGGGACACCGCAGGCAGGGTCACAGGTAGTCGAAGAAGCGGATCCACCACGTTGGGGGGTGCTCGGGCGGGTAGTAGGAGACGAGGTCGCTGACGCCGTCGTATCTCGTCCAGAGCAGGTGCTCTGCGATGACGGTGTAGCCGAGGGCTTCGAGTTCTGCCCCGACGCGCAGTCGATCGGTGGCGTGAAAGAGCTCGCGTTCCTCTTCCTCGTTGTAGCTCCCGGGGTTGCCCAAGGTCACGACGGCGAGGTTCCCGAAGTTGCTGATGGTCAACGTGATGTGTTCGGCGCTGTCGGCGGCGGTTGCCGGGATCACAATTGTCCCGTGGTGGCTAGCGTCCTGGACCTGGCGGTCGACGGTGCAGGTGCACTGGAACCGCGCGTCCAAACGGGCTGCGAGCTGCTCAAACCGGGCTCGGGCGGCGGCGTGGTCGTAACCGCGGGGATATTCCATGTGCTGCGGGTCATCGAGCTGTCGGAGCAGAGCCCAGGTGCTCTGGTCATCGAGGGGCATGTACGTCTTCTCCTTGGAGACGGCGGGTGGCTCGTTGGCTGATCTCTGCTGCGTAGGCGGCCCAGTCTCCGGCGGCGGCTCGCTGCCATTTGACGGCGACGGTGATGTCGATGCCGAGGGTGCGGGCGAGCACCGCGGCGGGCAGCTCGGTGGCGAGCTGGAACAGGGCGGTCGAACGGGCTTCCGCGAGCCGGATGCCGAGTTTGCGGAGCCTCTCGCCCATGGCCCAGGCACTGATCGGTCGGCCGGGCTGGCCGCCGGGGAAGAGCCAGAGTGACTCTGTCCGGCCGAGGACGGCATGGCTGCGGCGGGCCGCGACCTGCTGTCGGGCCAGGTCAGCGACGGGTGTGGGAAGCTCGACCGGAACGGCGCCGAGGCGGATGCGAACGGCTCCGTCCGTCTCCTCGATGTGGCCGACGGTGAGCCGGGAGATCGCTGCGGGCCACTGGGCATAGAGGAGCAATAGCATTCCGGCCAGGCGGTCTTCAGGCTTGAGAGTGTCGTCGTGCAGTAGGCGACGGGCGGTGTCCCAGCGGGCCTCGTCGTCCATCGCCTGGGAGGGGCCGTTCCATCGCTCGACAGGGAAGCTGAGGTCGCGGGCGATCTTCTGGGAAAGGGCCCAGCGCACGAAGTGTCCTGCCTCCCGGCGATGGCGGACATCGTCGCTGGTCATCCAGCGTTCAAGGTCGGCCTGACGGCAGGTGGCAATGGTCAGATTCTGCTCCTCGAGCCAGTCCAGGAGATGAACGGCCGCCCGCAGATGTTGCCGTGCGCCCGCAAGCTGGTAGTGCGTGATCTCCTTGCCGCGGCTGCGTCGGCGAAGCCGACGCAGGAGATGCCAAGTCGCGTACCGGTGCGGCATTTTCCGGCCCTCGGCCGTCGCATGGGAGGCGACGAGGTTCTTCACGTGCCGTTCGAGACGGACCATCTGCTCGTCCCGCCCGGGCAGGACTCCGGTGGCGACGAGAACGCTGCGGATGTGCTCGACGACCTTGCCTTCGGGGAGCTCGTCCAGGGCCTCATGGGTGAGAGGCCGACGGCCGGAGCCAAGATCGGTCAGGACGGTGGAGACGATGTCCTTGGAGAGCCAGCGCATCGCGGTGCCGGCCCGCCCGGTGTCGGCCAGGGCGTCGTGAAGGAGCCGTAGCTTCGGGTTTATGGAGCCGGAGCCATCGGCAAGGAGTTCGTGGAGCCGCTGCTTGAGGCTGCAGCGGGGGCACGGTCCCGGCGCGTGCAGCCGTTCGGCTTGTCCGCAGGTGGGACAGGGGCGCCAGAGCTCGCGTCCGGCGTGGTGCAGGGGCCGCAGACGAATCAACGGCTCGCCATCGAGCCCCCAGGACTGCCAACCCTCGGCAGAGAAGAAGTGCACCAATACGCGTCGGGACGGTAGGTCCGCGACACGACCTTCATCAACTGCTAACCCCACGTCTGATCAACGGGAGTTGAGGAATGTGAGACACGCCAAGACAGCAGCGACAAAGCGGATGCAGGATGACCTTGTCGCCCTCGGCGACGTTCGTGACGGCGTCGCCGACCGCGTGCACCCAGCCGGCGTTCTCGTGCCCGATCGTGCAGGGCAGCGTCACGCCGGACTTCTCGGCCCACTGCCCTTCGAGGATGTGGAGGTCAGTGCGGCACACGCCCGCGCCGCCGATCCGGACGATCACGTCGTGCGGGCCGGTGACCTCGGGCGCGGGGACGTCGGTCATCTCGGGGTCGCGACCGTAGCCGACGACCTGGACTGCCTTCATCGGTCGTGCTCCTTCCTGCGGGCGCGGCCGGGCCGCGCCGCGGGCTTCGGCCGTCCGCGTCAGCTCTCCGCTTCCGCCGCGGTGAGGGCGGCGAGCGCGGCGTCCAGGCGGCGGGTGGCCTCCTCGGCCACGGGGCGCAGGGCGTCGAGTTCGGTGAGGGCGACCATGGTGCCGGGGTCCAGGGCCTGCACGGCGGTGCGGTCGCCGTCGCGGCGGACGACGACGTTGCAGGGCAGCAGCAGGCCGATGCCGCGGTCGGTGTCCAGGGCGCGGTGCGCGAGGCCGGGGTTGCAGGCGCCGAGGATGACGTAGTCCTCCATCTCGTGGTCGAGCTTGGCCTTGAGGGTGGCGGTGACGTCGATCTCGGTGAGGATGCCGAAGCCCTGCGCGGCGAGCGCGTCGCGGGTGCGGGCGACGGCGGTGGCGAAGTCGGTGTCGAGGTGCACGGTGCGGTCGTAGCGCATGGTGTCGGCCTTTCTCGTCGGCGTGCCCGTGGGACGGGTGTCCTGCCGTGGGCGAGGTACTCGTGGAGTGTTTTCCGGGCTTTTGACATCCTTGGAAATACCCCAGGGGGTACTCATGTTACCTTCGTATACATACCCCCCGGGGTAAATGTCTCACTCGAAGGGAGTACTCGTGTTCTTCGTCGACACGATCGAGCTGTCCGGGCTCGGCAACCGCAGCTACCTCGCGGGCGGCGAGCGGACGGCCGTAGCGGTCGACCCGCCGCGCGACATCGACCAGGTGATCGCGGCCGCGGCCCGGCGGGGGGTGCGCATCGCGTACGTCGTCGAGACGCACGTGCACAACGACTACGTCACCGGCGGCCTCGAGCTGGCCCGGGTCACCGGCGCTGCCTACCTCGTGCCCGCCGACGCCCGCGTCTCCTTCGAGCGCGTACCGGTGCGCGACGGCGACCACGCCGACATCGACCCCGGCGCCGGCCTGGTCCTGCGCGCCCTGGCGACGCCCGGCCACACCCCGCACCACACCTCCTACGTGCTGGAGGAGAACGGCACGGCCGTCGCGGTGTTCACCGGCGGCTCGCTGCTGATCGGCACCGTGGGCCGGCCCGACCTCGTCGAGCCGCGGCTGACCGAGCGCCTCGCCCGGGCCCAGCACGCCTCCGCGCACCGGCTGGCCGCCGAGCTGCCGGAGGAGACGGCGGTGCTCCCCACGCACGGGTTCGGCAGCTTCTGCTCCTCCTCCCAGGCGGAGGGCAGCTCCACGACCATCGGCAAGGAGAAGGCGACCAACGAAGCCCTCACCCGGGACGTGGACACCTTCGTCGCCGACCTGCTGGCCGGCCTGGACGACATCCCCGCCTACTACACGCACATGGGACCGGCCAACGCCGCCGGCCCCGCGCCCGTCGACCTCACCCCGCCCGCCGTCGCCGACGCCGGGGAGATCGCCGCCCGGCTGGCCGCCGGGGAGTGGGTGGTCGACCTGCGCAACCGCGTCGCCTTCGCCGCGGGACACGTCTCCGGGTCGTTCAACTTCGAGGCCGAGGGGCAGCTCGCCACCTACCTGGCCTGGCTGATCCCGTGGGGCAAGCCGGTCACCCTGCTCGCCGAGTCGCCCGAGCAGCTCGCCGCCGCGCAGCGCGAACTGGTGCGGGTGGGCATCGACCGCCCGGCCGCCGCGGCCACCGGCGGCCTTGCGGACTGGCTGCCCGAGGGTGAGACGCCGGCCTCCTTCCGCCGCGCCGTGTTCGCCGACCTCGCCGCCCGGTATCCGGTCGAGGGCGTCGTCGTGCTCGACGTCCGCCGGGACTCGGAGCGCGCGGGCGGCTACATCGAAGGGTCGGTGCACATCCCCGTCCACACCCTGCACCGGCGCGTCGACGAGGTGCCCGAGGGCGAGGTCTGGGTGCACTGCGCGGGCGGCATGCGCGCCGCCGTCGCCGCCTCCCTGCTGGACGCCGTCGGCCGCGACGTCGTCGCGGTGGACGACTCCTTCGACGCGGCCGAGAAGGCAGGGCTGGTGCTGCGCACCGGCTGACGGCGCCAGGACACCGCAGTGGGCCGGGCCGGCCTTTCGTACAGATCCGGAAACAGGAGTCAGACACCGAGATGAGCATCTTCCGACGCAGCAAGGGCGGCCCGGGCCGCGTGACCGTGCAGGAGGCCGCCGGGCGCACCGGCCACGGCGACTCCGCCGAGCCCGGCGACGCCGTGCTGCTCGACGTCCGCGAACCCCACGAATGGCAGGCGGGGCACGCCCCCCACGCCGTCCACCTGCCACTGTCCGCGCTGACCACGGGGGCTGGGCTGCCCGCGCGGGCGCAGTCCCGGCCGCTGATCGTGATCTGCCGCTCGGGCAACCGCTCCCGGCGGGCCGCCGAACTGCTGGCGGCCCGCGGCGCGGAGGCCGTGGACGTCGTCGGCGGCATGCAGGACTGGGCCGGGGCCGGGCTGCCGGTGGTCGACTCGCGCGGCAAGGCGGGCGTCGTCGCGTGAGCGCTGTGATACTCGCCCTCGTCGCCGGCGCCGTCATAGGCCTGGCACTGGGCGCGCTCGGTGGCGGCGGCAGCGTCCTCGCCGTCCCCGCCCTGATCTACCTGCTCGGTTTCACCCCGGTCGCGGCGACCACCGCGAGCCTGGTCATCGTCACCATCACCTCCGTCACCGCGCTGTCCGCGCACGCCCGCGACGGCAACGTCCGGTGGCGTACCGGACTGCTGTTCGCGGCGGCCGGGATCGGCCCGGCGATGCTGGGCGGAGCGCTCGCCGACCGCATTCCGGAGCCCGTGCTGATGGCGGCCTTCGGCGTGGTGGCCGCGGTGGCCGCGGCCCGCATGCTGCGGCCCGCCAAGGCGGCGGCCCCCGTCACGCACGCCCGTCCGGGCCGGGCCGCGGCGGCCGGCGCCGGGCTCGGCGCGGTCACCGGCGTCCTCGGCGTCGGCGGGGGTTTCCTCGCCGTACCGGCGCTGGTGGGCGTGCTCGGGATGCGGATGCGCAACGCGGTGGGCACCAGCCTGCTGGTCATCACCGTCAACTCGCTGGCGGCGCTGGCGACCCGCGCCGGCACCGTCGACACGCTCGACTGGGCGGTCGTGGGTCCGTTCATCGCGGCCGCGGTCCTCGGCGCGTGGGACGGCAAGCGGCTGGCCGGGAAGGTCTCCGGCCCCACGCTGCAGCGGATCTTCGCCGCGGTGCTGCTTGCGGTGGGCGGTTTCATGCTGATCGACGCGATGCTGTGATGCGCTCTCCGCTTCCGCTTCCGCTTCACTTTCCGCTTCCCGGCCCGCCCGGCCGGCCGGTCCCTACGCCAGGGACAGGAACAGCTTCTCCAGCCGGGTGCGGATCTCCTCGGTGCCGACACCGTCCGTGCGGCCGGACCCGATGCCCGCCATGCACTGCTGCAGACCGGTCGCGACGATCGCGAACCCGGCCCGGTCCAGCGCCCGGGACGCGGCGGCGAGCTGCGTGATCACGTCCTCGCAGTCACGGCCCTCCTCGAGCATCCGGATCACGCCGGAGATCTGACCCTGCGCCCGGCGCAGCCGGTTCAGCACGGCCTTCAGGTCCGCACCCTCGAGCTCCAGTTCCATGACCCACACTCCTCACAGCAATACCCCTAGGGGTACTGTACGTCCCGGTTCGGGACGACGTCGACCATAAGGATCACTTCTGCCATGAGCACTTCCACCCCTGTCACCCTCGACACCGACCAGGCGCGCAGCCGGCTGCACGAGTTCACCGTCATCGACGTGCGGACCCCCGGCGAGTACGCCTCCGGTCACCTTCCGGGCGCCGTGAACATCCCCCTGGACCACATCCGGCGGGCGCTGCCGGAGATCCGCCACGCCGCCGAGCAGGGCGACGTCCTCGTGGTGTGCGCCTCCGGCGCCCGTTCGGAGAACGCCTGCAAGCTGCTGGCCGCCGAGGGCATCGTCACCGCCACCCTCGCGGGCGGCACCGGCGCCTGGGCGTCCGAGGGGAACGACCTGCAGCGCCCCGTCGCCTGCGACACGCGCGCCTCCTGGAGCATGGAGCGGCAGGTGCGCTTCACCGCCGGCACCGTGGTCCTGCTCGGGCTCCTGCTCGGCGTGCTGGTGCACCCGGCCTTCCTGTTCCTGTCCGCCGGCATAGCGGGCGGCCTGGTCTTCTCCGCCCTGACGAACACCTGCGGCATGGCGGTCATGCTGGCCAAGCTGCCCCACAACCGCCCCCGCACCGCCGACCTCGACACCGCGCTGGCGGCCCTGCGCAAGCGCTGAGCCCCGCAGGCGGAAAGGGCGCCCGCACCGATGGCCGGTGCGGGCGCCCTCGCGTCCGTTGCCGCACGCGGTCCGGCGCCGCCGTCCCGGCGCGCGGCCACCCGCCGGGGGAGTGCCGCCCAGCCACCGGGCGGACGAGCCGCCGAGCCCGCGAGCCGGATGTGACGGGGGGCCCGGACGTGACGGGGCGCCCGGACATGACGGGGCGCCCGCACCGAAGCTTCGGCGCGGGCGCCCCGTCATGTCCGGGCACCGGTCGTCAGCCGCGCCGGGCCGGCCCCGCCGTTGCCTGTCGGCGCACGTCGTCCATGTCGACGGCGCGGATCTTGCCGATCAGTTCCTCCAGGGCCTGCGGCGGCATGGCGCCGGGCTGTGCGTACAGCACGGTCCGGTCCCGGATCGCCATCAGGGTGGGGATCGAGGAGATCTGGAAGGCGCCGGCGAGTTCCGGCTGCGCCTCGGTGTCGACCTTGCCGAACACGATGTCCGGGTGGCGTTCGGCGGCCTTCTCGAAGACGGGGGCGAACATCCGGCACGGTCCGCACCAGGCGGCCCAGAAATCGATCAGCACGATCTCCGAACCGGTGACGGTCTCCTCGAAGTTTTCCTTGGTCAGTTCGACGGTCGGCATGGGCTCCGCGCTCCTCTCGTATACCCAGTGGGGTATCTGTTCCAACAGGCGCCCGGCCGCATTTGTTCCAGCGCCCCGTCACGCCTCCAGTTCGATGTCGATCGCGGGCGTGTGGTGGAGGGTGTTGTGCACCGTGCAGTGCGAGGCGACCGCCAGCAGGGCGTCCCGGCGCTGCTCGGGAAGGTCCGGCGGCGGGACGACCACCACGCGCAGGGAGGCGACGCGGGCCGGGCGGTCGGTGGCCATGGTGAACTCGGTGCGGACCCGCAGCCCGGCGCGGGACAGGCCGTGGCGGTGCAGGTAGCGGCCCGCGTAGAAGGCGACGCAGGTGGCGAGGGAGGCGGCGAACAGTTCCGTCGGCGTGGGTGCGGTGTCCGTGCCGCCCACCGCGACGGGCTGGTCCACCAGGAGCCGGTGGCCGCGGATGTCGACGGCGTAGGCGTCCTGGTCGACGTGGGTGACCTCGAATTGCTGCACGTCGGCCTCGCGCGGCCGGTTCGTGCCGGGGTCCTGTACTGCGGTGCCGGTCATGGCCGGGTCCCTCTCGTTCGCATGCGCTCTCGCTGACGTCTCCAGTCGACCGCACCCGGGGCGCCGGGACGTAGAGACCGACGGGCTGAGGTGGGGACTGTTGGTCCCCGTGAGACAGGGCCGATATACCCTGGCGGGTATCTCGTCAGGGCATTCGCGGCGAGCGAGGGGGCCGATGGTCCGCCGGCGGGCCCGCGGACATACCCCGGTGGGTACCCGGCCCGGGACCAGCGGCCCATGCCGACGCTCCCCTGCCCGGCGCCACTGTGGAGCCATGGGCAAACACATCGTGATTCTCGGCGGCGGAACGGCCGGCACCATGACGGCCAACCGCCTGCGCCGCGCCTACGACGAGAGCGAACTCCGGATCACGGTCGTCGACCAGCACGACGACCACCTCTACCAGCCCGGCCTCCTCTTCGTCCCCTTCGGACTCGCCCAGCCCCACCACCTCGTCCGGTCCCGCCCGCGGCAGCTGCACGCCGTCGACTACAAGCAGGCGCCGATCGAGCGGGTCGACCTGGAGGCCCGCACCGTCCACCTCGCCGGCGGCATCCGGCTGGCCTACGACGTGCTGGTGGTGGCGACCGGAGCCCGGCTGCTGCCAGAGGAGACCGAGGGCCTGACCGGCCCCGGCTGGGGCGAGAACGTCTTCACCTTCTACGACCTGCCCGGCGCCACCGCACTGCACCGGGCGCTGGAGCGCTTCGACGGCGGCCGCGTCGTGATCGACGTGGCGGACCTGCCCCTCAAGTGCCCCGTCGCACCGCTGGAGTTCGCCTTCCTCGCCGACTGGTACTTCCAGCGGCGCGGCATCCGCGACGAGGTCCGGCTGACCTACGCCACCCCGCTCGACGCGGCCTTCACCAAGCCGGTCGCCTCGAAGGCGCTGGGCGGACTGCTGGCGGACAAGGGCATCGAGCTGGTCACCGAGTTCACGCTCGGCGAGGTCGACGGCTCGGGCGGCCGGCTGGTCTCCTACGACGAGCGCGAGGTGCCCTTCGACCTGGCGGTCGTCGTCCCGCTGCACGGCGGCGCCGCGTACGTCGGACGCTCCGAGGGCCTGGGCGACGAGCTGGACTTCGTGCCGGTCGATCCGCACACCCTCCAGCACCCCGACCGTCCCGAGGTGTTCGCCATCGGCGATGCGGCGGGTCTGCCCGCCTCCAAGGCCGGATCGGTGGCCCACTTCGAGGGCGAGGTGCTGGTGCGCAACATCAGCCGCTTCCTCGACGGGCGGCCGGTGGACGCGTCTTTCGACGGGCACGCCAACTGCTTCGTGGAGACCGGCTTCCACAAGGCCCTGCTGATCGACTTCAACTACGACACCGAGCCGCTGCCGGGGCACTACCCGGCCGCGCTGGGGCTGCCGCTGCTGAAGGAGTCGCACGCCAACCACCTCGGCAAGCTGGCCTTCGAGTGGCTGTACTGGCACAGCCTCCTGCCGGGCCGGGACCTGCCCGGCATCGGCTCGGCGATGCCCGAGCGCGGCAAGGTCCACCTCCCCGCCTGAGCGAAAGGAAACCGTCATGCCCACCGCCACCTACGACGGCACCCCCGTACCGGTCGACGACGAAGGCTTCTTCACCGACCCCGGCCGGTGGACCGAGCCGATGGCCGGCCAGATCGCCGAGGAATGCGGCATCGACACCCTGACCGACCAGCACTGGACGGTCATCCGCTTCATGCGCGCCCAGTACGCCGAGAAGGGCACCGGACCCACCGTCCGCGTCCTCGGCAAGAGCTCCGGCGTCAGCGTGAAGGAGCTCTACCAGCTCTTTCCCAAGGGTCCGGCGAAGACGGCCGCGAAGATCGCCGGAATCCCCAAGCCGCGCGGCTGCATCTGAGAGGAGGGGGCGGTCATGGCGGACGTCGCCACGATCCAGAAGGTCTCGATCATCGTCTCCAAGGGTTCCCTGGAGGGCGTCTACCCGGCTCTGATCATGGCCAACGGCGCCCGCGCCGAGGGCATCGAGGCCGACCTGTTCTTCACCTTCTTCGGGCTGGACGCCATCACGAAGAAGCGCTGGGAGCACATCAAGCTGGCCACGGTCGGCAACCCGGGCCTGCACCTGCCGACCCTGCTGGGCGGCATGCCGGGTGTTCCCGACCTGGTCACCCGGTACATGGAACGCAAGATGGACAAGCTCGACATCCCGCCGATCCCCGAGTTCATCGAGATGATCTCCGACACGGGCGCCGGGATCTACGCCTGCAAGGCATCCGTCGACCTGTTCGAACTGGACAAGGACGACCTGGTGGAGCAGGTGCAGGGCATCATCACGGTCGGCGAGTTCTACGAGCACGCGGCCGGCGGGCAGATCATCTACACCTGAGCGGGACGCGTCAGTGACGCACCTGGCGAGAGCGCCCCTTCCGGCAGTCCGGACGGGGCGCTCTCGCCAGGTGCGGCGGCGGTGGCCGCTTCGACGGCGATCCGGTGGTACGCCGTCCAGCCGTCCGGCGCTATGGCCGTCCGGCGCTGCGGCCGTCCGGCGCTGCGGCCGTCCGGCGCTGCGGCCGTCCGGCGCTGCGGCCGTCCGGCGCTGCGGCCGTCCGGCGCTGCGGCCGTCCGGCACTGCGGCCGTCCGGCGGTCCGGCCGTCCGGTCAGGAGCGGCGTTCCGCCCGGCCGGCGTGCAGCAGGAGCAGGCGGGCCAGGTCGCGGGCCTCGTCGGCGGTGAGCGCAGCCCAGGTGCCGTGCTCGTCCCCCTGGTCCGGTCCCACGTCCAGGGTGACCCGGCTGATGGGCCGGTCGGCGGGCGCGAGGCGCAGGCACCGTACGGCGATCCTGCGTCCGCAGCCGGTCACGAGCGAGGTGTCCTCGGCCGCCATGGGCCGGGTGCGTTCCGGGATCGCCATCGTCCTCACACTCCTACGACCAGTGGTCAGGGTCCCGGCCGACGCCTTCGCGTATACCGGGCGGGGTATCAGGAACAGCACTGTGCGCACGCGGATTGTTCCCTCCGGCGGGGAGGTCCGGCCGTCCCGGAGGCCCGAGGGGCGAACGGGGAAGTCGGCAGGGCCGTACGGCCCCCCGCCGGGCGGTCGTACGGCCCTCCAACCGGGTGGGACCGGGAAAATACGTTAAAGGGGTATACAGACATCTGTGATCGCCCTGGAGGGATCCTCCGATGACCGTCTCCGACCAGCCGACCCAGCCCGCCCCCGCCGGCCTGCCCCTCATCGGCGACAAGGCACCGTACTTCGAGGCCGAGTCCACCCACGGCCCGGTCCGGCTCACCGACTACTCGGGCCGCTGGCTGGTGCTCTTCAGCCACCCGGCGGACTTC
Organism: Streptomyces sp. NPDC031340; assembly: GCF_055569945.1. NCBI lineage: Bacteria > Bacillati > Actinomycetota > Actinomycetes > Kitasatosporales > Streptomycetaceae > Streptomyces > Streptomyces sp. NPDC031340. The sequence continues at coordinate 50,577 of NZ_JBVIIE010000044.1, forward strand.
ACCCCGGTGTGTACGACGGAGTTCGTCGCCTTCACCGAACTCGCCGACGAGTTCGCCGCCCGCAACACCGCCCTGCTCGGCAACTCCGTGGACTCCGTCCACAGCCACCTCGCCTGGACCCGGGCGATCCAGGAGAAGCTGGGTGTGCGTGTTCCGTTCCCGATCATCGCCGACCTCGACACACGTGTCGCGCGCGCCTACGGCATGCTCCACCCGAACACCTCCGGCACGGCCGCCGTGCGTGCCGTGTTCGTCATCGACCCGGAGCAGACCGTGCGGGCGATGCTGTACTACCCGATGAACGCCGGACGCATGATCCCCGAGATCCTGCGGCTGGTCGACGCCCTGCAGACCTCCGACCGTGACGGCGTGTCCTGCCCCGCCAACTGGCGTCCGGGCGAGGACGTCGTCCTGGGCGCCCCGCGCACCGAGGCGGAACTGGAGGCCCGCCTCACCCAGGAGGGCGTCAAGCTCACCGACTGGTACCTGGCGACCAAGCCCGGCAAGCCGGCCTGAGGCCACGAGGCCACGAGGCCACGTGACCGCGTGGCGCGGCGTCAGCGCCGTACGGCGCGCACCAGCACGTCCACGGCCGTGCGGCGCTCGCCGTCCGCGTCGGTCACCGGGCGGGTGACCGGCTCGGCCCGCACGATGTCGGCGTACGGCCGCCACACGTCGGCGACCTGCTCGGCGGTGTACAGCACGCGCGGGTCCTGCGGCCCGCCGTGGCCGTGCTCGAGGTTGGCCGCGTCGTGGCCGACCAGCAGCAGGGTGCCGCCCACGGCCACCGCCTCCGCGGCCCGCCGCAGCACCCCCGTCATCCGCTCCCACGGCAGGTGCAGGTACGCGATCAGCGCCAGGCCGTAGGGCGCCTCGGGGGCCGACCACGAGGTGAGGTCGGCGTGGACGGTACGCAGCGGCACGCCCCGCTCGGCGGCCAGCCGGGCGGCCTTGTCCAGCGCGACGGCGGAGAAGTCCACGGCGTCCACCTCCCAGCCCTGTCCGGCGAGCCAGACGGCGTTGCGTCCCTCGCCGGCGGCCAGGTCCACCGCCCGTCCGGCGGGCGGCAGCCCGGCCAGCTCCTCCTCGACGAACCGGTTGGGCTGTGCCGTCCACACCAGCTCGCGGCCGCGGTACCGCGCGTCCCAGTCCTCTGCGTCCATCCTGTGTGCCTGTCCCTTCGCGTGGAGGTGGTAGGGGTGGAGGTCGTACGGATGGAGACCGTACGTGTGAAGGGCCCGGCGCCGGCCCGCCCCGGCCCGGTCGGTGGTCCCGGGGCGTCAGGCCAGCGTCAGGAACAGTTTCTCCAGTTCGGCCTCGGACAGGGGCGGGGTGTGTCCCCGGTGCCGTTCGGTGAGGCACTGGCGCATCGCGCCCGCCACTATCTTGAAGCCGGCCCGGTCCAGGGCCCGGGAGACCGCGGCCAGCTGGGTGACCACGGCCTTGCCGTCGCGCCCCGCCTCGATCATGGAGATCACGGCGGCGAGCTGCCCCTGGGCGCGGCGCAGCCGGTTGAGCACCTCCGCCGTCGAGTCGAGCGCTGCCGCGGCCGCGGCAGCGTCCGCTTCCTCGCGCTGCTCGTGCTGCTCGAGTACGACTTCCGACTCGTCCACCGGGCACCTCCTCCAGGTCCTCCAGGCCGGGTTCCGGGTGCGCCGGGGCGGGGGAACCGCCCCGGCGCGTGTGGTCAGACGGGGGTACCGTCGCCCTGGTGCACGGCGTCCTCCCGCGCGGAACGGGGAACCGCCATGTCCGGCCCGTCCGCCCCGCGCGCCGCCCGCCCGGCCTTGCGCAGCGTGTACCAGCTGAACCCGATGCCCGCCGCGGCGGCCACCGAGGCCCACGTCCAGGGGCTGGTCAGCAGGGTGTGGCGCAGGTCGGCGCTGACCTGCTGGCCGAGGACGAAGACGCCCATCACGGCGACGAACCAGCCGAAGGACTTGCGCAGCGCGTTCTGCGGGATGCGTCCGGCCAGCAGCCCGCCGATGACGCTGCCGACGACGGCCGCCGCCGTGACCAGCAGGGCGAAGCCCCAGTCGATGTGCACGCTGGCGAGGTACCCGGCCAGCCCGGCGAACGACTTCATGGAGATGACCAGCAGCGAGGTGCCGACGGCGACGGTCATCGGCAGCCCGCCGAGCAGCGCGAGCGCCGGGACGACGAGGAAGCCGCCGCCCGCACCGACCAGACCGGTGACCAGGCCGACCACGATGCCGTCCAGCAGGACGTGCATGACGGGCAGTTCGTGGTGGGCCTTCTTCGGCTGCTGCTTGCGGCCGCGGATCATGGCGAAGGCGGTGGCGATCATCATGAGGGCGAACGCGATCAGCAGGACGGTGCCGGGGATGAACTCGGCGAACCGTCCGCCCGCGTAGGCGCCGGTCATGCCGGCCAGGCCGAACAGGAGCCCGGTCCGCCACCGCACACGGCCCGCGCGGGCGTGCGAGACGACACCGGCGGCGCTGGTGACGCCCACGACGAACAGGGACGTGGCGATGGCCTGCTTGGTCTCCATGCCGGCCAGGTAGACCAGGATGGGCACGGTCAGGATGGACCCGCCGCCGCCCAGGATGCCGAGGCTGATGCCGATGAGCAGGGACGCGGCGATGATGACGGCGATCACGACGCACCCCGCAGGGCGGCGACGACCGAGTCGATGTCGGTGCGCGGGCCGCGGTTGTAGGGCAGTTTCGACAGCAGCATGCCCATCGCGCAGGTGTTGCTCAGGGCGGCGAAGGTCAGTCCGGCGCCGACGGCGGTGCCGATCAGGTGCAGTCCGGGCACGAACACGCCCGCGACACCGGTGGCCAGAACCAGGCTGCCGGCGACCAGCCGGACCTGGCGTTCCAGGTCCCAGCGCTCGGGACCGCGGGTGAGGGTGCCGCCGGCGGCCTCCCAGGCCATGACGCCGCCCTCGAGGACGCGCAGGTTGGGCATTCCGGCCTCGGCCAGCGCCTTCTCGGCCTGGGAGGCGCGGGCGCCGGAGCGGCAGACGAGGACGACGTCCTCGTCGAGGTGGTGCAGCAGTTCGGCGCGGTGCTCGCGCAGCGTGTCCAGGGGGACGTTGTAGGAGCCGGGGATGTGCGCGGTGTGGAACTCGCCGGGGGTGCGCACGTCCAGCAGGCGGGGGCCTTCGCCGGTGCGGGTCAGCTCGCGGAGCGCGGCTGGTTCGAGTCGTGGCTGGTCGGCATCGGTGGCCATGGGGGTACCTCGATGTGGCTGGAGGGGAGGGGGAGAGGTGGGGGCGCTGCAGGGGGAGAGGGGGCGGGGGGGGGGGGGGGGGGGGGGGGGGGGGGCGGCGGGGGGGGGGGGGGGGGGGGGGGGGGGGGGTGGGGGGGTGGGGGCGTCTGCCTCCCCTCCACAGCCAACCACA